>JBCCHY010000001.1:0-80801 GCA_039028495.1 Patescibacteria group bacterium
CAACAGATGCGGCCCGAGTGGCTCCACCACGCGTACTGTCGCGGCAAGGCCCGTCTCTGCGACTTGAACATCTTCCGGGCGAATGGCGAACTGCAGTTTTGCCGGTCCGTCGGCTGGGCCCGCATATGCAATTACTTGTTCATTGCATGGGTATTCTGCTCCGGTGAGAGGATCACCCGAGAACGCCGTGCGTTCCCGACACCTAAGGAAGAAAAATCTCCCCTACCCGTGGCGGTAAGCACTTCAGGCACAGAGATAGAATCGAACTTCTCCTGAGGACAGTAGCAGGTTGCTGTGCATATGGCACTGCTCCTGCTGCTCCCGGAAGGAAAATATACAAAGTATAATTGTAAACAATTAGCGATTATAGCCTGTGAAGACAGTAAAAGAGCGGCTTTTGCCGACTCTATTGCTGGCTGGTCTGAGTGTTCAATTCTTTTTTGAATTTTTCTATGAGATGCACTGGCGTTGGGTTAACACCATTCAGGATCGCCGTATAGAGGCTAACGAAATCACCGTAGACAATGGTCCAGAGAAGCTGCTGCAGCATCGTGTCACCCTGCGCATTTACGACATGAGCCTTTGGCCTCTTGCCTGATAGCAAGCGGTCACTCAATTCAAAACGCCTTTGGATACGCTCATGATCAAAACTGGAACGTAGATCGATTACTTCGTAGGGCTTATTAACTGGATGCGATGTCCAACCCATGAATTCGTTGTGATTAAACTCTGGGTACTGCCCCCACCAGGCAATGTTTTTGGCGTTTTCGTTAAAACTAATCTTCCATTTATACGCTGCTGGAGCCAGTACGGGTCCTGCATAGATCACTGGGCTGGAGCCGATCATTTCCTGGGCTAGTTGTTTTGCCGTGTTATCAGCTGTTGCTACACCGGGTACCCAAGCAGTGATTGATTCCTTTAGAAACTCTGCTGCTTCATGAAGTGCGGCTTCAGCAGACTCTTCTGAGACTTGGCCGGCTCGCTCCAGCAGCACTACTAATGCCTTTAGCGCGTACATGACTGCATAGCGCGGCTGAGATGCTTTAGGCAGCTCTACGTTGAGCAGACCTTTTTCACGGGCAAGATCCATGAGCCTTCCCCCACCATCTACAACCACTGTTTGGGCACCTTTGTGCAGTGCGTCTTCTAGACAAGAGACGGCCTCTTCTGTGTTGCCTGAATAGCTAGAGATGACCGCCAGCGTATCTGAGTCAACATATCTAGGTAGCTGGTAGTCACGAATAACTTCGAAGGGGACTTTATATCCTGGCCAGGTTACAGAAATAAGTGCCGCCAGTGCAGATCCACCCATACCAGCGAACACAATATTTTTAGGCTCACTCAGCTCTGGTATATCGAACTGGTGTTCTAACTGCTCCCACTGAGCGGCGGCCAATCCTAGCGCGTCCTCTGGATCAATATTTTGTACATAGTTTTGGTCATCAAGCATATGATAAGTATATAGACGATAGGCGATAGACGGAAGAATTTAGAAAACATAGCCCCATAAACACCCAAATTGGTGAAAAAACGAGACGATCGTCTCGTTTTTTCACCATTTATTAGTACTACCCTCTCGAGCTTTGCTCGGTAGTAAGACTTTGGCTGAACTCTAGCTGCGTGAGCGAGCGTAAATGTTATGAACCACACCAGCTATAACAGTTACTGCTACTAGAGCTAGTGCGTTTTCAGTTGGACCTGTACGAGGAAGTGAGGTTGCGGCTGGAGACTTGTCATTCTCGTCTGCGTCAGCGTCGTCTGTAGTAGTCTCGCTGGTTGAGTCATCATCACTCGTTGAGCTTGAGTCAGTGTCAGTTTCATTATCGACAACTGTAACTGAAGGACCGTCAGTGCTATCAGAGCTACTTGTGGTGCTTGGAGCAGTCACTGTCTGGACTGTGTCTCTGTCGTTAGAGTTATCTTCTGTTAGCTTGTTCCAAAGCCATCGTCCGCCCAAGAAAAGACTGAAAACAACTGCAAAAACTAGTAAAAATCCAAACAGGCTCAAAAGAAGTGCCATTGGTCGACTGACATGGTCAGTGCTGCGTAGGTAGTCCTGGGCGTCATTTACGCCATCACGACCACGGTTCCAAAAATTAGCCATAAAACCTCACATTTATTGCTTAATAATACTATTCTAGCATAAACAGGAAATATTTGCAAGATAGTTTATTTAATAACTAGCTCTTGTCCTCTGTTGTGCAACATCATAGTGCGCAGGGGGATCGTCTTGCACAGATAGTCATACTTTTGTAATTACTCGCTCATTACAGAAGTATTCTGCTCTCGGTGGGTGGATCACCGGAGAAAGCCCCGCTTTCCCCGCGTCCAAGGGGGAAGGTATCCTTCCTCCTTAATCAGCTACATGCCCATGCCGGACATATCTGGGGCGGACTCTTCCTTTTCCGGAATATCGACCACTAATGCACCCATAGTCATGCTAGTGCCGGCTATACTGACTGCATTCTGGATGGCTTCGCGCGTCACGCGTGCTGGGTCAACTACCCCTGTGGATTTCATATCCACTAATTTCTCAGGTGTGTTCACATTGAGACCTTGACCAGGCTTACTCTTACGCACCTGAGGTAGCCATTCGTCAGCATTCAGACCAGCATTTTCGAGCAGAATTCTAAACGGCATCTGCAGAGCATTTTCGAGTATCTGTGAGCCAGCTACAGCGGCTTGGTCATCTGTCTTTGGACTGGATATAGCCGTCACTAGATTCACAAGAGTTACCCCACCACCTGGCACGATACCCTCATCCAGTGCTGCTTTGACCGCGGCGACAGCGTCGTCTACACGGTATTTTTTCTCCTCTATCTCAGTCTCTGTGGCTCCACCTACCTTGATAACAGCAACTTTGCCGTTAAGCGCGGCAGCTCGCTCGTCTAGATGCTCCTTGTCGTATTCGCTATTTGCAGCAGCAGACTGGGTTTTGATCTCGGCTATTCGGCTTTTCAGATCAGCTGGCTTGCCTGCACCCTCGATAATTGTCGTACCGTCTTTGTCAGCAATAACCTTGCGAGCAGAGCCAACCATATCTAGGTCTGCGTCTTCAAAGCTATGGCCGCGGTCCTCGGAGATAACCGTTGCTCCAGTAAGTACTGCGATATCTTCGAGTACTCCGGCGCGGCGATCACCAAATGATGGGGCTTTGATGGCTAGTGTATTAAACACACCTTTTAGCTTGTTGAGCACTAGTGTGCCTAGCGCTTCACCCTCTACGTCTTCAGCGATGAGCACAACGTCTTTTTTGCCGGCTTGAGCAAGCTTTTCTAGGATCGGCAGGAATTCTTGAATATTGGTTAGCTTTTTATCTGTGATAACGACAGCTGGCTGTTCATACACTGCCTCCATTCGAGAAGTGTCTGTCACCATATAGGGGCTGACAAAGCCACGATCGAAAGTGAAACCTTCGACAACTTCACTCTCCATACTTAGCCCCTGGCCCTCTTCGACCGTGACTACGCCGTCTTTACCGACGCTATCCATAACATCTGCGATCAAATCACCTATAGCAGCGTCTCCGGCAGATATGGTGGCTACTTGGGCAACCCGTTTTTTGTCAGAACCAATGTCTTCGCGCATACCCTCTAGCGCTTTGAGTGCGTCTTCTGCAGCCGCCTCGAGACCTTTCCTGAGTAGCATTGGGTTGTGGCCGGCTGCAATTAGCTTATTAGCCTCATTCAGGATGTGATAAGTCAACACAGTAACAGTAGTAGTGCCATCACCAGCCGCATCATTCATCTTGCTGGCAGCTTGTTTGATAAGTTCTGCACCGACCTTGTAGCCGTATGTTTCTGGGTCATTGTCAGCGAGCTCTACACCTTTAGCAACGGTCACGCCGTCATGAGTGATTGTTGGTGCACCGTAAGATTTAGCGATCACGACATTGCGGCCCTTTGGCCCCATAGTCGTCTTGACCGCATCGTAGAGAGCTTTTGCCCCACCCAGTAGACGCTCACGTGCGTCCGCATCATAAAATACTTGTTTTGCCATTACTCTATATTCCTCCTACTGCCCAACTACTGCTAGGACTTTGTCTTCTCGCACTAGTACATAGTCAGTACCACCATGCTTGACCTCTGTACCGCTAAAGCTTTCATAAATTATTTTGTCGCCCTTTTTGACACCGACAACCATTGGACCGACTGACTCAACAGTGGCTGTCTTGGGCTTTTCCTGTGCACCCTCAGGCAGATAAATACCGCTGGATGTCTTTGTCTCTGCTTTGTCAGCAGTTGCTAACACTAGGTTAGCCAGTGGTGTGATTGTACTCATCGCTGTTCCCTGTTTTATCCTGGCACTCATACTACCCGAGTGCTAAAAACAAGTCAACTACGCTGCTGTTCTGGCAACATCAGGTGTATCGATAAGAGTGCTCGCATGCTCTATCCCACGGCTCAAATCAGTTACGGGGTTGCCTGCAGCTCCTTCTACATAAGGAGCCAACACATGTTGTCTGAGTTTGTCTGTGTTGTCGTATCTGTTGTGTATCGCTGACCTAACGAAAGTTAGAATGTCATCAGTGAAAGGGGCCGTTCTTCTGTGGCCAGTTTCTGGCGTACCACCACCAGGTAAGTCAAAAACCGCAGCTTGAGATGTATCCTGACCGATTATTGCAAAGTTCTTTGTCTGCGCATCACCAAGCGATATACCTCGCGCATGCAATAACCCCATTGTGTGCGCAGTTGCACGAACGCTCTCATCAACCATAGAAGCCACCGAAGGCTCGCTCGGATCTGTTCTCATTATTTCCGCCAGCGTTACGAGGCCGGGTATGTGCTCTGTGACATGATATGTAGTCGATTGGCCAGCAGGTCTTTCTACGCTCAGTGACTTTAGAGTCAAAAACCCCATACCACTAAGAAGCTCATACATCGCTCTTTCGTGATGTGCATCTTGTTCTCCACCGAGGTAAGCGTATGGCTTAACAGCGCGTATGTTCTTGCCCTCCTCACTAACAAAAAAGACGCCCTGTGCAGAACGAGACGCGGTCAGTGTGAGCCCGCCTTCAACAGCTGCTCCTGCATATGCATTCAAATAATCCTGCTGTAGTTGATTGCGGCTTTTATTACGCATGTCGGCTTGTTTCACCCCAGGAGACCAATGGAATTTCTAAAATTTTGGCGATTCTTTCTTCCTCTTCGTTTTGTGAAGTAGTCTTTATGGTATCTGCTAAACCGACGCCAATTTCACTTAGCATGCCATCACGAGCCTCTACCAGCTCAACAGGTGGTAGCAAGTACATTCTGACAGGCTCTAGCCTATCAACCACTATCTGTTCAGGAGTAATAGATCCGGGTAATACTCCATGGCTTGAAGACAAAGCCGCTAGATCTGAGCCTAGTTTAGTTAAGGCTCTAGATATAACGTCTAGAGCTCCTACTTCTGGTTGCTCAAGACCACCTTGGCGCTCACCGCTTACTTCGTTCAAGATGCCTAGCAGGCCATGTGCGTGAGGGGACAATCTGAGAAGCCTGCGGTCGTCTACCTGAACTAGGTCTTGGATGAAGTCGGATCCATAGCTATGTTCTGGATAAGCTACACTCCGGGGTATGCCTAAAAAAGTATCATCATCACCAGTCATCTGGCATAGCTCCACATCATTTGGTAGAGCTATGCCTCTGAACACTCTGAAAGCTGCCGGAGTTAGCGTATGCGAGACAACATTAGGGGTATGTGAAGCCATATCGGTATATACTAGCATAAATGCTTGGAAAAGTCAATCTATCCACCCCTGTTATGATATACTTTCCTACGAATGACAAAAATAAACAAAAAAGTCCTAGTTAGCTCGGCAAAATGCTTTGCTGATGATGCTGCTATTAACTCACACATGGACAGCTCCATTGCAATAGATCAACAAAAAGCGGTTCAGGAACACGGCGAAATTACCAAGGCATTTCGGGCAGCTGGGATAGAGGTCACTCACGTCGACGAACCATCCAATTGTCAGGATGGGGTATACACCGCCAACTGGGCGCTCATAAGAAACGGCACCGCTGTCATGTCTCGCCTACCAAACGCACGAAAGAGCGAAGAAGCCCACGCCAAACAAATCTTAGAAGACCTGGGCTACGAGACTATTGTTCTAGCCGAGAACTCCCCTTTCAGTGGTCAGGGTGATGCACTTTTTTGTGGCGACTATCTCTTTGTCGGCACCACTTATAGAACGAGTCCTGCTGCCCAAGATGCGCTCGAAAAAACGTGGCCAGACGTAAAAGTAGTCAGGCTACAGACCATTCCTGAGCTCGATGCAGAAGGTATGCCTGTCATCAACCAGTATTCTGGCTGGCCGGACAGCTTTTTCTATGACCTCGACCTAGCACTAGCTGTAATTGACGAGAGCCTAATCGCTTGGTGCCCAGACGCTTTTGACACAGAATCACAAGAAAAAATACGATCAATAAACGATGTTGAGAAAATAGAGGTTAGCCTAGAAGAGGCTAAGGAAGGCTTTGCCTGCAATCTCGTCAGCACTGGTGAGTACGTGATAATGAGCGACCGCGCACCCGGGCTAAGGACTGAACTACTGCGACGAGGACTACAGGTCATTACGCCTAGCTGCACCGAACTCGTCAAAGGCGGCGGCTTTATCCGCTGTATCTCACTAACCCTTGAGTAGGGTTATTTGTTTAGCTTTTTGAGCAGCTTTTCTGTTGTTTCGATTTCGTTCCAGGGGTGGACTTCCCACGGATTGTCATGGTCTTTTTCGCCGCCACTGCCTATGGCCCGCTCGATCGTCTTTTCGTGACCCTTGCCCAGCAGTATCACTGTATCGCCCTTTTTGGCTGTTTTGAGAGCGAACTCGAGAGCTTCAGTACGATCCAGGATGAGGTGCAGGTCTTTGTCTCGTATTTTGCCTGATTTCTCTGCGCCACCGGCTATCTGGTCCATGATTTCATTACCGTCTACATCGCGGTCGTCCTCTTCCGTCACAATCACTACGTCGCAGTATTTGCCCGCTATTTCCCCTTGGGTGGCACGCTTGGCGACGTCGCGCCTGCCTGCAGAGCCAAATAGGCCTATTAGACGGCCTTTTACCACTGGTCGTAGATCAGCAAACAGCTTCTCAAAGCTATCCGGCGTATGGGCAAAATCAACGATCACGTCAAAGTTCTGGCCTACGTCAACACGTGTCATACGACCTTCTACACCGTGCAGAGATTTGATGCCATTCTCTATCTGTTTTTTTGTCAGACCGAGAGCACGACCGACGAGCGCGGCTGCCATGCTGTTGCTGACATTGAAACTACCTGGCAGATTGCAGGTGATGTTGTAGCTGTCGCTACCAATAACCATTTTGTACTTACTGCCCTTTGGCGTGAGTTTGAGCCCCACAGGTTTGGCAACATTCGGTCCAGCATTTTCGTCTAGGCTATAGGCGGCTACGTTTTCTACCTGGTCGGCGAAAAGAGCTGCATTGTCATCGTCTGAGTTGATTACCCCTAGTTTGCGACCATTTTTGTTACGTCCTGCTAGTTTAAATAGTTTGAGTTTGGCATTCAGATAGGCCTGGAATGTCCCGTGATAATCCAGATGCTCATGTGTGATGTTCGTCATAACGGCAATATCTATTGGCACACCCATGATTCTAAACTGCGCCAGCGCGTGACTAGTGACCTCTAGTACTAGATAGTCCATGCCTTTTGCTTTCATAGTCTCGATCCGGCCCATCAGCATCCCAATCGGCTGAGATGTCATGTGGGCGATCTGCTGGGTAATGTCATCGTTCACGCCGTAAGCGACAGTACTCATAAGCCCCGCGTCATAACCAGCATCAACCAACATTTTGTGTATCAAGTAGCAGGTGCTGGTTTTGCCGTTTGTGCCAGTCACACCGATCACTTTGAGATCGCGGGCAGGGAAGCCTTTGCGCACATTAGTGGCCAGGGCGACGCCGTAGTGTTTTGGCAAGACTGCTTTGTTATAGATGTTGCCTTTTAGGGCTTTTTCGGCGATTTTTTTAGCGTGACGTTTCATGCCCCTAGTATAGCAGGGCTAGGCAACCTGAACCTCAAAACCCTCATCTGCTAGCAAGGAGGTTTTAAGGCTCAGACTAGGCCTGACTTACTCGTCGTCTTGTTCGTCGAAAAACGCATCAAAGGCCTCTTGCGCGTCTGAGTCTACTTGGGCACCGAGCAGCTCGTCTAACTCAGTTGCTGCATCCTCATCTGCAGGGCTACTGTCTTCGTTCGCGGAGTCTTCACCAGTGCCTGCTGCGGCTAACCATTCTGGGCCGAGACTACTTAGCCAGTCCGGGCCGAGCTTTGCTGATAGCCCATTGCGTACGAAAGCATCGGCTATCTCAGGACCGAGTTCGATAGAGCCCTCACCGGCAGGTTTCCAGGCGTCTCTCTTACCTGCTACCACAGTTTCAGCACCAAGTGGCGATCCTGCGGTTTGGTTAATAAGTTGGCTAAACGCACTGCCGAGTGACTCATCAGCTCTTGCCTGACCGTATACCAGGGCCGTAGCATCATCGATAGATATACCGAATAGTTCTGCGAGTGCTGCTGTATAGCTCTCCTGCTGACCAAACACGAGTACGTTGTCTTCTACTAGTCGACGTAGATCATCTGCCTTGCCCTCAGCTGCTGCTCTCTGGATAACAGCATCGGGTAGGTTATCTATAGCACCGCTGACATCTACAGACTCTAGGTCCTCTGCTGCAGGTGTCTCTGCCTGAGTCGGTACTGCTGTTGGCTCACCTTCGGCGCTGCCGCCCGCTGTCTCGTCCGACCTGTCCGGATCATCAATCGGCTGCTGGGCTTCGTTGCCTCCCCTGCCTGCAAAGGCAAGTCCTGCTAGACCCAAGCTGAACACTAGAGTTGCGGCACCTACTGCCTTTACAAGTCGACGTGAACGCTTTTTCTCACCGCTGCTACTAGCATCGTCTGTAGCAGTCTCACCAGCCCCAACTGGTGTATTACCAGCAACAACAGTTCCGCTTGAATCAGGAGTACCGGTGCCTACCGTGAGCACTGGGACTACTGCGGCTCTACTGGTCGGACTAGGTCTGTGCTGTTCGATATCTCCACCTATGAATGCATCCTGGAGCAACTGTCTGTAGTTTGACGTATCAAGAAGCCGCTCCTTCTCCCCGTCCCTCACGGCGTCGATACTGTCTAGGAGTCTTTGTAGTTCATCTACATCCTCTGGTAATAGACCTTCATTCTCCAGTTTGTCCATAACTAGATGGTTAATCTGATGTCTACGCACAAGTGGGTCCTGGGACAGCTCCCTGCCGTCAATTAGCGAGAACATCTGCTTGATGTCCTTGTCTCCAAGCCCGTATAGCCCGGTAAAGCTGACGCCAAAGGTATCATAAAATAAACCTGGTATGTTAAGTCTGGTGTCATCCGGTGACTCGGGTGTCACTGGCTGTACATCTGACACTGCAAGATCGGCGTTCCACCAGTTGGTACCAGGAACTGTCGCGGTGTCTTGTGGACGACTAGGTCGACTTAAGGGCCTACCGTCTATGTCAATTGTCACGCTGTCCCTGTGACCACCATTTTCTAAAATCTGTCTGGCGACTTGTTTGTAGCCACCCCAGCTATGGATGCCAGCCGGACTATCTTCGCTACCAAAGCCTAGTATCTCTAGTGCTATACCTTCGGCGCGTCCAGGCAGAATATCCTGTTTGACAATACCAGCATCCTTACGCATTTTCGGTACTAAGCTTAATGCGAGCAGAGCATCAAGCTGGGCATTACGCTCGTCACTATACACGGGCGCTAATTCTATGCCGTCCAAGTGCTCCGCGAAAGCTTCTCTCAGCTCGTCATCATCCATGAATTCAACGTCCCGTATGCTATAGCCCAGGACGTCTTTGGCAAATGTATCTAGAGCATCTACGTTCTGCCTGCTGATCTCTTCTGACAGATCTGGATCTTCACGTCTTGCGTCTATGATACGTAGCTCGTACAGCTCCTCAAGCGTTTCAGGTTCTGTTGTCACCAGTTCAGCACGCGGAACATCCATAGGTATCCCAGGTACGTCAACTACAAGGAGCTCTTCCCTAGTATAAGCTTCGTTCTGTGCGGCTGCGCCGAGGGCTTCGAACCTCTCGCGAACCTCTGGAGTAGTTTCAGGGTCTACTGATCTAGCTACCGCCATGTCGACTAGCCTGTCTTCGACAAGCTCTGTCAGGTCACCATCAAGACGCTCTATAACTGCTGTATCTACACCAAGCAGGTCAGCTGCCTCGCCCGCAGGTAGTTCAAAAATAGACTCTATGCCAACTATACCTAGCTCGCTGGCTAATTCTGAAATCTTCGGACCAAATTTTAGATCATCAGCCACCTCCGTTTTGGTGGGTTTGAGTAGGGCCTCCGTAGTTCTGTTCTGATGTTCACGCAGTGCAAGAGCGGTCGGATTCGGACCTCTGTCTGGTCTCGTGGGAACCACAATCTTTTTAGTACGATTTCGACCCGCAGATGCTGCTTGGTCTTTCTTGACAACTGATTGTGCTCGCACTAACGCCTCGTCATAAAAGCTCTTTGGTCTAGAATAGTCCGCCTCAATACCTAACACACTCGCTATCTCAGATATACCGGCACCTGCAGACAGGTCTAGCAGTGAAGCTTCTTCCGCGGCCCAGTCGTTAGCATTTGTTTCGCCACGTCTTAGTCTGCCGTTTTCTGCACCTTCTCTGGCTATTTCTGATTCTGTTTTACTGCCAAATATCTCTTGATAATCTCTGCCGGTGTCTACCTGGTCCTGGTTTTGGTGATTTCTTGCATCCGCAAGTAGTCTGCCCGCGTCAAAGCCCCTGATAGCAGAGCCGCCGACCCACGGAGTATATGCATCCATAAAAGCAGGTACGGCATCTAGGCCAGTCTCCCCTGCTAGGTCCAGAAAGCTATCTCTGTCAGCACCGCCTTGATTTGCAATCACACCATAAAGTGCATCTTGCGCTGAGCGTACAGCCAAATCATAGTCGGACCTTGATACAAACTGACCAGAGGTGTCATGAATGACCTCTTGACCATTACGACCAACAGATACATTCATCCCTCTAAGAGAGGCTACGGGTTCTGTCTGTCTTGATTCAAAATTATGCATAGCTTTACCTAATATATATTAGCATTTTATTGACAGAAAGTCAATGTCTATACTCTTACACCTTCTGCTAGTCTTCGCTGCTCAGCCTGGAGTCTTTCTACCCAGTCTTTTTTAGAAACTGACAGATCTGGTTCAACCCCTAGAATATCAGCGATTTCTGTTATGCCAAGAGAGCTTGGGCTTGGTGCCGCGAGTATCCTTTCGGCTCGTGCCTGGTCCTCTAGTCTTGCCTGATTTGCTTGGCGCCTCGCCTCTGTAGCAGCATCATGCTCAGTGTTGTGTTCCGCCTGACGAGCAAGCCACTCAGCTGCTTCATCAGCTATGCTAGTATCTGGTTCTGTGGGGTTTTCACGTGCCTGAGCTGTAGGCCTGTCAACTTCTTTGGTTTGAGGCTCAAGGGAATCACGCATGGCATCAAGACGGGACGATAGATCCTGGGCTTTTTCTCTAAACTCCTCTTGGCTCAGAGGCTTGTGCCCCTGGCTAACCTCAGCGCTGCCGTTTTGTGTTGCAGCCCTCGCTTCGACTACGTGGTCGACCAGGGATGTGGATAGCTTCTGTAGTGGAGATGACTCACCATTTCCTGAATTTTCGGGTCTTCCTCCTACCAGTGCCTTAAAGTGACCACTACTAGGAGTCTGCTGTTCCTTGTGGTCGGATCCTCCTTCGTTTAGTGGAGTTTCTAACTCTTCTGCGGAGTCTGATTCACCAACGGTTACTACAGGTACCTCTCCACTGACTCTTTCCATGAACCCGCCAAATGTCTCGTTTGAGGAAATCACAGGTTCTTCGTTATGAGAGTTGGGAGCTAGTCCGTTCGAGTGAGTACCTGCAACCCGACCTGCTTCATTGGTAGCTGACAGAACACTTGCACTCTGCTCAGCTTCTGTCCAATCGTCAGGATTGTACAGAGTGGTTAGACCTATAAAGGCCTTCGTGTCTTCAGCTGTGGGTGTCCATGACTCCTGATCAGCAAAGGGATCGACTATAGCTGGGACGACTTCATCCGCACTTCCTGCAGGAACTGCCTGTGTATCGTCTACAGAACCGGGATGCGCTTCAATATCAGTCATCCAGACTATCTCGCCTGATGGCATGTCTGGGTTGGTGTTGTAGATAGGGGTGTCTAATGGCGGTAATTGAGGAGCCTCGCTGCTAGCCTGCCTCCCAGCGCCGAGCGCAAGTATACCAAGAGGTTGGTGCACACTTGCTGCTCTAACCGATCTGTCTGCTGCAATCAGCTCTTGAGCTACCTCAGGGCCGTAAGCATGAAGAAGTGCCCTAAGGCTGTCTCTCTGACTCGGTTCAGGCTCTATGGTCTCATCTAAATCGTCCGCTGTCTCCGCGGCTGCTTGCAATGCTAGCTGCGTTTCTGCGTTGTGATCAGCGTACACCCTAGCCCCTCTGCCGTCATCAATAACTACGCCTTCTCGCTCGGCTAGCTGATCATCAGTTAGCTCTTCGGCTTTCTGAGGGCCTAGGCCTAAAGCCTTTGCCATTTCTGTGGCAATTTGCGGTCCCATGCCTAGCCCTTCGTCGTTATATATTGCGGTTAGTTCATGGTGCGTGCCGTACATAGGATCATCGCGCATAAGTATCGCCGGAGGCTTGTATGACCACTCTTCGTCGCCTGAAGGGTTTTTGTCTCCAATCTTACCTTTGTCATGATCTGGTTCTGCAGATAAATCCATGCCTGGCTCATTCGTGAAACTTTCGGTTGCTCCTCCAGGCTGAGGTGCTACTTTAGGTCTAACAACAGTCGGAGTTGCTACTTCAGGGGCAGGTGTTGGTTCAACCCCCTCAGTTGACGAGTAGACTTCTGCAGGAGAGGTGGTGTCTACTACGCCTTGAACAGACTGCCCAGGTGCGGTTTCCTTTGCTTCTTTCTTTCGCCTGAGGCGGAATCTTCTGCGCTTATTCGGTGTCGAGCCATCTTTTGTAGACTCTGGGGCCTGAGTAGTTTGACTATTTCCGTTTGGAGCTGGAGCATCAGCAGAGAGAAAAACCACATCTCTTTTTTCGCCAGTTACTGGGTCCTTAACTGTTCTGGTTACGGTGCCGGTATCAGATGGAAGCCTATAATCATGGCTAGTGGGTCCGTCGATATCAGCCAGGGTCCTACTAGCCACACTACCAGTGTCACTGCTTTCAGTGGCTGCCCCTATCATAGAAGTAGCACCGTCAGAACCAAGATGCTTTACTGCCCACTCGTTATTCCCTGGACCAAAAGGAGTCGTAGCCCTATGCATCTCAGCTCGCCTAGCGTCTTCCACTTCAACTTTCTTGAGCCGTTCAGCGAGATCTCTGTCTGCTTTATCTACGGTTTTATGAAGATCTGCAAGTTCCGCCTTAAGCTCTTCCGCTCTGGCAGATGCGTCATCTCGAACCTTCTTGATATCCGCACCGACTCTTTTTCCTATATTAGCCGACACTGCTCTGCTGTCAGTTCCTATATGTTGTACGCGCTGCTCTCCGTCAGATTCACTGATTACAAAATTTGGGGGTCTATTTCTTCTTCCGAATCGCATGGCTATAACTTCTTCGTTTGTTGCTTACTATTTAGTTTTTTTATTTTTGTGCTTAATGCTTAACAAATTTAGCAGAAATTCTTCGTTTTGTCAATACTTAAAGCTACAATTACTCTACTTTGTCAATAGCTAGAAATACATTCAAGCGCTGTATAATAGCAAATCTATGCTGGTGCTAGGAATCGAAACAAGTTGTGATGAAACAAGTGTTGGAGTCGTCCGAGACGGTAGGGAGCTGTTGTCCAACTCCGTACTCAGCCAGATAGATATCCATGCCGAATATGGTGGTATCGTTCCTGAGATAGCTGCCAGAAGCCATCTAGAAGCAATGAACCCGATGATAGAGCAGGCCCTCAAAGAGGCTGATGTAGCCTGGAACGATATAGATGCCATCGGCGTCACCTACGGCGCTGGGTTATCTGGATCGCTACTGATAGGAGCGACTACAGCTAGGGTGCTAGCTATTGTTAAGGACAAGCCGCTGTATGCGTGTAATCATGTGGAGGGACATGTTTACGCAAACTACCTGACTTCTTATGAGTCACCCGAGATAAGAGACGGCCGGCCGGCTTTGCCGTCGAGACAGCCTGCGTTCCCGCTGCTTGCGCTGATTGTGTCAGGTAAGCACAGCCAGTTGGTTCTTTTTAGAGATCACGGTGACTATGATCTGCTAGGTCAAGCGCAAGATGACGCTATTGGCGAGGCATTCGACAAGGTCGCCCGCATACTCGGACTTCCCTACCCCGGTGGGCCGTCGATCGCCAAGATTGCGACAGATGGTGACCCAGACAAATATACTCTGCCTATCTCTAGGATAGCTGGCGACTATAACTTTAGCTTCTCTGGGATCAAGACAGCCGTCCTGAGGCTCTGCCAGGGGCTAGCTGGTGGTGATCACGCTATGCCTAGTTTTGAGATAGCACAGCACCTCTCAGAAGTTCAAAAAGCAGATGTCGCTGCCTCATTCCAAAAAACTGCCGTGAAAACAGTAGTCGATAAAACAATCAAAGCCTACGAAGAATTCCAACCCAAGGACGTCGTAATAGCCGGGGGGGTCGCTGCTAGCCAAGAGTTACGAGCACAACTTACTGAGCGCCTACCGATAGATATCCAGTACGCACCGATTGGGCTATGTACAGATAATGGAGCCATGATCGCCTGTCTCTGCTGCCATCAAATCATGAACGAGATGGACCCCGCTGATCCCTACACACTGGGCATCAACCCTAGTCTCTCTATGTAGCTAAACCGCAGGTTTAAAGATCTATTAAAAAGCATCTCCCGTTCTTGTCTGTTGGTACAATATAGCAACCAAAACAAACACGTGAATCTGGAAACACTGTAGCTGGGCACCCTACAAGGAGTCTTATTTGTCTTTCACGTGGATTACAATTTAATTAACTTTCACAAAATTAGCTCCTGCCGCCGTGCTAAACTAGCGTCATGTTCAGACGAGTTTTCATAACTGTGTACGTCGTAGTCCCCTGCGGGGCTTAACTTTCTCCTTATTTAGATTTACAATACAACTTAAGACTTATGAAACAGAGGTAATAACATGGGTTTTGATAAAACTTACGACCCAGGCAAATATGAGGATGGGCTATATGCACAGTGGGAGGACGCAGGAGTGTTCAAACCGCAGACTAAAGACGCTGCAAAAGAACCCTTCACAATAATCATGCCACCACCCAATGCCAACGGCAGCCTGCATGCTGGACACGCCGTGGGCTATACCCTGGAAGACATAATTACCAGATACAAGCGCGCGCAGGGCCACCCTACTCTCTGGCAGCCAGGCACTGACCATGCCGGTATTGAAACGCAGTTCGTATACGAAAAAAGGCTCAAAGAACAGGGCCTGACTAGGTTTGATCTAGGGCGTGAGGAGTTTTACAAACAAGTCGAAGAATTCACGCGTAGCTCGCAGGACAATATCCTAAACCAGTTTCGCTCCATGGGCTTTAGCGCTGACTGGTCCAGGCTGAAATTCACACTAGATCAGGACGTCATCGACACAGTTTATGAAACATTCAAACAGATGCACAAGGATGGCCATATATACAGAGGTAGACGTATTGTTAACTGGTGTCCTAACTGCCATGCAGCCTTTGCAGATATCGAAGTTGAGAGAGAAGAGCGAGAGGATCCATTCTACACGTTCAAATATGGTCCGTTTGAGATAGGTACAGCCAGACCCGAGACTAAGTTCGGTGATAAATACGTCGTCATGCACCCAGATGACGAGCGCTATTCCGACTACAAACACGGGGATACATTCGAGACGGAGTGGATTAACGGCCCAATCACTGCCACAGTTATTAAGGACGAGGCTATAGATATGAAGTTTGGTACCGGTGCTATGACTATCACCCCGTGGCATGACGCAACAGACTTTGAAATAGCCGAAAGACACAACCTAGACAAGCAGCAAATCATAGACGAAAACGGCAATCTGCTGGAGATAGCCGAGGAATTTACCGGCATGCCAATAACTGAAGCTAGGGACAAAATCGTCGAGAAACTTGAGCGCAAAGGATTGCTCGTCAAAACAGAGTCAAAGGTTCACGCTGTAGCCCTACACGACCGATGTAAAAACATGATCGAGCCGCAGATCAGCCTGCAGTGGTTCGTACGTATGGCAGAGCTCAACAAACCAGTACTGGAAGCATTCGAGAACGACCTGAACGTCTACCCTGCCCGCTTCAAAAAAATCGCCACCAACTGGCTAGAAAACGAGCACGACTGGTGTATTTCGAGAGGCACCTGGTGGGGCATAACCATCCCTGTCTACTACCGCTTGGACTCCGCCGACAGCTCGCTTGACGAATACATCATCGCCTTCACAGAGCAGGAAGCAATCGACTATTACGGCGAGGATAATTACCAGGCAGAGACAGATACGTTTGATACTTGGTATAGCTCTGGTCAGTGGCCCTATGCCACGCTGCAAAGCACCGTCGATGATTTCGATGCGTTCTACCCTACTAGCCTGATGGGTACAGCCAAAGAGATCCTGCACAAATGGGTTACGCGCATGGTGATGTTCAGTCTCTACAGGCACGGCAAAGTGCCCTTCCGCGATATCTATCTCTGGGGCCTCGTAACAGATGAGCACGGCGCCAAAATGAGTAAAAGCAAAGGTAATGTCCTCGACCCGCTAAAGCTGACTGCTAAATATGGCACTGACGCTCTACGATTCACTGCAGCTCTTACCAATACTCCCGGCAATGATTCGCCTCTAGGCGAGAACAAGGTGCTACCACAGCGCAATTTCTGCAATAAACTCTGGAACATTGCACGGTTTATTGATGGCATGGAGGACGGCAGTGAAGACCCAGCACCAATATCTAGTGCTGACCACTGGATATGTCAGCAGTTCAACACCAGACAGGCCGCTATCGACAAGGCGATGTCTACATACCGTCTGAATGAAGCGGCTTACGAGCTCTACCACTACATCTGGGATGACCTAGCAGACTGGTATCTGGAGGCTAGTAAAGCCGTCCCGAATCCGGCTCTGCTCAAAGAGATCCTCAGGCGCACACTAGTGCTAGCGCACCCTTTCATGCCATTCATTACAGAAGCTATCTGGCAAAATACCGGTGAGCCGAGTCTGCTCGCCTCTGACCCATGGCCTGAAGGCTTTGCTACCAATGAAAATGCAGCAGAAAAGTTTGCCAGCATGCAGGGCATTGTTTCTGACCTAAGAGTTGCCGACAAACAGCTGGTGCTAGGCACCAGAGTCATTGGCGTATCCATGGATCTAACCCCAGAAGACGCTGCAGTCATCACCAAACTAACTCGCTTTGAGGTAGGGGAGGCCACCGGCATAACTCTCAGTCCGCTGGTGACGATCCAGGCCACACCACAAGAGGTAAAATCTTACGAAAAAGCCAAATCAGATAAAAAGAAATCTCTGCTGTCCCAGATAAAGTCCCTAGAAGCTCGTCTGGCAAATGAAAACTACGTAGCTAAAGCCCCTAAAGCACTAGTGGATGAAACTAAGTCCCAGCTAGAAACCCTCCGGTCTGAACTCGACTCGATCCAGTTTTAAATCAGTTGGTACATTCGCCTGAAGCCATATACATCCTGCGGGTAGTCTATCGATGCTCCTCTGTTAAGCTCTTCTGTCGTTTCCAGCATACGAGCGATCCTCCTCGTTAGCTCCATACCCTTAGATGACTTTTCAATAGATTCGACCACATGCGAGCGCAATCGCTTGATCTCAAATGGTCCAATACTTGGTAAAAACAAACCAGAAATATAATCAATGACATTTGGTTCAAGTCTTAAGTTCTCAGGATTCTTTACGCAAGTATCAATCTTATCTAACAGGTTCTGTTCCGTGATGGAAAAGACATTCAAGCCAGTAAATCGATCATCACCCTCGGTTCTCCGTACATGACTAGTGAAACCATCATCCATATTAAAAAGCCAGGACACGCCAAGCATCCCTGTGACCATTGTTCTCGTATAAATGAAACAATCCAGGTCACTCCCCCGCCTACATCTACCTTTTACACTTGAGCCGAACACTGTAGCTGCAACGATATCAATCCCGTAATTATCTAGATCAACGAGATAGTTACGCAGTAATGAGGTTCTCTGTGCGGCCAAAGACCGGCCTCCCGAGACCTCGTCGTAAGGCGATGCCAGTTCAAACCGTCGATGCTCGTCTGGTGTAGACGTTGGGGATAGTTTTTCCGTCATATCTAGAGACTAGCCCGTGCATCAAGCTGAGTCGAGCATAAGCGATAAGGTATCGGGCTCTATGACTTGCTGCGAGGTAGGGGAGAGGTCATTAAATACCTGGCTTTCACGTACATTTTTGCCGTCCCAGCTGATACGGTAGCCATGGATCTGCTGGCCGCGCTGCTCGACCAGATCTACCTCTGCACCGTCATAGCTACGCCAAAAATAATGCTGTGCGAGCTGCTGGCTGTACGTGGCAGCTTTTAGCCGTTCACTTATAACGAAGTTCTGCCACAACCTATCTGTATCCTGGCGCTGATCCAGCGGGGTGAAATCCTCTAATAGGGCATTTCGTATACCGGTATCCCAGAAATATACTTTGTACGACCGGCGGATACTACCAGCCCTTGAGTAGGGCATCAGCGTATAAACAATAAAGCTCTTAGTCAGCAGATCTATGTAGCGATCAATTGTGCGCCTATCAATACTGAGCTTAATGCTGGCGTCATTGATGCTGATTGTCTCGCCTATATTGCTGGCTAGATAGCGCAGTAGCGCCACGAGATCCCCGCTAGCACGTGCGCCTGTAACATCTAGCACGTCACGATATAGACTGCTCTCTGCTAGCTCCATCAGTGCGTCTAGCTTGTCTTGTGGATCATCCTCGTTCAAGACCTCTGGATATAGACCATAGAGCATGAGCTGATGCAGCTCCTGAGAGCTCTCTAGGCCCTCTGGTGCGTATTCTGGCAGCGAGATAGGGTAGAGCTCAAACACCCGCTTACGACCTGTCAGAGGCTCTGTGGTGCTATCGATGAGGTTAACTGTGGAGCTGCCTGTCAGGATGATCTGCTTGTCTTTGCCGTAGTGATCAACCATTGATTTTATAATGTCGCCGATTCTACTGACTTTGTGAGCCTCATCTATGAGCAGGCAGTCGTAATCAGCAATCAGCTCGAGAATCTCATGACCCTCCATCTTTGACAGCCTCTGCGCCTCGTAGTTATCGCCATTTAAGACCAGGGTTTTTCCGGCAGGGTAGAGAGCAAGCAGGTCTTTGGTCAAAGTCGTCTTGCCAACCTGGCGGGCGCCTATGAGTATGATGACCTTACCCTTGTTTAGCCGAGATGTAATTAGGTCGAGTGTTTTTCTTAAAAACATTGTCAAAGTTTATATTAAAAGCCTAATTTTGTACATATATGTTCAGTTTTAGATTAAACGGATGCCGAATTTTGTACGTATATGCCTAAAATTCGAGAGCTTGTTTGATGCGATCTACTGATTGCGTAGGTTGATAGTCGTCTAGCCACAGCACCTGCCAACCCATGCGCTCGGCCGCCATTAGGTTCGTCCGAGAGTCATCAACAAACAGTATCTCTTCTGCCTGGACACCAGAGCGCTCTGTTGCTAGCTGATAAATACTCGGCTCTGGTTTAATCGCGCCAACAACCGAGCTATCAATGACCGCACTATAGGCCAGACTAGGTAGTACGCCGCTGTTCATCATCTGGGTAATAAACCCGGGCATGATGTTACTAAGCAGCCCGACTCGGTAATGTTCTGCAGCCCACTTCAGGCATTCCTGGACCTCTGATAGTGGCTCGATTGTGCTCATATAGTATTTCTGCCAATCGATTGCATCTACCTTAATCCGGCTAGCCAATGCCCGGTTAAACTCATCCATGGTCATCTCACCACGACAGACAGCGTCATTGTAATGCCAAAAAGCCGTCTCGATAACGCTGGCCGATACATTCGTATCAGCGGCTAGTTGATTGAATGCCCCGTGGAAAAATCGTACAAGTACACCGTTAATGTCAAAGTAGATAAATCTGATGCCTGTTTTGGACGTTTTGTAGTCGACTACAGGTGCGCTCTCACGAGCTGCCTCGGTGAGAGGCTGCATACCAATGAGCTGTTCCACAGTGGTATTTGTGGCTTGGGCTATAATCGCTACAGTAAATACACTTGGTGTTTTTATTGCACCCCGTTCTATCTTGGCAAGTGTTGAATATGACAGTCCTGCTTTGATGCATAGCTCCTGCTGGGTGAGTCCAACAGCTCGACGGGCATCACCGATAGATTTACCGAGCTCTTTTGTGTCTACCTGAGCACTACCAGGCGCTGATCCCACATTCGTCATGCGATCTAGAATAGCATGATACTGCCAGCATCAACTAGCAAATTGACGCTTAGTGCTAGAATGGATGCATGAGATACATAAAGGGTTTCTTGCTGTGGGTTGGTACACTGACGCTAGCTGGGTCCTACACGCTCTTCGCCGTGAGCTTTACCGCCAACAGCACTATTGGTAACCAAGAAACAGTAGTTGGCTGGCTGGACGAGTCCGATACTTATCAAAACGCTATTGATGCTATTGGCTCAATAGACATAGAGACCTCTGAAGAAGGAGGCGAGGGTGTCGAGATTGATGAAAAAGTAGCCTTGAGAGCGGCGCAGCAGGCGCTAGACAGTAGTGACGTTCGAGCGTGGTCAAACAGCGTCATATCTGGTGTTTTTGCCTGGCTCGAAGGAGAAGCAGATAGGCCAGAGTTTACGATAAACCTTGGAGACACAAAAACGTCGTTTGCCGACGCTCTCTACAACGAGCTGCTAAACGAGTATGAGAACCTACCCGAGTGTACAGAGGAGAAGGTCCAAGAAGCCAGACGAGACCCAATAGGAGCCAGCTGCCAATCCAGCCTGGCAAACTATGAACTGGCTGCTAGTCAAATACGATCAGATATACTGAACAATGACGATTTCTTGGGCGAAAGTGTCTATACAGTTGACTCCCTGAACCGCGAGGGCGAAGAGCCTATATACGAACAGCTGGACAGTCTGCCAGCACTCTATGGGGTGAGCCAAAAACTACCACTTATATTCATAGCTATAGCTGCTGCCTCATCAGTAGTAATTGTATTCGCAAGCGGCAATAGATCACTCGGCCTTCGGCGACTCAGTGGACGACTGATAACGAGTGCTGTTGGTGGGGCAGTTGCTACGGGAATGTTCATAGTCGCCACAATGCTTATCCTCAGATCGATTGGATCAAATGCAGAGGGCGAGGCGGCCAATATCATCCTAGAACCTCTAGCAAGCGTGATTGTAAAAGATCTCATCAAATACGCCGTGATTGTTACTGTCACAGCTTTGCTGCTAGCAATTGGTCTCAGAATTATTTCTATCAAGACCCGTAGGGAAAACAAGAGTAGCTAATACTCTTTAAATGTGATATAGTATAGATATGAATCAACAAAACACAAAACCGAGCTGTGTGCGATACGCGGCTTCAATACTCGGTGACAAATGGACTCCAGTACTATTACGAGAGCTGTGTGAAGGAGCACGGACATTCTCTGAGCTGTCAACAGCATCGGGCGGAATCAGTCCCAGAACACTTAGCCAACGTCTGCATTTTCTCTTGGAAGAAGACATCATCAGCCGCGACTGCAATATTGATGACAAGCGCAGCAACTATTACTGTCTGACTGTTAAAGGCCTAGAGCTTCAGGAGATCCTGGATAAGATGGCTGAGTGGTCATCAAGAAATAACGCCTGCTGACACAGATGTGAAGCCTGTGTCACTTCGATTAGTGACACAAAATACTTATTGAGTAGGGTACAATATTCGTATGCAAGACAACGTGGGTGAGTCACAATCTGTCAGCTGGGTAGGCCCAGAATTCATCCATCACCCTAAGAATGCAGGATGGTACATGGGGCTAGGGTTCATAGCTGCGGTTGTAGCTGTTGCCTGCTACTTCCTAACATCCGGGAGCATATTTGCAGTAATTACTATTGTTTTGGCGGTTATCGCATTAGCTGCTTTTGCGAGCAGACAACCAAAAGATCACCAGTTCACCATAGATTATAGCGGGGTGTACGTAGGTGAGAGGTTATACCCATACGAACAATTCGGATCCTTTGCGATTACCAACAACGATGACATCGAGAGTATCTATCTCATGTCTGTGAATAGACTCCAGATGCCGCTATCCCTGTACGTTCCAGCAGAACAAATGGAAGCGGCCCTGCAGATTGTAGAGGCAATGGTCCCTTACCAAGAGCGTGACCAAACACTAGTCGAACAATTGATGCACAATCTGAGGTTCTAGCACATAGGCCGTACATGACCCAAGAGTTCAAATCGTGATACGTAAAAGAAAAAACCTGCACAAATGGCAGGTTTTTTCTTTGGCGTACCTGGCAGGATTTGAACCTGCGACCTCTTGTACCGCAAACAAACGCTCTATCCAGCTGAGCTACAGGTACTTAGTCGGCGTGTGATGGTGATTCCGCCTGGCGGAGAGGGTGGGATGACGCTAACGCTACTCCGTTCCTTACGAACCGCATTGGGTTCAACTCCACTTTCTGCTAGAAAGTCGCCCGTCTACTAGTGTAGACAGACGCCCTTCCTGGCGGAGAGGGTGGGATTCGAACCCACGGTACCGTTGCCGGCACGCTTGTTTTCAAGACAAGTACCTTAAACCACTCGGTCACCTCTCCACTACGTTGCGAGCCGTCCTCGTTCCACAAACACTCGCTGGTTGGATAGTGTACCAGCTCGCTAATTGTGTCAAGCAAGCTTGACTACAATCTGGTCACCTCTCCACTAACTATCATGGCCCAGCATGGCGGAGAGAGAGGGATTCGAACCCTCGCGCCAGCTTGCGCCGACCTACAGCTTTAGCAAAGCCGCCCCTTCAGCCACTTGGGTACCTCTCCAGATACAGGGCAATGATAGAACAGGGGTGATTTTATCACCTTGAGCCTACTTTAGCAAAGCTACTTAGATCGTATTAGTACGGCGCCGTATACATGTTTCGCCCCGGCTTGCTTAAGTAGCTTGGTGCAGGCTGTTAACGTTGCGCCTGTAGTATATATATCGTCTACCAGCAGAATCCTCTCGGGTACTACCCTAGAAGCAGCAATCGCATACTGTTCTTTTGCCTGCCTGAGCCGTGCGGCCCTGCTAGAACCTACCTGTTTGCTGGTACCTACCCTGCGCAGTAGCTGATGGCTGGCAAGCTGCTTTCTAGACGCTAATTCGTGAGCTACTACAGCAGCATGGTCAAACCCACGCTCACGCACTCTGCTGTAGGCTGATGGAACATGAGTTACACCAAACTCGTCTAGATAGTCCGGGGATATCTCGCCCATCAGGGCAGCTGCTGCGGTGCAAGCATCTTTGTTGGATGAGTATTTTGCGCTGGAGATCAGTCTGCGGGCAGGGGAGTCGCTTGTGCTGAAGAAATAACACGTGTCCATGCCTGTTGTTTTTCGGCAAGGGCTGCACAGCCGGTAGTCCTTTGACAGCGCACCACAAACAATGCAGCTGGGTGGGGCAGCCTCCATCTCTTCCGTGCAGTCATCATGTAGTAGTTTTGATTCTCTACCACACACAATGCACAGATCCGGCGCAACAACTCTCATAAATCTACGAATCATCAGCTCATCCTAGCCCAAACAAACGCAGACAAGCATCTTTCTAACAAATACCTAAAAATCCCACTGCAAAGAAGGTCTCAGGCAAGGGCTTGCGAATTATTGCTAATCATTACCTCTTAAAGACTGTCTTTATTAGGTCATTTTTCTATCAGGCGAGGCTAATCGAGCTACAGGCAAAGATCTCTTAGCGTTAAAAAACTCAGCTCGAGCCAAGGCCTGACCCTAAATCTTGGTTAAAAACCACCTGACTTTGAGCCAGAATGGAATTTTCATGAGGACAATAAAAGGTTGCTGTGCATATGGCACTGCGCCTTTTGTTCCCGGAATTAAAATATCTATTCTGGCCAAAGAAAAAACCGGAAAGTGCGGCTTTGCCAACACTCTCCGGTTTTTGGTCAGTTGGTTTTTACTGGACGGTTATTTTCTTAACAGTATCTTGCTTAACCTTAGTAAACGACACCGTCAAAACCCCATCCTTAAGAAGCGCCTCGATCTCGTCTTCTTTAACAGGTACAGGTAGAGTGATGCTTCGAGCAAATTCACCCCAGTAGCACTCCTGGACAAAGTAGTTATCAACATCATCTTCTACACCTGCAGACAGAGTCCCGCGAATGGTCAGAGTGTTATCTGCGATGCTAACATCCAGGTCTTCTTTATTGACTCCAGCGACGCGGCATTTAACCATCAGTCGCTCTTTTGTCTCGTAGACGTCTAACGCTAGTTGACCTGGCAGGTCGGCCTGCTCTTCGCTCCAAGAGTCGTCCTGCTGACCCTCTGTTGCTTGCGGCTCTGCTATTAGATCGTCATCTCCGAGGAACGCAGCCGTTAGCTCTTCCTCAACAAATAGTTCATCATTTTCATTCATTTTCTCGCTAACCCTCCTTGGTCTTGCTCCGAATTATACGGTGTAGGGGGCGGGGGCTGCAAGACTTTGTTGTACCTTTAACTGATCCTGTAGAGCTTCCCCAAACCCTGCCGATGTTTCTAGCCTGGCTTGGGAGAGTTCTACTTGAAAAAGAAACAGCCCCGAGATCCAGGGCTGTTTCGCTACTTCTAGCCTATGCGTCGTATTAGACTCGGCCGAGCACGAACCTAACTATTGTCTGCGCGAGCGCTACAACTACTAGGCCAATGATGGCGTAGAGGATTGTATCCTTAGCTGCTTTGACTCCAGCCTGGTCGCCACCAGATGTGATGTACTTGAAGCCAGCATAGATAATCATGATTACGGCAACAACACCGATGATCCATGAGAATATGTCGATTATAGTCGTGACGATGTTGTTTATATCGTCAGTAGCAGCTGTTGTATCACAATTAGACGCGTCTGAGTCAAACTTCAGGTCAGCACCTTGACATAGCCTGTTCTCAATATTAGTTGTTTCCGAAGATCCGCCTGGGGCAGGGGTTTCCTGGGCCAGAACCGTACTCGAACCTACAACAGGTAGCCCTAACGGCAATGCTGCTGCGAAGAGACTGATTACAAGTATTTTGAGTTTACTTAGCATTTAGTTAATCCTTTTTTATCACTATATGGTTATGATTATAGACGTATTAGCTCGGAGCGTCCACTATAAATAGGGGGTGCCTAGCCAGCTGCTGGGTCAACTGCCTCAACTGCGCCCGGGGTTCCAGTCGCCTCGTTGATGACAAATCGCACAATCGCCTGAGCCATGACTACCACTGCTAGGCCTACCAGTCCGTAGATGATACCGTTTCGAGCCTGGCCAACTTTCTGAGCGTCACCGCCTGCCAGGATGAATCTCAGGCCAGACACTATTATCATGATCACAGCAATCACTCCAACCACCCAGCTGAGTATGCTGATCACATTGCCGACTAGGTTATTAACTTCTGTTTCGGCATTGCCACCAGGGCCACCGGCTGCGTCTACGCCGCGCAACACATCGCTGCCGTCCTGTGCGCTAGCAGTCCCCGTCATGAAGCCTATTAGGGCAATTACCACCATCAGGCTGATCGTGCTGAAGGCATCTATTTTTGTGAGTGTGTTCATTTTTTATCCTTTTTATCAGATTGACTGATGTTAACTATACCATATTCTCTGGTTTTCAGCTGGTCTGGTCATATAGGTTGTTTCGGATTCTGCGCTCGGAGTTTCAGTAATCCGCTCTACCATGTAGGCAACTATCGGGGCTGCAAAGGTCGCTATGACTGCTCCGACTAGTGCATATATTATCGTTTGGCGAGCACTCGACGTCTTGGCCGGATCACCGTCGGACAGAACGTATCTGATGCCGCCAACCACAATCATGATTACGGATATGATTCCCGTTGCGACTGCAATTAATCCTGCGATGCGGCCAACTAGTGTCGGTGCGTCGCCATCGACGGTTATGACTTCTCCTAGAGCAAACCTGGTGATCGCAAATCCAAATATCGCTACTGCCATACCGACACCGGCATAGATGATGCCGTTCTTTGCCTGAGACGTCTTGCCCGGATCGCCACCTGATAGGGCGTAGCGCATACCCTGCAGTGTGATCATCAGCACACTGAGCGCACCCAGCACGCTAAACGCCAGAGTCAGGACATCGCTCACCGTTTCCTGTGCACTACCTGTGCTGATCTGGGGGAGAGAGTCAGGTCTCTCCAGAACAATTTGTGCAAAACCAGCGATCATATCTAGAACCATAGGAACCCCGCGCTACCGTCTACAAGCGTTGTATGTACCCATTCCAATATTAGTCGTACAGAGCCAGCAATAACCGCTCCGACGATGCCATTGATGATAGTCTGACGAGCATCGTTTGTCTTGTCCGGCGACCCATCACTAGCGACGTATTTGAACCCACCAACTATAGTGAAGCCTACAGCGACAATACCTGCGAGCGATACGATCGCGATCAGAACATTGTTGGCAATTATCAGGATGGGGTTTTGATCTGCATCACCACTCAGCACGTCACCTGTATCCAGATCATCGCAGTTAGACAGGCCACGATCCCAGGTAGGTATACCGAGTATGCTACGGTTCTCGGCATCGCCTTCACATCCACTAGCGCTTACACCCGGTTCAGGCGTAGAGTCCTGCGCATATACACTCGGTGTACTCGCTAAATGTAGTGCAGGAACAACCAGAGAGAGGAGTGCCACGAGTACAATGAGCTTACGTTTTATCATGCGAAAACTCCTCCGGGTATTAGATAGTTCAGAAATGCGTAGAGGCCTAGGAATGCCACGTAGGCCCAAATAGCATTGTATATACGATTCTTGGCTGACTGAACTCTCTGGGGGTTACCGTTGCTAGCAGAGTACTGAATACCCCCTACTGCAGCCACGGCAACAACAATCAATGTCGTCAGCAGTGCCATGACGTTCAGTATGCCGTTGATCAGATTAAACAATTCACAATTACTGTGGGATGTACACGTACTACTTCCTCCGCTTGATGAGGTGCTACCACCTAGTGCAGCTGGTGTACCCGCGTCAATAGCTCCCGATGGGCATTCACCTGTCGTATATAGCTCTAGTCGACCAGTGCCGTTATCACAAAACGCCCCGTCAGAGCCTGTGACCGCTGTGGCTGGACCACCATCATTGATCGCTGGACAGCCAGATGCGTCTTCTGTGTAATAGACTCCGCGGTTTGAGCCCGATAGAACAGCCTCTTCAAACACACACAGTGCACCACCACTGGTTGTAGGTTGTTGTCCATCTGGACAATCGTCACCGGCACCGTATTCAAAAACACGCCCAATATCGTCATAACAGGTCAGTGCGGCAACATTTTGTACATTTGGCTGAACCATGACAAAGAGAGCTCCGGCGAGCACCGGGACAATTAGCAGTTTTAGATTTTTTAGTTTTGCAATCATTTCTAATACTCTGTCAATTATCCCTCAATTAGCTTAATAAGTATAGCCCTATTCAAACTGTAGTAATTGTTACGTCTATAGGTTATATTAGTGCTTAAGTGATGAGAGCTAAAATAAAACAATTTCTTGGTCAGGGGTTGGTGCTACTTGTGGCATTGTTTGCGATTAGTTCGCTACAAACTGCAAATGTCCACGCCGACCATGTTACTAACGGTAGTGACTTCCCGGGAACCGTTACAGCTGAAATCATCGGCATAGATACCGTCCAGATTACTATCGATCGCGACCCTCAGGCTAATGGTCGAGATGACCCACCGCTTACATTTACGCTCTTTAACGATAGAGGTCTCCACAACCCAGACAATAAACCAACCGCAAAATTCGAAGCAGGTGACCAAGAAGGCATTCCAGAATACCAATGTGGTGACGATGCATGGAGCTCAAAATTAGTCATAAATGACTATCCATACATTGGCGATCAGCCGACAAGCTTCACCGCTAACCTAGGATTCCACTATCCGGTAACCGTAGGAGACTGCTCGATAGAGTTCAGAGTCAGCGGACTAGCTGTCTCTAATGCACTCTCGGGCGACACCGGTGTCTCTCCAGGGGCTGAAAACTATATATTCGATGGTGGAGAAGTAAGATCAGCTGATGGTCAATTCTGCTATCGTCAAGATCCACTGCTTGATTCACGGGTGCAGGCGGGGGCATATGTTCAGTATGAATGCGGCTCAGGTCCTGTCAGATATCGACCAGAGTGCCCCGACTTCTTTTTATTTGGTGGATCAGAAGCTCAGCTTGAAAACACCTCACCACTGACCTTTGATCTCATCCAAAGGTTTGAGGAGAGAACAGGCGCTGATAGATGTAGATCCGCAGCAAACGCTGTCAGAACCGCAGTATCAGTAGTCAATAACGCCGCCTTACCCGAAGACAGCCAGGTCACCACAGGACCTAACTCACCAGGATCAGGTGAGGGGGTTCAGGACTGTGAGACTACTGGCTATGACGAGTCTAGACTCTCCTGGATCATTTGTAGCGCCCTAGAGCTTGCGGACAGGGCTCTAACCTGGATCGATGGACAGATCGCCGACCAGCTGCGCATAAATGTTGATGAGCTACGAAACGAAGATAGCTACCGTAAGGCCTGGGGTGCTATGCGTAACCTGGCAACGGTATTCATTATCATTACCGCGTTCGTGATGGTTATCTCTACCGCATTAGACGTCAATGTATTCAGTAACTACACGGTTAAAAAATACTTGCCTAGACTGGTGCTGGGCACAATATTCATCCAGCTCTCGTGGGTTCTGGGCCTACTCACGATAGAGGCCGCTGGGTTCCTGGCAGATGGTATAGAGTTCCTGTTATTCACCGCGTTTAACGGTGACGGGGTTGTGCAGAATCTCAATCTAACCACTCTGTTTGAACACTATATACAAAGAGAGGGATTGACTACAGCGGCGACAGGCGTTGGATTTGCAGGACTCATCGCCGCAGGTGCTCTACTGAGTCTGGGCGGGTTCTTTGCGATTTTGGCACTCGCCTGGTCAGCGGCCGGGTTCCTATTTTTCGCCTGGATATTCCTCATCATCAGACAGCTACTAATATTCACACTGATCATCATGGCGCCGCTGGGTATATCACTATGGATCCTGCCGGGCAGCGATAGGGCCTGGGGACTATACCGCAAACTGTTCTTTATACTGCTATATATCGAAATAACCATGGTCTCTATATCGGCAATTGGTAAAATAATGGCCTGGATAACAATCGGCGCACCGGGGAGCCTCTAGATGCTACAAGAAGAAGTTGAACTACTGATCGCATTTGTCCTACTGGCAGGGTCAGTCTTCGGGGCTGTATTTTTGGCTACTCGCGCCGTAGCTGGTGTCCTGGGCATATTCGGTATACAAAACGACCCAACCAAAGGTATCCTCGACCGCGGCAAAAACTTCCTCAACAAAAAAGGAGAAGCACGCAAGCAAAGAAATGCTGAACAAAAACAGCTTGATGCCGCGAGCCGTCTTGCCAGAGACGCCCGTACTGGTGGGGCAAAAGGCGTAGGTAGAAGAGCAGTCAGAAGAGCGACCGGAGGAACGCTCAGAGATCGAGCTCGTACAGGAACCTTGGGGGTTGCTCCTGTGGGTACTTCTGCGAGGGCAAGAAAAAGAAAGAGGGCAGATACATTGGTGCAGGGTAATGAAGCGGACCTTGCAAGAAAGATTCAACAGGCGAGAGTTCTTGAGTCAGAAGACAAATACTTCAATACAGACGTCGACTCTATTGATGCATCACAGAAAGCGGCCGTCGAGAAAGCGGCTATTGATAATGCGACCGCATTAATAACTAGACAGACCTCACAAATGGGTTTTGTAGATAAAATGAACCACCTTCAAGAGCTCTCCTTAGACGAATCGGCAAGCAGTGAACAAAGAAGAGCTGCGATAACCATGATCACCAAAAACAAACAATATGGTAGGCTTGCTAGCATACAGGGGGAACTGGCAGACAGGGGTTCTGGTGGTGCAGAGTTATGGCGTAAAGCGCTCGGTGATAACTATAGTGATTTTAAAGAACTAGGCGCAGGATTAACGGTTGATCTATCCGACGGAAACGATAGAGTCAACAGAAAGACCGGTGAAGTCACCATAACCGGATCAAAGAACTCTTCACGAGTTGCAGCAGATCGGCTTGTTGAGATGGCCAAGCTTGATGATAAAACGCTTTCACTACAAGATGCGGGCGCACTACGAGAGTTTATGTCTGTACCCGTAATTGTGACTGATCCAGCAACCGGTGCGACAGTGAATACTGGCGACAGAGGTGCCGCAATAGCAGGTGATCATACCTTACCAGTAGGTGCGCCAGGAAGAAGCGGTAGCGAAAAACTTCAGAGTGAAATGGCTCCAGAAAATATCGACATTCTACGCAGAACATAATTGGTGTTCTAGTTTTGATGTCAGTTCAGTATATCTTGGCCTGGCTCACTTCTAGCAAAGCTATACCTACAGGCTATACCCTTCTCTTGCTCCGTCTACGTTGTCGTATAGACCCACCGGAACCACTACGACCAATCCCTAGCGCTCCAAAAGGACTAAAGCCAAGTGCTTTCTGCCCCAAGCCATCTCGAGCTGACCAATTTGCGTGACCCGTAGCTCCTATAATATTGTCATGTTCGTCCCGATGAACTGTAACCTTCCTCTCGTTACCGAGAACTGCAGCACCAACAGCTACAGCGCCTGAAAATAGAGCAACACCGACCGGCATGGATGTGAGGTTTTCCGCCCCATCAAATAGCAGATCTTTAAAGAACCATTTAAACGGCTGGAATTCGCCCGAAGGCACCTCGGATATGCTTTCGCCTAATCTTCCGGCTGCATCCCTTGCCATGTCCGTGCCCTTATCAATTTCATCTGCCCAGCTGTCTGGGATTATGTCCACTGGGTCTTTATCTGTAATTTCATCCAATCCGTCGTTTGATAATTCGCTGGTTTCTCGACCAGAGTTAAAGAGTGTCCCTCTGATACCGCTACCCCAAAAACCTATCGCAGCCACTGTTCCTACGAATCTAATTGCAGATCTACCTTTTTCTACTATAAAAGACTCAGGTGTCCCCGGCTCTACTGTTTCATTTTTCAGAGTTGTAACAAAACGTGCTGGTGCATCTACAGGTTTTGTGAGTATATTCATCCCTCCTGCGAATACACGCCTAACCCCTGTGTAAGGATTGGCTTTCACGGGTGGTGTAGAGAATGCAATCGCAGCAGCCCCTAGAGCATTTTGGTCTTCAGGATCGAGATTGTTATAAGCATTTCTAGCATTAGCGGCTGCTCGACGCGCATTTGCTTTTATATTCATTCTAGGTAGTCTTGGTGCCATGGCTATATATTAGCATAAGTTTGCTTGTTTGTAAATAGTCTTATGCTTACTTTTCTTTGTACTTGCACCTACTCGAATCACCACTGGAGAAAAGTCTGACTACTGTTATAATAATGCTCATGGCAACCTATAAAGTTCTGCAGGACATAGAGGCAGAAGACAAGCTGATCGGGCCGCTGACGTTCAAGCAGCTGGTGTTTGGATTCATTGCTGCCGGGATCATGTTTCTCGGCTGGTTTGTAGCACGCAGTAGCAGCATATTCATATTCATTCCATTCTTCATCCTGGCCAGCCCATTTTTATTTCTGGCGGCACCCATAGGGCAGGACCAGCCTAATGATGTCTGGCTAGGCGCTCGGCTACGATTTTTTTTCAAACCGCGCGTACGTAAGTGGGACCAGACAGGGCAAAGCGAATACGTCACCGTAACTGCCCCAAAGCGTGAAGAGCACGTATACACAGATGGATTGGAGCAGACAGAGGTAGAAAGCCGCCTAAAGCTACTCGCCAACACACTAGACAGCCGCGGCTGGGCGGTTAAAAATAGCAACGTAAACCTAGAAAAGGTGACCAGCGCTAGCACCATGAGCGATGGGGCGCGACTCGTCCATCCGGGCGACCTGCCGCAAGAGGTGCAGCAAGTGGACATACATGCTAGTGACGATATGTTTGATGGTACCGCTCGTATTGGCCAGAACGTTGACCAGCTCATGAGTGAACGGCAGGAGCAGGCCCGTATATCAGCCGTACGCCAGATGCAGACAACGCCGACTAGCGGACAAGTTCTAGAGGCAGAGTTCCTCGACCAGCTCCACAAACAGCAGGACCGTCTAGGCATACATCATGGTGACGAAGTAGCTGAAGCCAGAGACGTCGGTCACTCAGCAGTAGCGGCAGAACGAAAAATACCGGAGATACCAAAAGCCCCAGATACTAACCAACAGCTGGGGGCGGTAAATGACCTGAAAGTATCGACGCTCGCTAGTCTGGCGAAAAACAAAAAATCCGGTGACGATACACTTACCGACGATACGGTGATAGAATTACACTAATTAAAGGGGTGGGATGAATCCAAATAACCAAGCACCAGGACAACCAGGACAGGCGGCCGCTCAAGCCCCGGTCAATCCTACCCTGGCTCCAGTCAACCCTGGAGCAATCACTGGAGGCCCACAGCCTGGTCAGCCAAAACCTGCGGTATCCGTAAACCCCAATAGCACCCAAAACACCCTGCAGGTAGCAGAGGTCCGTGACGGTATCGTCATCATGGCCGATGGATCATTCCGGGCCGTTGTCATGTGTAAAGCCATCAACTTTGACCTCATGAGCCCTCAGGAAAAAGAGGGTGTAGAGTACGCCTATCAGGGATTTCTAAATTCCCTCTACTTTGACATCCAGATATCTGTCAAATCTCGCCGCGTAGACGTCAAACCATATCTAGAGAAACTGACCAAAATCCGCCGCGAACAGGACAATATGCTGCTCGGTCTACTCATGGAGGACTACATATATTTCCTCGAGGATCTCACGCAGCAGACTAATATCATGGACAAAATGTTCTATGTCACGATCCCATACTATGACACTAGCCTATCTGCCGCCAACATCTCTCGCAGTACCAAAAATATCTTTGCCAACATATTCTCATTCAATAAAACTCCGGACAAAGTAACAATAGACGAAAATGCTCTGGAGCAGGCTAAAACAGAGCTCCGTAACCGCGTCCAGGCAATCATGCAGGGATTACAGGCCTGTGGGGTCCAGAGCCTACCACTTGATACAGAGGAGCTGATCGAGCTCTACTACGATAGCTATAACCCAGATACTGCAACTAGGCAAAAGCTCAAAAACTTCGGTGGACTGTCTCAGGATGTTATTGGCAAGGGTGACGGTGTTGCCAGTACGGATCACTTGAATCGGAGTGTCCAGTAATGTTCGGTAAAAAGAAACAGCAGGTAGACCCCGTTACTCTGGCTCAGCAGCAGCGCATGCAGGAACAAGTAGAGGTCCAGCACGCCTTTCAAAAAGGCGTCACAGCACTACGTGACTTTATCGCCCCCAGTAGCATCATGTTCGAAGGCGGCTACTTCCAGCTCGGTACGCGCTATGCCCGCACATACTATGTGTATGGTTACCCGCGCAAGGTATATACCGGCTGGTTAAGCGGTCTCATAAACATCGATGAAGTCATGGACATGTCGATGTTTATCTACACTGCCGACAGCCAAGTCGTACTAGAAAACCTACGTAAAAAGGTTGGTCAGCTAGAGGCGGGTATAAGCCTCGACAATGAAAAGGGCCGCGTCCGTGACCCGGCCAAACAAGCAGCGATCCTGGACGCTGAAGAAATGCGAGACAAACTACAGGTGGGTGAAGAGCGCTTCTTCCGCTTTGGACTGTACTTCACAATCTACGGCAATAGTTTTGATGAGCTAGAGTTCATTAGCCACAAGGTAGAAACAATGCTCGGTAACCAACTGGTATACAGTAAACCAGCCAGCGCCCAGCAAGAACAAGGCCTCAATAGCACCATCCCGCAATTTGTCGACCAGCTACAAATTAGGCGCAATATGAACACGGGTGCTATCAGTACTTCATTCCCATTCACTAGTGCCGACCTGACACAGGAGAGCGGCATTCTCTACGGTGTAAACATGCACAATTCTGGGCTAGTCATTTTTGACCGCTTCGGTTTAGAGAACAGCAACAGCGTGGTTTTCGCGAAATCTGGTGCAGGTAAAAGCTTTACCGTCAAACTCGAAGCCCTCCGCCAGCTAATGCTTGGCACAGAGATCGTCATTATCGACCCAGAGAATGAATACCAGCGCATGTGTGAAGCAGTCGGCGGATCCTATCTGAAACTCAGTCTCAATAGCCCAACCAGAGTCAATCCTTTTGACCTACCAAGAGTAGTTGATGCCGAAGACGGTGAGAACGCCCTGCGGTCTAACCTGATTACACTACATGGGCTGCTGCGTCTTATGATGGGTGGGGCACAGGCCCAGCTAGCGGCAGGTGGGGCAGCTACCATGCCGGTGCTCACCCCGAGTGAAGAGGCAGACCTAGATGCAGCCCTCATTACTACCTACGAAAAGGCCGGTATCACCAACGACCCGCTAACCCATGGTAGCCCTCCGCCGACCATAGCTGATCTCTACGATACTCTGCTGCACATGGGCGGCTCTGGGCCTCAGCTTGCACAGCGACTGCGTAAATATACCAGCGGCACATTCGCCGGTATATTCAGCCAGCAGAGCAACATTGATATGGATAATCCGCTTGTCTGCTTTAACGTGCGGGACCTAGAGGACGAGCTACGACCAGTGGCTATGTATATCGTGCTTAACTACATCTGGAACAAGACCAAGGCTGACCAGAAGCGCCGTATCCTGGTCGTTGACGAGGCCTGGCAGCTAATGAAATATGAAGACTCTGCTAATTTCCTTTTCAGCCTGGCAAAACGAGCCCGTAAGTATAATCTAGGTATCACGACGATCACTCAGGATGTAGAGGACTTCATGGCATCTCGCATGGGTAGGGCAATCGTCGCCAATGCGAGCATGCAGATACTGCTCAAACAGTCTCCAAGTGCTGTCGACGTTCTCGCAGATGTCTTCAAGCTAACGAGCGAGGAAAAGAAACGTCTTAGTCAGTTCCCTGTCGGGCAAGGGCTCTTTTTCGCCGGTCAAAACCATGTCCATATACAAATTCTACCGAGCGCAACCGAGCAGGAGCTCATCACAACTAATCCGGATCAGATCGCTGCTCTGCAGCAGGCCCAGGAGCAGCCTCAGCAAACAACAAATCTAAACGACAGCCTCATGCCTGGTGTCGGTGATAGCTCCGAAATCCAGCTCCACTAATATCTACCTCTGTAAAAACTAGATACTCATGGTTAGCTCCTATATACTTACGTCATGGGAATTTTCAGAGGTGACAACCAGGACGACGGCTACGAGCCTGACGCTCTTGCTCCCGATGCAGCAGAAACACCCGACAATACTCACCACACTGCTGAAGCCGAACAGGCTCAACTGGCAAACATACTGGCTGAAAACGGCGTGTATGATGCCGAGGATCAAGGGAGTTTTTATACGGGCCCCATTGCTGAGGCAGAGGATGAGGCTGCGGCAAGCACAGAGGAAACATCTAATGATGACCTAGAGAGCGGTCGCCTGGGTAGTTTTTACCAGGCAGCGGCCGCACGGACCTCTCCATCAAAGGGCAAAATATTCGGTGCACTGGGGTTGTTTGTTGCCCCTTATCTATTCCTGCTGCCATTACTATTCACACCCGGATTCGACCTAGAGCATATCAACCGCCTGACGACGGCTTTTAGGTTTGGGCATTTCCACACACAACTCGGCAAACGAGTAAACCATCTAGCTAATTTCCAGATAGCCTACACTGCAGGGGGCGCCGACTATATAGAGGGTAGAAATATACCAAACTACGAGAGAACCACCATGTTTCAGCGCATGGTTGGATCGGATGCAAAATCTGTCTGGGATAAATACGGAGACAGATTTACTCCTGTCTATGAACGCAGGGCAACGACCCTCGGACTTAGACGTCTAACGTCAATTACGGACGAAGTCACTGGCATAACCTATAGCACTAGACGAACCCCTGATCTGAGAGCGCTCGAGCAGCTCACTGCTAGCCTGGACCCAACCGATGCCCAAGTCGGAGTGCTCAGAACTAGGCCTGAGATATCCCTGTTTGCCCGAAATAACGGCGTGCCGTTCAGTAGGTTCGCACTTATAGTTAGCAAACTGAGAGAAAACCATCCTGACGTTGATACCAGACAAAAGGTGCGTGCAGAAGCAACTAAAGAAAGGCGCAATGCTACAAAACCAAGAGCAACCACCTTTCAAACCTTGGCGGGAGCTGGTCAGGAAGAGCTGAGCGATGGCTTCGTAGAGCAAATTGAATCGGGTGAATCACCTGGCAGAGCTCGCCAATGGCTCGCCGACAATCTCGAGTTTAATAAAAAGGTGCTCCTAAATACTGGTAGGCTCAGTGTAGCTGTTGGATTGGGTACAATTGCCTGCGTCTTCAGGGATGCTGCTGACACTATAGAGCAGGGTATCGTGGATAGAACACGAGGGCTCATGGTTCAGGCATCAGACACAGAGACAAATGTGTCTCAAAACAGACTTGGCTTAAACCCCGCCGAGATTGCAGCAGTGCTATCTAGCGATTTTGACGGACATGTACGCTCTGCAGCCTGGGCAGCATCAATGAAGGGCGTTCCTGTTGAAGAGACCGATCCAGATTTTAATTTTAGTAATCTATTCAACTTTAAAAATTATCTGGGAATATCAGTACGTACAGTCCTAGAGTTTGATAGGGCTATAGACTTTGCTATCGACAACATACCTTCAAACCCTGCTGAGGTGTTAACAGACATTGGCGAAGCTATTCCTGTAGTGGGTAGTCCTTTTGGACTAATTGATAATTCTTTTGATAGTCTCAAAAGAAGAGCTGCTGATGAAGGTTGCAAACATATCCTCAACCCGGGAGTGCAGATCGGCCTCACCGTAGTAGAACTCGTAGGTACTGTAATTCTGACCTTCTTTACTGGACCGCTTGCAGGAACCGCTAAAGGAGGAGCTGGTGCGGTGATATCGCAGATTGCTAGATCAGTTGCCACCACCAGAGCAGCTGTTTCGTTAGGAGCGAGCATAGGGGCAGATTGGCTAATATATAACTGGATAATCCCGCGAGCGATAGAACAAAGTACAGGCATAAGCACCACCTACCTACCAGGTGAGGGCGCCAGGAATGTTGAAATACTGCTAGAAGGAAGTCGGCTCAATGCTGAGTCTGTTTCTCTCACGAGCGGGGGCACCATTACGAGCTCTGAGGTAGCGCTGGCGGCAAGCTTTGACCATATGCACAAATATCGAGAGTCTTTCACAGACCGCGGACTAGCCAGTAACCTCTTTGACCTAGACAATCCATATTCAGGCGCCTCTAGTCTCGCCTCTAGCATACCTAGTAGTGTAAAAGACGGCGGTCAAAGCGTAGCTAGTCTGGCTTCATCAGTTTTTAGCGGAAGTGCGCTTATGAGCATATTTGGCGGTTCAGCATCAGCGCAGACCCAGAATAGAGACTTTAGAAACAACGGCCAGGCCTATATAGATCTCCTCTACGCAGGCAGTAGCTTTGGTGTTGGTTTTAACGAGCAGGAAATGACAGGCGAGGACCTAGACTTTGACCATGTAATAAACAGTGACTACGTCGAAGCAGATCTGCCGATACTGCTGGAGGAGTACGGCAAGTGTATAACCGTAAATTATCATGATCTAGTCCTCGTGGAGAGTGGCGTCATTAGGGATGATGAGCGTAAAAAAGAGTTAGGATATCCAGAAGAGTGCTACGATCGTGATGCACGTAGACTGCTGATCTACTGGTCCGACTGCAACACTGCCGTTAGCCTGCGCGAGGTAAGTCAGCTGCGCAGTGCCTTTTACTCGACCGAGTGTGCTCAGGATCTCGCGCCAGAGCTGCTGACCGCTGCACCGGTGAACGAGGAAGACTATCGCTATAATACTGCTCCCTACAGACTGCTGGCTGCCGCGCAGGACAAAGAGGCAAAGGAGCGGACCTTTACACAAAAAATCGGGGCTGAGCTGCGCGAGCTTCACCAAACAAGCCTTGACATGCGCGGGGACGTTTATGCAGCTACAGACGAGCCAGCCATCGCCTCGAGAAGGAGCACACTACTATGAGCCTGATTACGAAAATTACCGAGAAGCTATGGGGGATGACTGCTACACTGCTAGTACTCTCGGTCATTCTGGCGCCGACCACGTCCGCACAGTCTACCTTCAACGAAGGGGCCGCTCACCTGTACCCTTGGTTTGACTATCGTGACGACGGCTCTTTCCTCGCGAACTATTCGCCCGATAACTGTAGCGTAGCTTCAAATCTCGTCGGTGGCGACCATCAAGAAAAGGCCTTTAACTTCTTTATCGGCGAAGGGCGTGGACTCTCTGCACCCCAATCAGCCGGCATAGTCGGAAACTTAATGGTCGAGTCCTACGACGAGATCAATCCAACTGCAGAGTATCCCGGAAGCGCCAGACCCTACGGCATAGCCCAGTGGACAGACAACGGTGGCAGAAGAGATAGAATGCTAACGTGGGTAAACTCAGCCCTAAAGGACCGAGGAATTGACACCGGAGACGATCCATATACATATTTCAGTGAAGCCAGTGCTCCGTCCAGTGATGAGTTAGAAATCTATTTTGAAGTGCAGCTAGAGTTCATTTGGTACGAAATGACCCAGGGCGACGAAACGCTAGCACTCACCGAACTACAAAAGACAAACTCTGCTATTGAAGCGGCAACAGCCTTTGAGAAGTACTACGAAAGGGCTAATGGTCAGAAGCTGGAAGATCGTATAGCTAACGCAGTCGGTATTCTAAATAAATATGGCTCTAACTACGGTGGAGATGTCAGCTCTGATAGCCGCATATGTGGACAGGCAGGTAGTGGTGAAATTGTTGGTGACTGGAGCTTACCACTGAGAAGAGCGCTGTTTGATCAGAATCAGTACTGGTTCAACAAACCCCACCATAACAAGAACGAAGCCGTAGACCTAGAGGCGTCTCCCGGTGAAGAGGTCTACTCTATGACTTCTGGAACGATTATAAACGCAGGTACTGGTACAACGGATCTATGTGGCCTGGGTGTAGTCGTTCAGTCACCAGACGGGACTCAGTTTATCTACTGCCACGGTCTCGATGGTGGCTCCGTTGATGGGGCCCGCATTAATGATACCGTAAAGGCCGGTCAGCTAATCATGCATAACGGATCCACCGGAAACTACCCGCTGGACCATCCAGACCCAGATCTGAGAGGTAAACCTTCCTCGTCAGGGCCTCATCTACATCTTGCGATTCAGACCCCTGATGGCGCCAGAAGATGCCCACAAAAACTGCTTGAATCAATTTACAACAAGGCTCCGATCAGCCCCGAGTCGCTTGCCACGTCAGGATGTACCAAAGGATGATACACCTGCTAATCAGACTGAGATTCGTTATCCTAGGGCTTATCCTAGCGGGTATAGGCTTATTGATCACCAGTAGAATCAGCTTTATAAGCCTAGAGCTACCCAGTCCACAAGAGATCGAAACCACGGTCAGCCTGACAGACAAGGGTAGCTTGAAGAATAGCCAAATCACTATACCTAGCGGATCAACAACAGCTCGAAGGCTAGTTTTCGGTAACAACTATCAACTCAGGCTGAGGTCCGGTGACCGTGCCTCTATAGAAGCTGTAGACACCAGGGGTTTTTTCCGAACGAGCTCCGTAACAGCCGATCTACGACAGAAGCCTTCTGTCGAGTTCATCGCTAACAACCCGGGGCCCTGTTCATTTACCGAGTCAGGTGTCGTTTATAGCTACACCTGCGGCGGTAGTCTAGATACTATGAGTGTGCATATCCCCCCAGATGGTCAGCAGCCAGGATATGTCTCCGGTTACACCGGCTCAAATCCGTCCCTAGCAATCATTGATACAGCCACACTAAATGGTAAAACTATCCTGCATCTAGAGTCGACCGACGGCGCCAAATACCTGGCAGAATTCGATTCAGGGAACGTTGCCGAGATCGCTGTAATCAACAACCTCAGTCAGCCTGAATACAGGCTGCTCGAACGGTCCAACGACATAGTTTTGTATTCTAGCAATCTAAGGCAGGTTTTGGTTTTTAATGATATTGGGTCGACCCCTAATCTACTCGCTATTCCCGAACCTAGCAATAAGACACTAGTCGGTCATGAGCTGAGACACTTGAACGATAGGCTGTTGGCAGTATACTCAGATGCCTTCAAAGATCAGGCTATTGGTGACTCTGATGTGAATAGCGGAGAGCTAGGGGACAATAGAGGAGAATCTGAGCTAATAGTGTTCGGCGGTGGCGAAGAAATCAGGCTCCCTCTGGATCAAACAAGGGTAGACGTCGGTTTCTGTTCTGGCAGTCTTATTTGTGTACATACAGGTGGACAGCTAGATGTCTACAGGCTTAGTAACAATTCGATACAAAAAGCTACCGACTACACAGGTGTCGAAGATATGGCCTATACAGCCTCAGGCGGATACATACTATTCGCCCAGCAAATCGCACTCCTCGATGAAGATAGCGCTTCGGTACATGAAGTTATCTCGAACAGTGCTGGATTTTGTGGGATACATCAAAATGACTCAGTACTGAGTGTATGCACAACTGTACGCGGCAGAAAACACCTGGTGAGACTGGTAGAGTCTAGCAGCTACGATAGGATCATTGAAGCGTATCAAACACTTAGCATTAGTCCCGATATTGACAGCCTAAGCATCCATAAAAACACAATTCACATATCTCCGATCAGAGCAAAAACAGTTCAAGACCCTGGCTCTCGTTTTTCTGGACAAGACCCAGTTGAGCGAGCAGAGATACGCTCTAGGGTTGAGGCTGCCATCCAGAACGCTGGCATACCGTCTGACTATGAGGTCTATATACTCTAGATTGACCATCTGACAGTTGTTGATAACACCTTTTATGGGTACACGGAACTTGTTAAACTGTTAGGACTATGTGGGAAGCATTAGTAGTAAAACCAATCGTCAATGTCCTAATAGCGATCTATGCGCTGATTCCTGGGCATAGTTTTGGGCTGGCTATAATTCTGTTCACCATTCTGGCCAGAGTCCTGCTTTATCCAATCGTAAAGAGGCAGCTCCACCACAGTAAAGCCCTACGAGAACTCCAGCCAGAGATTCAGGAGATCAAGAAAAAACACAAAGATGACCGTACTGCCCAAATGATGGCCATCAGCGCTCTGTACAAGCAACGAGAAGTCAGACCAGCAGCCGGTATAGGCTTCGCGCTGCTGCAGATACCCATTTTTCTTGCCCTCTATCAGGGAATAAACCGCATCATGAATGAGCCGCAAGAGATCATCGACACGTCATATCAATTCGTGCGTGATCTGCCCTGGATGCAGGATCTATCTGCAAACATTGCGCTGTTTGACACTGACTTTTTCGGTATTTTGGACCTGGGTCGTAGACCGTTTGATGACAGTACGCTCTATATTCCCGGCCTGATACTAGTATTTCTGACGGCCTATGTGCAGTTTATTTCTAGCAAGCAGATGCTCGCCAGCCAGGGCGAACGCAAGTCACTACGACAAATATTCAAAGACCAGGCAGATGGTAAAGAAGTAGACCAAGCAGAGGTCAGTGCAGCTACAGCAGGTGCCATGCCTTACATGATTCCCGGCATCATACTGCTCGTGTCCCTCGGGTTCGTGGCCGCACTACCGCTCTACTGGCTAACGAGCGGGGTTATCGGCTACTACCAGCAGCGTAGAGTTCTAAATATGGACGTCGACGAAGCTCTCGCTATTTCGGAGGAGAAGCAAAACAAACCAAAAAAGCTCAACGCCAAAGAGAAAAAGGCCGTAGGCTCAAGTGAACAAGAGGCGGCCAACAAAAAACCCAAAAAAATGAACGCCAAACAAAAACGCGAAGCCATGCGTAAGAAAGCAAAGAAATAGGGAGCGACCAGTGAAAGACGCAGCAGCATTCGCCCAGAAATATACCGAAGATCTGATGAGTTTTTTTGGTCTCAATGTTCCTGTTGAAACCGTAATCGAAAACGACATCATCAAGCTCTCCGTTCCAGCCAACGATATCAGCGGCTCGCTGATAGGGACCAAAGCCGACACATTAATCGCATTTCAGAACATCATCAACTCAGCCCTACGCTCTCAGGGCCATGATGTGCGCGCAAATCTCGACATCGCTGGCTACAAGCGTGATCGACAGGCTAAATTGGCGGAGAAAGCCAAGCACTGGGTAGAGCGGGCAGTCGAAAAGGGCGAGGATCTAGAGCTCAATCCTATGAATTCAGCCGACCGCCGAGTCGTCCACCAGGTTGCATCGGATATGGGTATTCAGACCGAGTCTATTGGTGAAGGCCGCGAGAGAAGAGTACTGCTCAAACCCTAAAACAACACTTTGCCTGAGATGTAAAGTCTTCAAAACTGGCTACACACTACTGTCATCAGTATACTGATCGTATGAAGATTCATTCAGTGAGAATGCAAAATGTGCGGGGGCACAATGATCTCAGCCTCGAGTTTGTTGATGGGGTTAATGTGCTGGTAGGTCCAAATGCCTGCGGTAAAACAACAGTGCTTGAGTCGCTGTCTATGGGTTGCACCGGCAAAAGCCCGGGTACTAAGCCGTCCGAAATGCTGCAAAACGATGCCAGCTGGATGCGGATCGATATTTCTACAGACACTGATGCACGTATCGTCCGCTACCAGCCAGAAAAAAGCCAGACTAGAACAATAGAGATAGACGGCAAACAACAGACCAGACTAAAGCACTCCCACATAGCGCCCATTGTCTGGTTTGACCCTGAGCAGCTACGCCTGCTACGCGGATCGCCTGCAAGAAGACGAGAATACATGGACTACGTATTGTCCCAGCTGGACCCAAACTACAGTACACACCTGTCGCGTTACAGCAGGGCCCTGCGTCAACGTAACGCACTGCTCAAATCTGCCAACCCTACCAGAGATGCGCTCTTTGTCTGGAATGTGCGCCTCAGTGAGCATGGTGACTATATTCACAGCTCCAGGAAAAAACTAGTTGAAGACATCACCGGTAGTATCGAGCAGAAATATCTCGACCTCTCGGGTACTACAAAAAGTATCTCGCCCATGTACCAGGCGCTGGAGGCAAAAGGCAGCTACTCAGAAAACCTCCTTAAGAGTCTCGAGAGCAGCTATGACCGAGATCGAGCCATCGGCCATACTACAGCAGGCCCGCACAGAGACGATCTATTATTCGGGGACGATTCTGGTCAGGCACTCGGTCTGTCGGCATCTAGGGGCGAAGTCCGCACATTGGTTCTGGCTCTTAAGCTACTCGAGGTGGAGCTACTAGAGAGTGCCTTCAGTAGCAGTCCCTTACTGCTATTTGACGATGTATTCTCAGAGCTAGACGGTGCCCGCAGACAAGCATTCGTATCCGCACTATCCCATCTACAAACCATCATAACTACTACAGATGCAGACATAGTGACCAAAGATTTCGCACGTAAAGCCAATATCCTCGCCATCTAGCACCCTAAACCAAAAAGGTGAAAAAACGAGACGATCGTCTCGTTTTTTCACCTTTTTGGTTTTAGCTGTTTAGGTAGACTTCAGGTCTTCTATAGCTGGCAGGAGCGATCTCTCTAGCTCTGTATGATCAACCGTAGATACACGCTCATCGTGCACTATTATCGCTATATCTAGATTGGGCATACCGTCGATGTTTTTTCGTATAAGTTCATATATGCGTCTACGTATGCGGTTGCGAGTAACCGCGCTCTTTGCAACCTTTTTACTGACAATTACAGCTAGGCGGTAGTTCTTTCGTTTTGGATTCTGGACGTATTTAACCGTGGCATACTTTGTGCGTGTGCCTTTGCCGTGCCTAAACAGATACTTTAGGCTGCCATGCCCATGAAAACGAAATGTGTTGCTTATCATTAGACCATAGTATATCCCGAAATGATGGTAGCTGGTTACGCTTGTCTTTTAAATCTTATGTGTTGTACATTTACTGTATGAATACCCTTCTAATCGAAAGATGCTTGAATAGAGCAACCGTGGACGGACATAACGCGGCTGTTGCTAACAGACCACTGACAGGTATTGAGCTAATGATGCTTCAACCATCACAGGTCCCAGAAGAAAGACTTGCTGCTGTACGAGACGCCATATCGAGAACACCAAGACATATTGCTGGTATTGTTCTTGGTAATCCTTTTTATTTTGATGTTATGAAGATAGACGGTGTAGATACGAATACGTCTGCGTGTCGACCACCCCTAATTGATGTTCTGACTAGATCTAGTGACGGGTGGCAAGGACACTACTGCCAACCAAAAGCAATCGAAAACCTAGCAAGAAGCGCCGGCTATACCCCCGACTCTCACACCAATATAGTCGTTGCCGGCCATACAACCGCGACGTGCAGTGCGGTTATCGCTCTGGCGCGCAGGACATCACAAACGCATCTTGTCAGTCTTGCCAGAGACCCTTTCAGAGAACTAAACAGGTTTTCTCGAAAAACCGGACGTGAAGCTAAGCTGCATCACGGAAAAAGGGCATCTGCCGAGTTAGCGCGCACGCTCACCATGCCTGCTGTAGTCGTAATTGAAACCTTTGATAAACCAGACTCCGAAGACTATGCCGAAAGGGTGCTTCCAGACGAATCGCTTCGTGATCTACCGGATGGCTCAATAGTGATTGATGTTGGCTCTCATTCAAAGAGACGGGCCTTGACCGAGAGAGTAGAAGAATTTGACCATCTATCTATTTGCGGAGGCGTAGAGTTTACAGCTAGGCTAATTCTAGCTCAGGAGAAAACAATTCACGGCGGCAAAATCCCCTTTATGCCCATCCTAGAAGCCATAACAAACGACAAGAGTGAGTACTAGCGAGCAAAGATTTATGTATACGTGTCTTTAAGTAATTACTTGCTCATTACTTAAAGAATCCGCTTTCGGTGGGAGGATCACCTGAGAAATCTATGATTTCCCGGCGTCTAAGGAGGGAGGTGCCCTCCCTCCTTACTAGGCAGAGATTTTTTTGCGGCCCTTTAAGCGGCGGCGCTTGAGCACTTTTTTACCAGCGCGGTTCTTCATCCGAGCAAAGAAGCCGTGATTTCTGGCTCTTTTACGCTTTTTGGGCTGGAATGTCCTTTTTGGCATGATTTTCTTTCAATATTTGATTCGGGCGATAACTATACCAGAGGTGTAACAGATTGACAAATCTACCCTAGATGCAGGTAGTAGATATGTCTGCCGGATGAAATCATTTTGTGAACCGAGATTATCCAGCGCTGGCTGTCACCTGCCGGCTCAACCAGCCCTAGTCCCTGGTATTCAGCTGAATCTTCTGTAACCCGATACACAGGTAACAGGGGCGGATCTATAGCGACCGGGATGAGGCGTGCAGCCTGAGCCTGACTCTCTGTGAGAAATACTTTTGGCTCTAACGGCTGTGGACTTGTCGGTACCCTGACCGTCCCTCCAGGGCCAATCAGCACGACCTCTACATCGTCTAGTGTTAAACCCTCTACCTCAATCCCTGCAGATTCTGCTGGCAAGCTAACGATGTGCTGGCCATCCTGCTCAATTTGTAGCCAATCAACATCGACTAGGCCGTCCCACTCGATACGTAGCCCATCTTTTGTTTCTATCGAAGTGATGTCGGCACTAGGCGGTAACACATCAGTAACTGTCGAATCCGTACCAACCTCGACAACTATCCGCTCCCGCGATGCTGTCCCGTCATGTGATGTAGCCTGAGCCGTAATCTCGTACTGACCCTCGTTCGCTGCAATAAACACGACTGAATCTGATTCTATTTCATACACGCCATCGCCGCTCAGATCCCATTCAATCCTGTCAATAAAACTATCTGGATCAGTTGCATCAACCAGTAGCTCTAGCTGTTGCCCCGGCACTACGACATACTCGCCTGAACTACTGGTATGGATAGGGGCCAGCCTGATATCAATCTCTGGGGCATTAATGCTACCAATTAGCACATCGTATAGCTCATGATTGCCCCGATATTTAGGATATATCTCGCTAACATGACCGCAGGCTCCGTCAGCGATCGTCTCATGAAACTTACGGGCCTGAGCTAGATGATACGGGGCCAGAACATCTGAACTATCTAGTAGTGTCGGATAAAACACTGGAATGATACAGACACCCTTGTCATTAGCGGCTTGCAGCACATCCTGGATGCTTACTCCCGTGGTGTTCTCGGGGCTTGTGCTGTAGGAGTTTGTGAAATAGACGATCGTATTGCTGCTCAGCCCTAACCAGTCGGCGTTATTGACAGTGTCAAGCAGGACACCTAGGTTGCTGTCTGGCAGATCACGCCCACCACCAGAGAAAGACCTCAGTGTGTATTGGCCAACATAGGCCTGAATAGGGCTGTAGTCAGTCAAACGTTGCCTGTAGACATCACCGGATAGATCAAGCGGCATCTCCCAGCTGGGTATGGACTCATCTCCTGATGAATACTCGTTATAGACCACCAAACCTGCTCTAGCGAGCGGCCTAGACTCAGTGATTTTTCTAAAGCTTTCGTTCAGCGTAAAACGAGAGCCGCCGAGCAGCACTTTGTCCATATTGGCCGTTGTATCGAACATCAACATAACATCGCCAGCAAAGCCGACATCTCTGCCGTTTATAGGCACACTGCTACGACGCAAATCCGGATCGGCTCCACTTAAATCTGCTAGGCGGGACTGAGTGCTTAGCACCATTTCCACCGCTGATTCGGCGATATACTCGTCTTTATATTTATTGACGTGGGCATCGGCTGGATTTTTCTTGCTAGTGTAGGGACTAACCCCATTACAGATAATATCCGCCCGGTCACACCAACTAGTAAATTTGCCCAGCAGCACATCCGGCACATATGGGTCGCGAGCACCCAGCGACGGAAACCCAAGGCCCGATGTCTTGCCACGAGCATAGGGTTGTTTGGGGTTGCCACCGCCGAAACCTGTGTACAGATTAGCTCTCGGGTCTCCATATAGGGCAACATGAGCGAGCCGTTCGATCAGCGGGTCCAGACCATCCTCATGCATCTGCCAAAGTGCCGTTCCGACAACATCTGCTCCTTGAGAATACCCACCTAGATATATCAGCTGATTGGGGCAGCGCTGCATATGCTCCTCGAGGAATCCAGCTAACTCTATCGCCCCATTGTATACAGATCCGCCGTATTCGCTCTGGCCTGAACCACGGTGCACAAATGCTCCGATACCCTCAGGAGTCGGTATGGTTACGAACGGCAATCTATCAGTGACCACGCCAATTGCCTGGTATCCGTGCTGGCTATACTTGTGAGGGAAATTCTGCAGCGTCAACCGATCAATCCGTAAATTTTCATGTCCATTCGCATGAATCTGCTCCTCAAGTTTTTCGAAGAACCTAAAAGACTCGGGTTCAAAATCAAAAAGACTATCCTGATCAAAGTTATTGGGATTGCCCGCGCCACCATTCTGTCCAGACCCTCGTATAAATAAGGCCAGAACATCCTCACAAGGTCTCTCAGACACGATGTTGCTATCTAGTATTGTTTGCTCCACAGCCTCGGTAGCGCGATAGCTTAATGGACCCAATACAAGCACGCAGAAACCCACCAGCACTAAGCTATATCTCATGCTATCTATACTAGCTAGAAACCACCATCATATGATTTAGGTTTGTGTTAATTAATCCCTGGTGTTCTTAGAGCTTCTAATGGAGAGTTTGTAGTGGCTGTCATCATAAAAAGAGACGGACAGGTCTAGTTCATATCTACCAGATGTTGTGGTAATCCTACAAGTAGTTTGAGCACCTATATCGTCACAGCCGTTGGTAGTGCTGTCCACTACATTGCTATATTGATTTTGCTGAGAAAAAGCACTCATATAGTCTTCTGGCTTACCTACTGTTGAAACGGACACTTTATATGTCTCACGATAAAAAGGGCACTCGCCGCCTCCAATGAAGGGACAGAATATACCGAAGCGTCCGCGCTCTTCACTGGTGCTGATTAGCTCCCAGTCAGCTGGTATTTCAAAGCTCTGGAGCTTGTTGCGGACTAGCCAGAACACCGGCGCACGGGTACCTAGTGTGTGGTTGTAAATAGTCGCGAACACGAACCAGGCTAGCAGAATCAGCGGTAGCCTCTTCAACCATTCTCTTGTCGTCCATTTCAGAGGGTTAGAGATCCATGTTTTCATACCCCAATACTACCAAAGATAGTCGCTACAACATGAATCTATAATCAAACCATAACAAAAGGTGAAAAAACGAGACGATCGTCTCGTTTTTTCACCTTTTTTAGTGATTAGCACAGGTATCTTTCTTCCGCAATAGAATCTTGGGGATAGTTGTAGAATTTGCGTCGGCTTTTGCCCTGAAAATGACGAGTTTATACACATTTGTAGCCAAGTAGTCCACAGATTTACCTCTGTTAATTATTCTGTGTGGAAAAAAGCTAAAGTGTTTTGTGTTTTTTAGGTAAATAAACATTGACGGACTTTTTCCTGTGGAAAAGTCTGAAATCAAGGTGTATATTTATGGCTAGATTACGAGGTAAAAGGGGTAGTAAGTGGAAGCAGAAAACCTATGGCAGTCTGTGCTCGGAGAAATCGAGCTGAGCGTATCCAGAGCTAGCTATGTGACTTGGTTTAAAAACACTCGTCTGCTCCGCCGTAGCGAAGAAGAAATCGTCGTAGGTGTCCCAAATATATTCGCTAAGCAGCAGTTAGAAATGAAGTTTTCTGACCTGATAACAGACATTTTACGAAAGAACGGCGCTGACCCAGAAGTAGTTTCATTCAAAATACATACCCCGAAAAAAACTATGACTCACGCAAAGACCGAGGACGAAGAGACAGTCCAAGTATCCTTTCCCGAAGAGTCCTCTCAGAGCAAGCCCACTAAGAAACCTCCTGCCATGACAGCCGATGTGTCACATGACTACCGCCAGGGACTAAATAGTAAATACACTTTCGAAAATTTTATATCTGGATCAGGCAATGAGCTAGCCTATGCTGCCTGCCAAGCAGTTGCTAACAAGCCTGGTGAGAAATATAACCCACTATTCATATACGGTGGAGTGGGTATAGGTAAAACCCATCTCATCCAGGCTGTCGGCAATGAGGTGCTGAAGAATAACCCAAAGGCCAAGGTTGTCTACGTCACTATCGAGCAGTTCGTGCAGGAATTTACTGACTCTATCAGACACAAAAAAGCTGGGGCATTCGCCCAACACTACCGTAATGTTGATGTGTTAATAGTCGACGACATACAGTTCATCGCGAGCAAAGAAAAAACTCAGGAGGAGTTCTTCCATACCTTTAACGTCCTACATCAGGCTAACAAGCAGGTGATCATCAGCAGCGACAAGCCTCCCCACGCCATCCCAACACTCGAAGAGCGTCTCAGGAGCCGTTTCCAGATGGGAATGAGTATCGACATGCAAACACCAGACTTTGAGACACGCTGCGCAATTCTGCAGCTCAAAAGTGACGACGTCGATATCAATATAGATCGTGAAAGCATCGAATTCCTGGCAAATAGTTTCCCGAGTAACATTCGTGAACTGGAAGGTGCTCTCAATCAACTAGTCGCGTTCTGTGAAATGAGGCAAATAGACGCTAATGTAGACATAGCCAAGCAGGTCTTTGCAAAGCTAGCCAGCCGCCCTAAACACATCTCGCCAAAACAAGTCGTCGAAAAAGTGGCTCGTTACTACCAAATCACTGTTGAGCAGATTGTCGGACCAAAACGAGACAAAGACATCGTTCTACCTCGCCAAGTAGCCATGTATCTACTGCGTAGTGAGCTGCACCTGAGTTTCCCTAGAATCGCCCAGGAGCTAGGCCGCAAGGACCACACCACGGCGATCCATTCAGTTGAAAAGATCGAACGAGAGTCAAAAGTAGACCTCATACTAGCTCAGCAGCTAGGGGAGATAAAGGATACTCTATGATAAGCAACCAACAATATAGCGCTACGAATAGTCCACACACACAACATGGCGCGTCAGTAACTGAGGACAACCGTGCCCCTGCTTGTGCAGAACTCTCAACGTACCCACATATTCAAAGAACAAGTGGTCTTGTAGGTCAAATAGACCCACAGCTTTTCCAGAACCGTACACTGATACTTACCCAGGCTTTTGCTCAAACAGAATTGGTTGATTTAACAGATATCATTGATGTTTTTTGCACAGAATCCACAGGACCTAAAACTATTACTACAAAGGAGATAAATACATGAATATACAAGTTACTCAGGAAAACTTGTCACGTGCACTCAGCAATGTCTCGCGAGTAGCTACAAGCTCACGTGGTGCACTACCTATACTCTCGAACATTCTCATCAAAACGACAGACGGAAGACTAACAATCTCTGCGACTAATCTAGAGATAGCAATAACAGAAGTTATCGGTGCAAAGGTCATGAGGGAGGGGTCTATTACACTGCCCGCCAAACTTATTCAGGAATATGTCAGCTCTCTACCAAAAGGTACTGTCACGATGGAGCTCGAGGATCATAAACTCAAACTATCCTGCGGTGATTACACATCGACGATCAACGGAACACTCGCAGATGACTACCCAGTGATTCCACAGGCAGGAGATAAACACATCTGGAAGATCAACTCAGCAGTACTCAAGAAAGCTCTGTCGCAGGTAGTATTTGCGGCTAGTTCAGATGATGCGCGTCCTGTACTAACGGGTGTATTGCTACACACTGTAGGTGAGGACGTCTTCTTCGCTGCTACAGACAGCTATAGGCTCTCAGAAAAGCGTGTTGGTACAAGCAAGAGTGAGATCAGTCTTCTTATCCCCGGTAGCTCGCTCAATGACCTACAGCGCATCCTGAGTGATGATGAGGCAGATGTGTTTGTATACGGCGAAGGTGACCAGGTGGCCTTCAAAGTAGGTGATATAGAGCTGGTATCCAGACTGATAGAGGGTACGTATCCTGACTACCGCAAGCTACTACCTGCCAAATTTGAGAGCTCTGCCGAACTAGAGCGTAGTGAGTACGTGAGTGCAACAAAACTAGCTAGTCTCTTTGCCCGCGAAAGCGCTGGTGCAATCACTGTTAGCGTCAAACCTGACACAAAGTCTCTCAACATTCAGTCATCTGCCTCTCAGCTAGGTGAAAACTCTACGTCACTCAGCGCCAGTGTAGAGGGTGATGGAGTGATATCTCTGAACTCTAGATTCTTACTAGACGGATTACAATCTCTAGAAGGTGACACGGTACAGATGTCACTTAATGGTAAGCTCGATCCGTGTGTACTGCGGGCGCCTGAGCATGATGACTATCTACACATCATAATGCCCCTCAAGAGTTAAGGAGAGAGGATAATAACTCCCTTTAGAGTTTGTAGTAGAGACCAAAGGCACCGACGTGGGTCTCTGTGTTTGTACCAGTAACGGACGAATCAAATATGTCACAGGACAGGTCTTCTAGACAGTTAGTTATTGACTCATCCTCTACCTCTACTCTATATCCATAGGGCATGGTCTGAACACTATTGATGTTGTAGCCAGTCTCAATTTCTTTACGGAGGTTTTTTGTGTAGTAGTCTTCAAACAGTAGATTTACGCCGTATAAACCTGCAGCTACCACTGATAGAACGATTAGTTTAGGTAGTAGCCGAATGAGAAGAAACATTACCCTAGGATCCTATCATAGACAGACTTTGTTTCTTTGGCCATTTTGGACCAAGAGTAGTTCTTCACTTGTTTCTTCCCATTTGCGACAAGCCTTTTTCGCAAAGCCTCATTACTTAACACTTCGTCTATAGCTGCGTACATCTCATCTGCGTTATTAGGGTCAAAGTAGTGAGCTGCATCTCCACATATTTCTGGTAAACAAGTGGCGTTACTAGAGACAACAGGGCAGCCACAAACCATGGCCTCTAGATTCATGAGCCCGAAGCCTTCACTGGTGCTGGCTTGTACGAATGCAGCGGCATTTGAGTATGCCCAGGACAGCTCTTCGTCAGACACAAAACCTAGAAAGTCTACACCGCTATAGCTATGTTCTTTGACAATACGTTTTAGCTTGTCCGTGTATTCATTAGGCTTACCTATGATGGCGAGGCGCAGGTCTTTGTGAATTATGCGTAATCTCTGCAGAGTCTTGATAATTTTCAGCTGACCCTTGTACTTTGAGCTTTGGCCGACGTACATGAGGTACTTTTTACCCACGAGCTTCTTCACAGGTTTTGTCTTTTCAGGATTTACTTGTCCAGCGGTACCTTCGTGAGTTACAAATACTTTCTGGGGATCCACACCGGTGTAATCGATGAGATCTTTGGCGGTGTAATTCGTTGGAGCGATGAGCGCATCGTTTCTACGTGAGATAATGCGTAAGAACACCTTAAATATTAGACGCTTGAACTCGTAGTGCAGCACCCCACGGTTGTAGATGCGTAGATGTATGTAATTTAGGTCATGAACGGTAGATACTTTTTTACCTCGGTAGAGGAGAGGTTGCTGAGGCATCCAGAAATGAACCAAGTCAGGCTTTAAGTCCCGTAATGTTCGCCACAAGGTCCATTGCTCACGTAGCGTATAGTGAGGTGTGTCTAGGACATAGCTAGAAAAGTTTTTAGATGTTGGTGTCCACGAGTGAGCACCTTTGAAATCTTCACTATGACCAATGATTATGTAGTCATCTTCTGAATCAATCTTCTCAAGCTCAGTCAGAAGCTCCCTAGCGTAGCGGCCAGTACTCGTGCGCATTTTGCGAGCATCAATAACTATTTTCATAACTACTAGTATATATAGCCCCCGCAAAACAAATCCACCATGGTTTGCAAAAGTCCTATATAATTTGCCAGCAATGATCTCCGGATATATAGACAGGTTAAAAAAACGCTATAGATACTCGCTAGTACTGCTTAGAGAGCTCGTACGTACAGATTTCAAGCTGCGCTACCAGGATTCAGTACTAGGCTACATGTGGTCTCTGCTAAAGCCGCTATTTATGTTCCTCGTCCTCTACGTCATATTCGTGAGGTTTTTGAAAATTGGAAGCAATATTGAGAACTGGCCCGTGGCATTGTTCCTGGGACTAGTGTTATGGGAGTTTTTCAGCGAAGTAACAAAATATGGACTAAAGGCAATTGTTAACAAGAGAGGCATAATACGAAAGATTAACTTCTCTAAATTCATAATTATGATCGCTAGCAGCATGTCGGCATTCATAAACCTGCTACTTAACATGATTGTTGTTGCTGTATTTATTATCTTTTCGGACGTTACAGTTACCTGGTCGATACTACTGGTGCCGTTTTTTGTCCTGCAGCTATATGCGTTTGCGCTCGGTGTGTCGCTGATACTGGCAACTATATATGTAAAGGCCCGGGATATAGATTTTATCTGGGAGATAGTCATGCGGGCGGGATTTTACGCATCAGCAGTCATGTTTCCGATGACGCGAATCCTTGATGTATCGGAACTCATGGGCAAGCTGCTACTTCTGAACCCAGTTGCGCAGACTATGCAGGACACCAGACATGCACTAGTTGAGAATATACCCTCGTCGAGCGAGTTATTTGGTAACACATTGCTGGCAGCCACCCCAATCATTCTGTCTTTCGTAATCTTTTTCATCGGAGCTATCTATTTCAAAAAGAGAGCTCCGATGTTCGCGGAGGAGGTCTAGTATATGGCTAAACGACTATCGAAAAACGTCATGATCAGGGTTGAGGGTCTTCACAAAGAATTTGTCTTACCTAATCAGAAAAGTGACTCCATCAAAAAGCGGATTACCCAGATATTCAAAAAAAGAGATGGCGGTCATACGTATAACAAAGCGCTGGACGGCATAAGTTTTGATATTAACAGAGGTGACTTTTTCGGAATTGTTGGTCGCAACGGTAGCGGTAAAAGTACGTTACTAAAAATAATATCTGAAATTTATCAGCCAACATCTGGGTCGGTGACCCGTAGAGGTAGTATCGTAGCCTTTATCGAGCTGGGCGTCGGATTTAACCCTCAGCTATCGGGTAGAGATAATGTTTATCTCAATGGGGCTATGCTAGGGTTTGATCGAGCTCAGGTAGATGAAATGTATGACGATATTGTGGCTTTCGCCGAGCTAGAAAAATTCATGGATCTGGAGCTTAAAAACTATTCATCGGGAATGCGTGTTAGGCTGGCTTTTTCGATAGCAATTCGCGCTGATGCGGATGTACTGGTTCTCGACGAAGTGCTAGCGGTCGGGGACAAGGCTTTCAGGGCAAAATGCTATAACTACTTCCAAAACCTAAAAGACAACAACAAGACAATAATATTCGTAACCCACAGCATGCCTCAGGTAGAAAAGTACTGTAACAAAGCAATACTAATTGAAAACGGAAAGATAGCGCACGAGGGCAGCGCATCAGAGGTGGCTGAGAAATATCTAGAACTGTTTAGCTGATGAGCAGGACGACCCTATATCTAGATTTTGTCGAGCCACTTGGTAGCGGTCGATTCAAAATAGAAGGATATCTAGGAGGAGGTGGTAGCGCTACCCTCAAAGACCTGCAGCTGATGGTTAATGGCAGTAAGCAGGATATAGAGTACGTAAAAAGAAACCAAGAACAAGAAGGCATTGATGGCCACAACCCACTACCTAAAACAACATTCACTGCAGAGATAGTCACTAAAGATAAAGCTGTTTTGGCAGCCAGCCTACAGGGCCGCAAGATTGCAATTAAGTGTAATAGATTTACGCGCCTCCCTAATCTACTCATTGCCTATAAAAAAACGAATGGGCATTTGGTTGTCAGGACAGCTAAGTCAATCAGATTCATACGGTATAGCCGTCCTAAACATGCGTTTTTAGAGCTTCTGACAATACTGTCGGTTGCGTTCAACTGGCGGCTCGCAACAGCAGCTCAGCGTGTAAGCACGGCAAAGAGCAGAGGTCGCTCGGTGCTGAGTGAGGGGGCAAAGGGTGTTTTTGTGACCCTCGAATCGATGCTCGAGATCCCCAGGGCTCTGCTGCTGAGACTTATGTATTGGACGTCTGAGTGGCGAAGCTCAGGGCGGGCGGTCTGGCTTTTTAGCGACAGGGTTACATCTGCAGGTGATAACGGTGAAGCTTTGTTCAGATACGCAGCAGCCCAAAAAGATCTGCCCGCTGACATATATTTTGTCATTTCTAGAAAAACACAAAGCTACAAAGAGCTACAGCAAATAGGCCGCGTTGTGGCCTACGGTAGCCTCAAGCACCTATTGGTTTTTCTGCGGGCACATATGGTTATTTCATCCCATGCAGATATAGAGGTGATTAATCCATTCTTGCGTCAGGCCGATAAATACCGGAATTTATTTCGGTTTAAATTCATTTTTCTGCAACACGGAGTGATACGTCATGACTTATCGTCATGGCTCAACCGCTATAACAGGAACATAGACCTGTTTATAACCAGCTCACAAGTAGAGTACGACTCCATTCTTTCGAATCCGTATTACTACAGCTCTGACAGCGTGTTGCTCAGTGGACTGCCTAGACATGATAGTTATGAGAGTGCCCCAGACAAGACGCTTCTGATTATGCCGACCCATAGGGCCTATCTGCTCAAAGGTAGAGTCTTACGTAGCGGTGCAAGACCCTACAGCGAGAGCTTCAAAGACTCGCGCTATAGGAACTTTTATAACGATCTGATTAACGACCCTAAACTACACGCTGCACTTGATAGGAATGGTATGCGAGCTGAGTTTTATCTACATCCAGCCCTAGCAGCGCAGGAAAGAGACTTTAGTGGTAATAAGCACGTAGAGATCATGAGCTATCCTCATAGCTACAGGAGGGCGTATAAGCACGGGTCTATATTAGTTAGCGACCATTCTAGTGTTATCTTTGACTTTGTGTATCTGAGCAAACCTGTTCTTTACGCTCATTTTGACAATGAAGAGTTCTACGAAAACCACACCTATACAAAATCAGACTTCTTCGATGATGAGCGCGACGGGTTTGGACCAGTCTGTACTAGTTATGACGGCTTAGTCGGTGAGCTGATTAAGCAAATAGATGCAGGCTGCAAACTGAAAGGTGCATATAAAAAACGTGCAGGCAAATATTTTGCATATAAGGATAAGCACAATTCAAAAAGGGTCTATGATGCTATCATAGATAGAGCAAGACAACAGGGATAGCATGAGCAAAAAAGTCAAAAAGCCAATAGTTGCTGTAGTGACTAGGACTAGAGACAGGCCACTTTTTTTAAAGAGAGCGATTAGTTCGATAGCCGAGCAGACGTTTACAGACTATGTGCATGTCATAGTCAATGATGGAGGTGATAGAGAGACGCTCGAGAGCATTATTGGTGATTTAGACGCAGCTACTAGGGATAGAATCAGGCTTTTTCACAGAGATTCAGCCAGTCAGGGTCCAGACACAATATTTAGTGAGTCTGCTGATAGAGTCGACTCTGAATATATTGTCATGCATGACGATGATGACACGTGGCACCCTGAGTTTCTAGAGCGTACACACGCAGTGCTTAAAACAGGCGCTGTAGGTGTTGCTGTACGGACAGACCGTGTCTATGAAAAGGCGACTGAGGACAAAATAGACATAAAATCAAAGATTAGGTATATGCCTGATGTGGACTCAATAAGTCTATACCGACAGTGCTACGAAAATCTCCTAACACCAATCCTATTTATATACTCCAGAGAAGTTTATGAAACCGTTGGTAAATATGATGACACCATGACCGTTGCAGGTGACTGGGAGTTCGGCATTCGCTTTTTGAGTAGGTATGACATTGAGTATTTGGATCCTGGCTTTGCACTAGCTAACTATCATCAGCGTGTAAATCGTCGTGACAATAGCTATGCCCAACACAGTCATAGACAGCAGATAACTAGAGTTACCAACAAATATCTCAGACGTGACCTAGAGAACGGCTCTCTGGGTCTCGGCTACATCATTAACAAGCTCCGCTATGATCATGACGACAGAGTCAGACTCCTAAAAAAGCTGACGCCAAAGAGCCTCTACAGGAAGCTGCGAAGAAGATAGGTTATGAGTAGCCGCATTAAAAAGATTGTTCTGCTGATCCTGAAACTAGCAGACATTATGCTAAGTTATCTCATGGTTCCTCTGCAGGTCCAAAAAGGCATTACTGCAGCCAGAAAGCTTGGCAGGAGAAAGGTCCTGGCCGCGCTGTTTGATGGCCAATTTAACGCATATGAAGAGATCAGCAGAAATACAGAGCTAATCATCTCTGCCCTTAAGAGAGCTAATATCGACCACATAGTCTTCAAAAGACTAGACCAGACAGTGTCTATTGCCGTCATTGATTCTGCCGATAGGTCACTAGAAGCCGTTCAGGCGTTAGATCTAGAGGGTTATTATTACGAAACGCATAGGGACAAGAACAACTCACGAATAGGCCGCCTGGCGAGTCGGTTACCAAAAAGGGTGGGTAGCATACGAGCAATCTCTTTTTACAGACACTTAACAACAGATGGTGCTCGGGCTGTGAATGGTAAACCGTATCAGGTTACACTAGAGTTTTGGACTTCGTTTAAGCACTCAGGTAGTGGCACTGTGCAGCGTGTCATGGATGAATTCGGGATTAGCGACAAGCAGGCCCTCAAGGGAGCACTCATAGCTTCTATTGGAAATGATATCGCTCGCATATTTGCACCTGACACCCAGAAGCGCTCAACCACAAAAATATATGGAAAAAATTATCCGACACTTCAGATTTTCAAAGAAAAGCTCCTAGCAGAAGTCACGTTCCCTATAGATATTGTGTATACATGGGTTGATGGGTCTGACCCGCTGTGGTTAGAAAAATACGAAGAACACCGCCGGCTAGAAGACCCAAACTACTCCAACAACTCCATGTCAAGGTACAGCGATCATGATGAGCTGAGACACTCCCTCAGATCAGCGGAGATGTACGCTCCGTGGGTGCGCAATATCTATATCGTAACCATGGGTCAGAGACCTAAGTGGTTAAAGAAAAGCAGCGGCAAGGTCAAGATTATAGATCACAAGGATGTATTTACAGACCCTAGTGTGTTGCCTGTGTTTAACTCCCACGCTATTGAGACACAGCTGCATCATATAGACGGTTTGAGCGAGCACTTTTTATACTTGAACGACGACATACTCTTTACAAACATGACGAGACCATCGGACTTCTTTTTTGCTAATGGTGTTGCGAGGGTGCAGCCGTCCTCTGCCCAGATAGGCACAGGCAATCCTGTACCGGGTGAGGTAGCTCCAAGCTCAGCCGGTAAAAATGCCAGAAAACTGCTAAAAAAAGAACTCAGTGTATATATAACAGACAAGTTTCGGCACGTACCTCACCCACAAATAAAAACAGCATCACAGGATATAGAAAGGGTTTTTAGCAGACTTGTAGCATCTACTATGAAATCTCGATTCAGAGATCCTAGCGATATACCTTTCACGAGCATCTTGTCTCAAAGCTACCTCCTAGGTTCAGGTAAAGGAGTCCCGGCGCCCATTCACACAAGAACGATCAATATATCTGACAGAGGATCAGTAAAAGCACTACTTGATCTAGAAAGAGACCCTGAATGCAAAACAGTCTGCATAAATGAAGGCACCGACAGAGTTGATAGGGACGTAATTACAGAAAGAATGAGCAGATATCTAGGAAGTAACTTTCCGTTTAAATCCAGGTATGAGATATAGTATCTGACAACGCACAATGATCCACAAGATAAGTAGCAGCATAAAAAAGCAACGAGACATAGCCAGTCGTAGGCTTGAAGCCACCAAAGAATGGATCGGTCTAAAGAGATATATAAGAGACAGACCCCAGCAGGTAATACTAAAAGACAAGAGACACCTGGTTCTATGTCAGGAAAACAGTGGCGTGTTCAACGGCTCCCAGCAGTCGATCAAGATCCTCGAGGCGATAACAGGCTCTCTGGAGAAAAATTCCGTGGAGTTCTATGTATATAAAGGACAGAAGGCCTATTCAGTAATTGTGATGCGAGCTGATACAGAGAAAGCTATTGCTGCTCTGAAGCAGTCAGATCTACTAGCTGTTAGCTATTACCGCCCAAGATACGACGCAGGTCTTGCTATACGTGAGAAGATTTTTGGCTTCTCGCCTCCTAAAAACCTGGGAAACATGCGCAGCCTCAAGGTATACCAGCATATTAGGGCAGGAGACAGGATTCTTGACGGTTCGGCTTTCGGGGTATTTATAGAGTTTTGGTCAAAGGGAGAGGATCTGTCAGAAGAAGAACAGGAAAAAGCAATGTCCGCAGCGGGCATCAAGGAGCCCACCCTGCTCAAAGACGCTCTAGTGCCGCTGGTAAGCAGTGACATAGCAGCAGTTTTCTCCGGTAAGGAAGCAAAGCCTACAAGTATAACAATTGGTGGCCGTAGGTACCCGACACTGGCGGTCTTTAAAGAGAACAGCCTGCACACAGTGGATTTTCCCATAGACTTTGTCTACACCTGGGTTGACGGGTCTGACCCCGTCTGGATGAAAGAGTACGACAAGGCCCGTAAAAAGATTGATAAAAATCATCAGAACAATAGCTCTTCGCGCTGGGCAAACCACAATGAACTGATGTATTCACTACGCTCGGTAGAGATGTATGCATCATGGGTTCGCAATATCTACATAGTCACAATGGGGCAGACACCTGCATTTTTAAAGAATATTGACAATAAAAAGCTAAAAATAATCGACCACAAAGAGTTATTTAAAGATCCGTCAGTCCTGCCGGTATTTAACTCACACGCTATTGAGACACAGCTTCATAGAATTCCTGGACTCAGCGAGCATTTCATTTATATCAATGATGACATTCTATTTACGCGGCCGACATATCCCGAGTTTTTCTTCTTTCCCAGTGGGGTAGTCAAGATCCAGCAGTCATCTGCAAAAATAGGTACAGGTCCACCAACAGAAGATGAGTCAGCACCCAGCTCTGCCGGTAAAAATGCCCGTAAAATAGTTAAAAAAGATGTTGGGTTCTATATAACCAATAAATTTAGACACACAGTAAATCCGCAGCTCAGGAGTGTCTCAGAGACAATATATAAAGACAATAAAAAGATCACCGATAAAACAATGGCATCAAAATTCAGATCAGTAGAGGATATTCCATTTACTAGCATCCTGATGCAAAACTACTTGCTTGCATCTGGCAAAGGCGTGCCCGCACCCTACAGATCAACAACGGTTAATGTCTCGGTTGATCAAGCCGACGCAACCCTGAGCGCTATTTTAAAGAAGAGCAGGTTCGTAACAATCTGCCTAAACGAAGGCGACACACTAGAAGAAGACAGAGACAAGGTCGACAGACGTATCAAAAAATTTTTAGAAGAGCTCTTTCCGTTCCCGTCCAGATGGGAGTAGATTCTTTCCCTAAGCGTCACCCGAGTAGAATTCAGACAGCCGTCTTCTGAATAGGTCGTTCTGCGTGAGTAGCTTCTTGTCGATATAGATTACATTGTATTGATACCTGGACTGGTAGTCTCTAGCAATTGGGATAAAGCCCTGTTTGAAGAATAGCCGATCAACATCGTGTCTGAGTATCTGTCCTGGCCAATAGGGTCGATCCTCTACTTCGACAAAAACCATCTTTGTGCGTTTAAAGCTCTTTCTTGTGTATCTTGAGAAAACAATGCCGAGTGCACCCTCAACATCCACCCAGAGCACAGCCGATTGCGGTAGGTGCTCCGAAAATATGTCATCCATGGTTACAGAGGGCACGCTTACTTCTTTGTAGCCCGTTTCATGTTCTGAGTGCTCCAGTAGCGAAGATTGACCATCAGCCATGACTCGGCCCTTTGCATCTACCCGAAGCTTGAAGGTCACACCATCAGAGGAGTCTGCAACTGCCGCGTGGATGTAGTTAACCCCCTCTTTTTTTAATCGTTTCTTATGTTCGCCGTAGTTTGTTTCGTTGGCCTCGTAGGCGACGACATTTGTTTTGTCTTTAAGCGTCTTTTTTGCACGTGACGATGCAAATGCGTCTCTCGCCCCGACTTCTAGAAATAGATCGGGCTCAATTGCTTCGATTGACTTGAAAAAGAACCGCTCGAGATCTTTAACAGATCTGTCCCGCTCCTTTCTATCGTTTAGGTTATATTTTACGGCGTGTTGTAGTAGCAACAGATCATATATTGCTGCTGTGTCTTTACTAAATATCATCTGGACTACTTTATAGCATTTTCAACTATACTTCCAGAGAGAAGCCTCTCTCGGCCGACTAGTCGTTGATCAGTATGTTGGATAGGGTGGGTATGGGTCCATCAGTGACGCTGGAGTAAAAGAATATCTCCTCAGAGTCATCTCCATCGTACAGGGATAGAGGGGTTATATTCGTCCAGACGTCGCTCCAGTCATCGTAGGCTCTTATAGAGCTAAAGTTGGAGTTCTGATGGACATTGTAGAGCTCTCCGTCCCCGTTCTGGTCATAGAATATGAGCTCATCGTAGCTGTCTCCGTCAATATCAACAGGAACTATGAGCTCCCATGTTGGACGCCATCCGCTAAAGGATTTACTTAGGGAGAGTGATCCATTGGCTCCTATATGATAGGTTTGGCTGATATCCTCTGCATAAAATAGCAGTTCGGTTGCTTGGTTTCCTTGGAAGTTCAGCGGGATAATATGCTGCCAGCGGTTCAGCCAAGACTTCCTGCGAGTGATCAGACTCAGTGATCCATTCTCATCAATGTCATATATTTCACCTGTGCCCTTGGTGGCACCCTTACGGTAAAACAGTAGCTCACTACTGCCATCTCCATCTATATCTATCGGTATTATTGAATCCCAGTTACTCCTCCAGGTTGTATGAGATTTTATGTGGCTCATGGAGCCATCTCCATCCAAGTCATAGAACTCACCATTACCGCGCCCATTCGAGCCTACTCCATAAAACAGTAGCTCACTACTGCCATCTCCATCTATATCTATCGGTATTATTGAATCCCAGTTACTCCTCCAGGTTGTATGTTCAGTAAGAAGTGACAGAGATCCGTCGCCGGCTACATCATATAGTTTTGCGTTACCGCGCCCATTGTCTCCCACACCGTATAGCAGTAGCTCGTCATCACCGTTGCCTCGAGCGTCTAAGCGCAGGGTTTTTGTCCAGCTAGTGTCTAAGTCGTCATAGCTGTCAATCGTCAACAAATTGCCATTTTCAATCGACGTACTGCCGAACCAATCGTTAAAATAGCGCCAGAAATTTCGGTTGCCATAGGCGCTGCAACTATCACCCGTACCGTAGAGATTGTCCAGAGCGGCTTGGTTAGGTGTATACGGCGTGTAGAGATAGAGAGCAACGGTTGCGGCGTTCTCTATGTTGATAGATTTTGTACCACAACGAGCTAGATCGGGGTGATAGTAGATATTATTCTGCCCTATGCCATACCAGTAGATATCTAGGTTATCGAGGTAAAAACGAAACAGATTGGCTGCTCCGTCGACTTGTTTGTAAAAATCTGCTTGCGCAGGGTCACATGGTGCAGTATCAGGGCAGAGGTAGCCAGTTGCGCGGCTGTACTGCCTGGTCCAGGGCCAGTTGTCTGTGACGAGGCCTTGTTCTTTCTGCAGTAGGACTATGAGCACCTGTGGGTTGATATCGTGATCTTGAGCTGCCTGCCAGACGATTTCTGCGGCAGAGATGCCGCCAGGAACACTGCTCGGTGTACCGTCTGGTTCGAACTGACCGTAGTTGTTTTCATTAGTGACTGGATTCTGCTGGAACTCAAACAAACAGGTGTATGGTGGCGGGAAATCGTCGTTATAAGTAGGTCTATTGCGGTCGCACGCACCACCGCTAACCTTTGATTCAAAGAATTCCTGTATTTCTGCAACGGTCATAGTCGATGAGTCAGTAAAGATTTCGTCATCGATGATCCGTCCGTGAGGGAAGTCAGCGCCATTTAGCTGCGCTGTCCCTGTAGAAAGAGGGGTAAGCAGAAATAATGCAGCGCTCAGTAGTAAAAATAGTAGTAGTTTTCTCACCTGTCAGCCTCCAGTACTTGTCCGACGTCTGTATTTGTTTGATTGCCTTCATCATCTGTAGCGTACACAGATATGTCCCAGTCGGCTGCATTATCGAGTGTATCTATGTCTAGTTCGATAAAACAGCCAGACGATCCGTTACCGAGCAGTGTTTTCGAGGAGCTTTGTTTTTCGATTGCACCGTCTGAAACAGTAAATGAACATGTACCGGAGTAGCTACTAGCACTAATCATTGCACCTATTTCTAGGGTGGATCCATCTAGTGAGGCTCTAGTCAGTGTGATGACATCAGAGTTCGGGGTTGTCTTTTGCGCTGTCTCGCCATCGTTTTGTTTGACGGTCTCTGCCTGTTCGTTTTCTTCTGGGGTGCTTGGGCTGAGGTCGACAGTATTTCTCGGAGCAACAGCGACGTTCTTGATAGGCTCTTGAGACGTCCCTGACTCAAACACGGTTGTTTCAGTGTAGATTAGAAAACCGGCAATGGCAGCCAGGATAATTAATAGCAGGAGCTCGATCAGCGTATTTGATGTAAGGTTTTTCATTGTTTTTTATTTTTGTAATTAACGTAAGTATTTTACCAAGACTGGTGTTCAGTGGTCAAGAACCTAATCTGCTAGCAAGGAGGTTTTAAGACTCAGATTCAAGAGAGCCTGCGGCCTTTTTCTCGACCAGTTTTTTGAGCTTTTTTGCAAATTCTGCTTCTGAGAACTTCTGGGCATGCTTGGTAATACGCCCAGGAGAGTAGTTTTTGACCGTAAAGTCTGCCAGGATCTTCTGGAGTGACGCGCTCGTCTGAGCGTCAAAAAACTCACCTGTCTTTCCGGGCTCGACGTAGTCAAGGGCGCCCCCTGCTTTGTAGGCAATCACAGGAGTGCCGCCGGCCATTGCTTCTATCGGAGTAATCCCAAAGTCCTCTTCGCCTGGATGGATGAATCCGATTGACTCTGAGAATGCCCTAATAATGTCCTCATCGCTAGCACTGCTGTTAAATGTAATTGTTGGACCAGCCGAGTTTTTTAGTTTTTCGTTTTCAGGACCACTACCTAGTACCAGAAGCTCCAGGCCTAGTTCGCTACAAGCACTTACCGCTAAATCGTGTCTTTTATAGGCCACTTGCCGACCGGCTGTCACAAAGTAAGAAGCTCTTTTTTTCGAGGGCTTAAAACTACCAACCCTCACGGGTGGATACAGAACGGTTGACTCCTGGCCGTAAAATTCTTTAATTCGTTTTTTTACTGCTTTGGAATTAGCAATAAACAAGTCAACTTTCTGAGCAGCCCTATAGTCCGATCGTTTAAGTAGGGGTAGCAGTAGTTTCAAAGCAAATGGTGCAAGCCAGTTCAATGGACCAAGACCTGGATCTTTCATGTATTTTTCGGGGTTAACCCAGTAGTAGCGTATAGGTGTATGGCAATAACAGATGTTGACACCATTTTTTGTACGCGCGTGCTTGGATTCCGCGCTAGAGCTTGTAATGACGATGTCGTAGTCGTCTAGCCTGAGGCTACGGAAAGCAAGAGGTCTGAGGACCGACCAAAGCTGGTGCTTGTATTTTAGCCGTCCGGGTATTTTCTGTAGCCATGTTGTGTGTACTCTGTAGCCTCTGAAGAGATCAATACCTTTATCGTCATAGACACTTGTATAGAGGTCCGCGTCTGGAAACGCATTCAGGATGCTAAGGACTGTACGCTCGGCGCCACCGAGATTAGTCAGCCAGTCGTGCACTATAGCAACTTTTGGCCTATTCATCGTGATGCGCCTGCCTTTCTGTAGAGCAGAAAGCACTGCACACCACTGACGGCTCAGGCATAAATTTTTGACTGCGGGACGCAGTCGGAGTGCCATATGCACGCCTCCTTGGCGGGTCCTCGTCAAGAAATTTCTGCCTGAGCTCGCCTGAATAACCCAAAAGATCTACAGTAGAAGAACTAGTTATAGTTAGCCTATTCACCGTGGCGTACCTGTCTCGTCATAGTAAAAGTATATAGCTACTGGCTGCAGGTTGCTATACTAGTCCTCATGGTTCGTAACTTCTTTAGCTATGTGTTTGCGTTAGTCCTCATGGCGGCAGACTATGTAGCCATCATGGCCGCCTTCGCCGCTGCGTACATTATCCGCGTCGATATAGACGGCAGGCAGCTGATCAGAGACATCCAGGGCTGGGAGTTCATGCTCATTATGGCAGTGCTATTACCACTGTGGATAGCCGTATTTGCGGCTCTAGGCCTGTATAGACAAGACGTCTACAGGCGAAAGCTACGTGAGTTGATGCTACTTGTGATTGGTTCGGCCGTTGGAATGCTGCTAGTAATCGCTTATGATTTTGCGAATCTCGATACGATATTTCCAGCGCGGAGAGTCCCTATCTATGCGGCCTTTTTGACCGTGATATTCCTCTGGATAGGCAGATGGGTGATGTCTATTATCAGGCGACGTTTGTTTAGAGTCGGATACGGCGTAGCCAATGTGCTGGTGATCGGCAATACTCATATGACAACAGAGGTCATCAGGCAGCTACGCAGAACAGAACATACCGGCCACAGGATCGTTGCGGCTATGTCAAATACCAAATGGTTGCGTGAATTCTCAGGCATGAATATAGCCAGGATGACTAACCTGACCGAAGCACTTGAATTTATGGGTTCAGGCAAGGTCAACGTAGTTATACAGACCGAGCGTTACTCGGATCCAAAAAAGAATCAAAAGATAATAAACACGGCTCATAGCAACCACATCGGCTACAAGTTTGTGCCCCACGAGGACGGAATACTAAGCAGTAATTTGCAGGTTGACCTACTGGCAGGCATACCTGTCGTGTCCGCCTATCCTACAGCTCTTATTGGCTGGGGTAGGATACTGAAACGCGCCTATGACATAGTTCTCGCGGTTGTAGGGCTAATTGCAAGTTTGCCCATATGGTTTGTTGTCGCTCTAGTTATCCGATTTACGGATCCGAAGGGTCCAGTGCTGTACATGCATAAAAGAGTTACGCGCTACGGCAAAACCATCAAGGTCTACAAGCTCCGTAGTATGTACTGGGAATACTGTGCAGGTAAAAAAACAGAAGAGCAGATATTTGCTGAGATGGGGCGTAAAGATCTATTAGCTGAATGGAAGGAAAATCAAAAGGTCGATAATGATCCGCGCATCATGCCGATTGGCAGACTCATTCGCAAATATAGCCTAGACGAGTTACCCCAACTGTGGAACGTACTACTAGGGGATCTTAGCCTGATTGGCCCCCGCGCAGTTACTAAAAAAGAGCTCGATCGCTACGCAAAGTCTAGCCCGCTGTTTTTGAGTATCAAACCTGGAGTCACTGGCCTATGGCAAGTATCTGGACGTAACGAAGATACGTATGATGAGCGTATTGCGCTTGACTTATATTACGTTCGCAACTGGAGTTTTCTGCTCGATCTGAAAATAACCTATCTGACAATAGGAGCGGTCCTGAAGGGGTCGGGCAAGTAGCCAGCAATGAGATCAACTCGTCCTACTAAAAAGCAAAAGGCAATGCTGGAATATATAGAGCAGTTTATAGTCGAGAACGGCTACAGCCCAAGCTACCGTGAGATTATGGTTGGGCTGGACTATAACTCAGTCGCAACAGTCGCTAAACACATCGAAAATCTAGTTGCCAGAGGACATTTAATCAAAAGACCAAACAGCGCTAGGTCCATAGAGCCTTCTAATATGGATCTGGCTGGCGCTCAAGATCATAGGCAGTGGTTGTGTGAACAGATAGACAAACGTATAGAGGCTGGTGTGGATACTGATGATTTGTATGTACTAGTCGGCGCGCTCAAGGTTCTCGGGTTTCAGTCAGAATTAGAAAAATACTCGGAAAAAATTAGACAGATGCAGACTGATAGCTAAGCTGGGTGCCTCCTGGCTAGAAATGATCAGGTCGAAGCTAGTCTCAAGCAGCAGACTACTGATATAATACTTTTCAAGCATAAGGGGTTTATTTATCATGGATCATGCTCGGTTAGTAAAAGGGATAAAAATATTTGCTCTCAGCCTGGTCGCTGTCAGTGTTGCGCTTTTAGGATTTCAATCGACTGAAGTTGCCTCGATAGACGATGATGATTCTTCAGAGATGAGTCATCTGCCCGACACCGAATGTTCGCCGAACATCATACTGCTCTACCCCAACGAAAATTCTTCGACGGGTGGTACGCCAGCTGTGCTCTCGGGTGTGAATTCGCTTATAGTTGTTGCTTCGGGCGCCAATCAACCAATTGCAAAGGCGTCTGCATACGTACTAAACGACGAGTACTCTCAGTATCGTTTTCTTACAAAGCTGACTGTTTCTGAAGGAAGCAGCGCGCATGGTGACTGGAATACTAGATTTCAACCTAATGGACCAAATGAATTATTCGTTGCTCTGACATTTATAGGTGGCGACAGTTGTTTTGTCGAGGCCGAGTATCTACTGGATAACGATTTTAACTTCGATGGCATAGAGGCATTCCTAAACCTATCGGAGCTCACCTCGCCTTTGAATGGTGACAAGATAGGACTGAGGATAGAGGGCGTGGTTTCAGTTCCAGAGCTGGGCACCACCAGCCCGAACTACATTAATAGATCAAAAGTATTCTGGCAGACTAGCCTGGGCACATTGCAGAGTAATGGTCGATTTGCCCAGTTGACTCCCAATCAGGAGGGCGACGGAACTGTTCTAGCCAGGGTGCTATATGGTGGCCATGTGGCTGAGGTTGAGATGCCGTTTAGCGTTATTGGAGATGACGAGGAGTCTGAGGAGCCTTCAATCATTTTTCCTGATACAACGGAGAACGAGCAGGCGGCAGGCCTACCAGACCCAGCTGATGATGAACCGTTCGATGAGCAACCTATCATTAAAAATGAAGAGGCCTCTAACCAAGATCAGGTTCAAACCTGTATTGTCGACAGAATCGGCGTAGATGAGTACTCCAGGATCATCTCGGGTACAAGACCGTCATTTGAGCAGTACAGACGGTTCGTTAGGTGCCTGAGCCTGGCTGATGACATCGTCCCTGCAGATATCGCGCCGATTGCGCCAGACGCTATTGAGGAAGTGCAGACAGCCGAACAAGAAGAGCTTCAAACGACAGAGATTATTAATAGGACTGTCAGTACAGATATAGGCGAACAAACTGCGATTGAGCTTAAAGGCATCGCCACTCCGAATTCCGAAGTTCTGATATACATCTTTTCGGATCCGCTTGTTCTGAGTACGGTGTCAGACTCTGACGGTAACTGGAGCTACACACTAAGCAATCCACTAGAGCCCGGTGAACATGAGGTGTATGCAGTTGTAGAGACTGGCGACGGTGTCGTCCAGAGGTCTAGTGCGCTGAGCTTTATAGTCGGTACGGCTGAAGCGAGCGCCGACAATCCATCGGGTGCTAGCCTAGAGCTGACTGCGTCCATAACCCCTAGCCTACTAGCAGAGGAGGCTGACGATCGTAGTCAGGCTCTGTTTGTTATAGCAGCAGCGGTGGTTGTGCTACTTGGAGCAGGGGCTCTGGCTACGAGTGTTTGGATGAACACAAAAATGAAAAACACCTAGTATATGGATAGGTGGGTGGAGATACAAATAGTGTGAACAGAACTAGATTTCAACTGCTATATTCTGGTCTAGTTCTGATCCTAGTACCAGCAATCATAGTCGTCAACACCCTGCTGATTAGCTCTTCTATTAGGTCAAACTATGACACCGAACTCAGGCGGAAAGCCGACCTAACCAACTCTGTTATATCTGAAAGTGTACGCGTGGACATAATCGAGCAGGACTATGAATCAGTCCAGATTAAAATAGACAGCCTAAAGCTTGTTCGTCCGGAGCTCAGCCGTCTGATGGTTGGAGTAAGCAACCAAAATAGCTTCGATATTGTTGCAAGGTCAAATGACGTCGACCAGGAGGCAACATTTGGGCTAGAGGCGATTATTGCCGCCGAGCAGAACAATTCAATCGCCCAGCTGGTAGAAGCGCGGGACGCCGAAGACAACCGTACGAGGGCCTGGAGTGTGGTTACGCCGCTCATCCAAGAAGAGAACGTGATAGGCCTAGTATCTAGCCAGCTATTAACCACAGACGCAGACGAGCTGATCAATAGGACTTTTACTAACTCAATGATAGTTCTAGTCATCAGTGTAGTCGTAGTCATACTGCTACTACTGAATCATTTTAAATTTGTGGGTTATGCCCAGATGCTCAAGAAGCAGCAGGAGCTGAACCAAACCATGGCCGACTTTTTATCCGTGGCTACGCATGAGCTCAAGGCACCGATGACCATTATCAGAGGATCGCTAGATAATATACTTGCCGATGTTCATGGTCCCGTACCGGCTGGTTTGAAAGAGCCCATAGGGCAGTCCATATCTCAGACAGAGCGGCTGAACTCTCTCGTTCAGGACCTACTGGATGTCAGCCGGATAGAGCAGGGTCGAATTAGCTATGATATAACGGCCGTGGACGTCTTTGATATAGCGAGAAATGTCAGCAATTTGTACGCCACTAGGGCATCCCAAAAGGGTTTAACCTATAACTTTGTCTGCGCGGAAAACGAGGTCCATGCAAGCGCCGACGCCGGTCGAGTACAGGAGATTATAACCAACCTGGTGGATAATGCCGTTAAATACACAGAAGCCGGTGAGGTTAGACTGACACTAGAGATGGCTAAAAACAAGGTTCTGATCAGAGTAAAAGACAGCGGTATAGGCATGAGTAGCGATGAGCGCAAGCGTCTCTTCCAGCGTTTTTACCGCATCCAGAATGACCAGACGAAAGAGATTTCAGGTACAGGACTGGGGCTCTGGATCATCAAGAAATATGTTGAAGCCATGGGGGGCTCGATTGATGTGGATAGCATAAAAGGCACTGGAACAGAATTCGTGGTAGAACTAAAAAGGGCGGATGCAGCGAGTGCGTAAAACTGTCTACAAGCACATCAAGCGCACACATAAGTGGCGTCAAATGGGTCATAGCCAGCTAACGGATCTCTATCTGAGTGTTGGCATACGGACAACGGCAGTCAGTCTGGTTGGTGTCTTCATTCCCATCTACCTTCACCAGCTGGGGTACAGTATCGCCGATGTTGTGGTCTATTACACGGTATTTGCCTTCTTTAGGGTGCTGATTAATCTCGTAACCGCTCAGTATATTGGTTGGGTAGGGCCAAAGCATGCAATTATTGCTAGCAATATCCTGGCCATCTGTCACATGGCAATGCTTTTTAGTTTGCCTTCGATTGGTTGGCCGATTGCGGTAATCGCTATGCTGCACACAACTGCGAATTCGCTATTTTTTACCTCATATCACACTGACTTTTCAAAGATAAAAACAAACAAAGACGGCGGTAAAGAGATTGGCCACATGATGGTTATATCAAAGATAGGTCGGGTTATCGGCCCGGCGGTCGGAGGTCTGTTGGCGGGGTTCTCAGACATACGTGTGTCTATTGCGGTAGCCGCGGGTTTACTGATGAGCTCGCTGATACCTCTGTTCTTTACAAAGGAGCCTGTTAAGACGCATCAGAAAATTAGCTACAAGGGTCTACTGCCCAAGGTTGCTGCTGGTTGGCGCGACCATACGGCGCAGTTCGCTGAGAACATTGGAGTGGTTCTGGTCGGTGGCTTCTGGAGCTTCTATATCGCTCTGGCCATATTCTCTGAAGCGCCTTATGAAAGCATAGGGTTAATTAGTACAGGTGCAACGTTTGTGAGTATATTTACAGCCCATCTTTTCGGAGTCTGGAGCGACAAGGGCGGAGGCAAGACCATGGTTCGACTCAGTGGTATTTTGTCAGCTGTCTTTGCAGTGTTTCGTGTATTCATAAGCTCGCCTGTGGGAGCTATTTCGCACAATGCAGTAAAAGAGGCTACCAACCCTTCTGCAACAATACCTATTGTCAAAGAGTTTTATGCCGATGCCGATACATATCCAGGACAAAGAATTGCGTATATAACAGTAATTGAGTGTATTAGCGCTTTCTTAAGAGGTCTTGTCTTACTGCCTGTTCTGATACTAATGGCCTACTTTGATCAGCTAGAAGTTCTCCGCCTGTCTACGGTTGCATTTGGATTCATATCCTGTCTGGTCGTTTTGCGTAGATTCAAGTAGACTCTAATCTAATGATAGCCAGTATCTTAATTTTAGCGATTTCTCTAGCTGCAGTCATTAAAGCCGCCGACTGGTTCTTGGGTGCTGCTGAGAGTATTGGGCTGAAGCTGCGACTTCCGGCATTTGTACTCGGTGTTTTACTGGTGGGTTTTGGCACTAGCTTGCCTGAGCTAGCCACCAGCATGGCGGCAGTTGCTGATGGCACCCAGAATATTGTGATTGCCAATATCGTCGGTTCGAATCTGGCGAACATGCTAGTGATCATCGGTTTGTCGACTTTTTTTCTGGGGACGATCAGATTTGATAAAGATCTCATAGATCTGGATTTTCCGCTTCTTTTTTCGGTAACGGTCTTCTTTTCGGTGCTACTTTCGGATGGGTCGCTTAGCAGACTAGACGGCGGTTTACTGATTGGTGCTTTCCTGGCATATATCTTGTATGCAGTACTACACAAAGAAGAGCCCGAATATCACAAGGGTTTGGTAAGCATGATAGCCAACCTCACCAGGTCAAAGGAGGGGGAGCCAAAAGGTCCCGTTTCTATGAAAGGCATGGGTACGGATATAGCTATACTTGTAGGCTCAGTCGTGCTGCTTGCCCTCGGTTCAAAGTTCTCGGTCGATAGCCTACTAGACATAGTCACTGAGCTTGATATAGCTGTAGACGTTCTAACTATCGTAACCATTGCAATCGGTACGAGCCTGCCGGAGCTGCTAGTGTCGTTTAAGGCGCTTAAAAAAGGTCAGGGTGACTTGGTTTTGGGTAACGCCATAGGTTCAAGCATATTCAACATGCTACTCGTGGGCGGAGCGGCGTCGCTGTTTGATGTTCAGCTAATTGATCCCCAGATTCTGAACTATTCAATTGCAGGTCTACTGATAGCTGCAGGTCTACTGACTCTTAGTGGCATAACAAGACGAATCCATGCCTGGGAAGGGGCAATGTTTATATTCATATACATTGCGCTGCTCACCAAGCTAATTATTGTATGAGTAGGGCCCTAGAGCTCAATAAAAAAACCCCAGACGTGGCAGGCGCCTGTGTGGTCTATGTTATGGCCAGGGATCAACGAGTACGAGACAACCATGCACTTCTACAAGCTCAGCGGGCTGCAATCATGCATGAGCTGCCGCTCGTCGTCTGGTTTAACTTATTACCAGAGGGTAATGGCAGATACAGAGAGCACTACGAGTTTATGCTGGAGGGGCTGATTGACGTAGAGTCGCAACTGTCTAGTCTGGGTATTAGTATGAGGATTGCAACAGGCAATCCAAGAGAGTCGATGAAACGGATGCTCGAAGCGCTCAAGCCTGCTGAGATATTCTTTGATTTTAGCCCCCTAAAGGGCCCGCGTGAACTACAGAAATGGGCTGCCCTGAGGGCGCCGTGCAGGGTCTCTGTCGTCGATACACACAATCTCATACCGCTATGGATTCTCAGTGATAAGCTAGAGTTTGCTGCCCATACATTGCGCTCAAAAGTACATAAAAAACTCCCAGGCTGGCTAGCTGAACCGGAACAGGTCACAGCACATCCTTACGCTTCGCATGAGACCTATGTAGATTGGCAAGAACATGCCAGATACATCAAGAAGATGTCCAGTAATGGTCAGAAGCTAGATACACCTAGCGGTGAAGCAGCAGCGCAGTCACGGCTTGAGGACTTTTTGAGTAAAGGACTCAGTAGCTATGCGCTGCGGCGGAACAATCCAGTAGATGACGGCCAGAGCGGCCTGAGTCCGTATCTGCACTTTGGTCAAATATCCGCACTTCGCGTAGCTCTAGATGTTATTAATAGTGTAGGAGAGGAGCCTCTACTGCTGCGCCAAGGCAAACTGGCAAGTTTTGAGGGCGATCCGACCGATGCCGACGGTATGGACGCGTTCCTAGAGGAGCTGATTGTCCGCAAAGAGCTCGCTGATAACTACTGCTTCTACCGCCCGGATTATCGGCAGCTTGAAGGTGCATGGGATTGGGCCAAGGACACGTTGGATGCCCATAAGGAGGACGTCAGAGAATATCTATACACGAAAGAGCAGTGGGAGACATCCAGCACACATGACCCTGCCTGGAACGCAGCGCAGTCGCAGATGGTTGGAACTGGCAAAATGCACGGCTATATGCGGATGTACTGGGCCAAAAAGCTGCTCGAGTGGTCTGCTAGTCCAGAAGAGGCGATTGATATAGCTGTTTATCTAAATGACAAATACTCACTGGACGGTAGGGACCCCAATGGATATACGGGCATTATGTGGTCGATCGCCGGCGTACACGACCGTCCATGGTTCGACCGTGACGTGTACGGCAAGATCCGCTACATGAATAAATCAGGCCTCAAAAAACGCTTTGATCTGGATCTTTATATAAATACGTGGAATCAATCAGGATAAAACGCAAGTTAGGCTGCATGTGGATTAGGCTGGTTTCCTATGGCTCTTGCAACTGCAGCTCTAGTCTCTTTATCGGATCTTGTCGGCTTCTCTGATCCTCCAACAATACATTTAGGGTCTATTCTGTGGCTTTGAGTTTGGATGTTCCGTCCCAGCAGGGTGCCTACGATTGATCTATGAAAATACGCATCTGTAACTGTATTACGCATAAAAGTGGCCAGTCTCATTCTATCGGGTATTTCATCCTCAGGCTTCACGCTGCCTCGTTGTAAAGCATCTGATGGCTGCACTGTTGTTCTCTCAGCCATTGCGCGTAAGTACTTTATCTCGTCTTCTAGACTAAAGCCTTCGGTCTGCACGCTGGGATCTTCAGGATGACTTTCGACACGCACTGGATCATGGCTAGCTGCTGACCTGGAACTGTATTCAGGGGTAGAGAAGCCAATTACCATGCCTTGTTCTTCGGGTAGGTACACTAGCCTCTTTATGTTTCCGTGTTCATCCTGTATATCTGCCCACCTTAGACCTTGTTTTTCCGGGGCCTCAATCAGTATGTTGTGGTATCGTCCAGAGAAATTTATAAATCCCGTTGGCGTGAATGGGTAATTTAAACCTTCAAATCTTTCAGGCTTTCTTCCCCTGTTCTCCCCGAAGTGAAGCAAGCCAGCACAAGTACCTTCAGGCAGGAAATCTTCATCGGCTGAGTCGTCGCGAGCATTTACCCATTTGGACTTAGCTGCCCTGAATGGAGTGTCGTTTCTCGCCTGATAAAAGTCCTCAGCTGCAGACCTAGCTTCTTCTTTTGCTTCTTCATATTTTTCGTTATGTCGTCCTTTTGCGAGCATATAGTCAAAAGGTGCTATGGCAACGAGCTCACCTCTCCTTAGCAGCTCTATCGTAAGAAAGTTTACTCTTAACTCTAACCCAGGTTGCCATGTTGCAGTAAATCCGCGTTCTCCACCACGAAAACCGTTGTCGCCGACACTCCCCAGTGTTGAGTACTGTAGTGCTGCTTCGGACATTGTTGCTACTATTTTCTTCGCACGGCCGTTTGCGGCTATCCACTCGTAAAGAGGATCTGTCTTGGGGTTCTCTGAGCTGGGGTCGTAGCCTATAGAGTCTGTAAAGGCATTTTTCAAAAAGGTAGCTCGCTTCAGCGCATCAGCGCTTTCAGCTATTGCAAACTGATCCATGAAGTCAGGTCTTCGAAGACGCTGAATACCGCGCGCTAAAACGAGCGCATCTTCAACTTCACCCAGTGCTAGATTTGCATATCTTTCACTAAAACCACTGGCCACAGTGTTACCTCGGACTTATTACATCATAAATTATCCTGAAACATGGGAAGCTTTGCAAGCTTGAGCGCTACTTGTGGTGTACTATTTTTGTATGACATACAAATTTTCGGGAGAGCTGTGGGAGTTTCAAGGGCCGACGTCATGGTATTTTGTTTCTCTGCCGACAGACACTCACGCTGAGCTAAAGATGATTAGCAGAGAGCAGGGTCCAGGGTTTGGCTCGATTCGGGTAGAGGCTACTATCGGCAGTAGTACTTGGAAAACATCTATATTCCCGGACAGTAAATCAAAGACCTTTCTTTTACCTATAAAGAAATCCATCAGAGAACAAGAATCCATAAGTGCAGGTGACGAGGTGCGTGTTCGGGTTAAACTAGCAGAGGTTGTTTAGAGAAGATCCGTATTGCTAATGCTTGAACTGGTATGAATCAATAGTATATTCAAAAGCAAGAAATGAGGTTAATATGCAACTTTTTGAACAATTCGATGTAAAGAATAGGGATAACTTGGAGCCACAGAAAGTGGTGGTACTCGATATTATGGGTGGGGATGGCTTTGAAGGCCCCGCAGGGCTAATAAGGGGCGCGGAAGAGGCTGCTCATGAGATTGGCGCGCGAATTATTCTGGTAGGCCAGCAACAGCACCTTGAAGATACAGAGTTGCCTTACGTTGTTGCTGAAGGAGTGGTAGAGATGGGCGAAAAAAGACAGCACGGCAAAGGGGCTGGCACAAGCCTGAGGGTGGCTGCTAGCTTGGTTAAAGATGGGGCAACCGGGTTCGCTTCAGCTTGCGATACTGGTGCTATGGTCACAGCTGCCACTAGTAGACGACACTGTTTGGGTAGACATGGTAATTTCAAGACCCCTATAGCTCTTACACTACCTAGGGCGTTAGTTAGTGAACCTCAGCTAGATAGGCTGGCTCATACATTTATGACTGATGGCGGTGCTTTTCATGAGGGCTGGAGCGCGGTTGACTTAGCCAGATATGGGGTGATGACCAGCTGCTATCTTAATGCTTTGGGCGTTGATCACCCGACAATGGGTCTACTAACTAACGGAGAAGAACTCAGTAAAGGCAGGCAGGTCGACAGAGATGCCTATAGACATCTAGCTGATTTTGCTCCCTCGGGCAATTATAGGCTGCTGGATGGGTTTGTAGAGGGTAGAAACTTGATTGATGGCTCTGTAGACATTGTCATAACTGATGGGTTTACTGGAAATGTTGCTCTCAAAACAGCAGAGGGAGTGGCGGCTGGTGCTCTGAGCTCAGTCACCAAGCATATGCGCTCGGCAGACAGAGATGAGCGGTTTGTTGAAGAGGTTAAGACCGACTTATTTGGTATGATGGCATACTTTGACCCAAACGCTGTTGGTGGTGGGCTACTTCTTGGCTGCAAGGCGAATGCGATCGTTATGCACGGCAGCACAAATTCGGTAGGTGCAAAAGCAGCTGTTCTGCTAATGTCTAGGCTGGCAGAAATGGATTTCCAACCTGAATTAGCGAGCACCCTCGAGGCTTTTGAGGCCATGATAAGTAACCAGTCTGTTTCAGGAGAGCCTGCATAAAGCTTCTTGCTGGGTAGCTTCGTCGCCATATTTGGCCTTTTCGGCCCAGAATTTGTGGGTATCTATGGTTTTCTGCAGATCTCTGGACTGTCTATCTAGCTCAGTTTTTTTGGTCTCCAGAGCCTGACGTTTAGCCGTCGCTTGCGCCTGTCTTTTGAGTAAATCGGCTGCTTTACCAAGAGATCCACTAACATTAGGTTTTCGCTGATCTCGCTTAACAGAATCAATCTGTTTGTCTAGCTCAGATGTAGCTCTAGTCAGCTCTTGCTGACGTTTCTCAAAGGTTTTTATCTTGGCTTCAATTGATTTATATGCAGAATTACTCATAAGGTTTACCGACCAGATAAGTAGATTATACGCACATTAGTAGATAGTAAAAATGTCTCTGTACGGATATATCTTTTGTTCTATCTCCTGACCCATTTTATTAAAGGACAAGTACCTAGCTCACAGATGCATGTATAATAAAAGCGTGAAAAAGCAAATTACCCCAAAGACCATGACTGTCCTGATGTTTGGTTTGTTCGTACTGTTTGGCATAAGCACGCTGCTACTAAACAACAGCGACTCCGAGTTAGATATGGCATCAGAACGGGGTACTGAAAATAAGAGTGTGGCCCAAGACCAAAAAGCACAGCTTGTTACTAAAACAGTCAGGCATGAGAATGGATTTGACCCAAATGAGTACGAGGGATTTCCAAGTATTAACTTTGCTCCGGTATGTGATGGAGTTAACTGGCCGGCAGAATCTTTGGTTACAGACTCCGGGGGAGATCCTCTGGCCATTGTGCTTACTGCTAATGATCCGGAAGCGAGTACAGGACAGATAATCGACGATGAGAGGATTGAGCTCAGGTACTTTGAGGGTGATGGGGTAGGGCGTGACTATAAACATACGCAAGACCCGCTTCATCTCGACTATGTTATCTGTCTCGACAGTTTTGCGTTTGAGAATTTTGATGAATCAACATGTGAAGTTAAGGGTGGGAGTGGCCCTGTGACAGTATTCCGAAAAAACTATGAAACACAAGTCAAAATCTACAGTATCGAACTAAAATCACTCGTGCATGAGAACAGGCTTCAGCCTGCAAATAAGTCATGTCCAGTGACAGCACTTGGCTTTGTCCAAGGGCCGTCAGGAAATAGGCTCGCAACAGATGAAGAAAAAGAAGGTCGCTATATATCGGATAACAGGGAACACAATTTTAAAGACCTGCAGAGTATCTATGAATCATTCATAGAAAATGACTAGCCTGAAAGTTGTCAGATATCATAAAGAATGACCTGAGATATAAGGAGAATGACCGCAGCGACAAGGCTGGTAAGATATATAAGGAAATCATATAAACAATAGAGCTAGAGCCAAAGAGTGAAACAACCGGATAGTCTTACAAGGAAATATATTCTCGCAGCGATTGTTATCGCGGTAGCGGTATGGGATATAGCGTTCAATTTTGGTGCATTTAAAACAATCTTTTTTGATAAGTTCTTTCTGGTTTGGATCATCTCAATCGCTATCATCTTGGCCGACATAGCACTTGAAAATAAGAGAATCCTAAAAGGCTGGTCGCTCGTGGCAATGCTTTCACCAACGGTTGCGCTAGGACTAACGGTTTGGAGCTATTATCTAGGTGATACAGAGTCTCTATTTAGTTTTGTGCTTTTCTTGTTTAGCACTGTCCTGACAGTCCTCTTTTTGCCGTATGCTGCCTACATAATCCTCTCAGTAACACAGAGTGATATGCTAAAGATAAATTCTAAGCGCCTATCCTGGTGGCTCGTAGGTATCGCAGTCATTATTGGCCTGCTCGGGTTTGTGATAGGACACTATAACCGGTATTTCTTAACCTGCGAATCGTTCAAGGTTAGCGGCAATGACTTACCAGATAACTGTTTTGAAGAGGAGAGGAAACTACGTGATAGATTATAAAAAAGATGCGAATTTTATCTGGGCAGATCTATCTGCTCTGGATCTAAAAAAGGCCAGATCGTTTTACAAAAGCGTGTTTGGATGGACGCTGCATAAAGATACGTCAGCCTTTGATGCAATATCTGATGAAGATGATCAATTTGGCATAAATAAATCAAGCTATTACGGGGCATTTGCAGGTTCTGATGCTATCGCAGGTATTTTTGATATGCCGCCTTTCTTTCGCAAGATAAAAATGCCGTCGTTTTGGATGTCATACCTCTCGGTAAACGATATTCAAGGGGTTGTAGATAGAGCACGAAAAATAAAAGGTGTTGTTATCGAGGTTGAGCCTAGTCCATTCTATAAAGGTCAGATTGCACTTATACGTGACCCAGCAGGGGCAGGCTTCACCGTCTATGAAGGCCCAGAGTTTAGTAGGCGTGGTGATGGTTCAAAACCAGGTCACGTAGTCTGGAATGAACTGATAGTTGATTCGGTAAAGAAGGTAAAGCCGTTCTATGAAAAAGTCTTTGGCTTTAAGCTCGAAAGAGATACTAGCTACAAAACTGTTCGCTACAAAGTCCTAAATCCTGCTGGAGAAGAGATTGCCGGAATAGAAGAAGTCGACCAAGACTTAAGGGGAGACAAGGTTTACTGGGTGCCTTTTTTCTCTGTTGAGTCTCTTGACGCATTTTCGGAAAAAGTAAACTCAAGCGGTGGACAAATGATATACACGGACAAAAACCCCTATGGAAGTATCGGGTTAGTCACCGATCCTCAGTCAGGCTCTTTTGGTGTTATTGAAACTGGTACGCCACAAGGGCTGGGTAGGAGTGGATTTAAGTACAGAACCGCAATCGCACTGCTGTTCGTAGCGCTATCTATTGCGTTTAACTGGCAGTGGTTCTGGGGAATAGCCTTTCTAGCCTGGATTTATCCAGATCTTAAGTCCGGACAGACGTACTTCGTTGAGCCGATTGACAGCAGGACTAATCCTGTATGGTTCTGGTTGATAATGCTGTCCTGGATTGCTATGTCTCTATCATTAATTTTTGTAAGTATATAGGGCTATAGCTGGGTTGCCTGCGAGCCCACCGGACTGTACGTAAGCCAGAGAAGAGACCTTTATTTGGGATAAATTTGTAAGGTCGATACAGCTTAGCTATTTAACCTCTTTGTTTTGCTCAAAGGTCTGCTCTTTCTCTATGCTACCGTCGGCTCTATAACGTATCCATTTACCTTGCTTTTTATTGTTTTCGAAGTGGCCTACATTCCATAAAAATCCCTCTTTTTTATAGAATTCCCACCTACCCTCAAATGAGCCGTCGATGCATTTGCCTTGGGCTTTTATCTTTCCGTCTTTGTGGTAGTAGGTAAGTATGTCGCCTTTCTGTTTCTTGACTGCCTGACCATTGCTGTAGTTACCGCTAGTTTTCATTTTTTAAGTATACCAATAGTAAACTCTACACCGCATAGGACGGGAACTGGACTATGGAATATAACTCGCCCGTTTGAAAATCATAGATTTTCGGGGAGTTATCGAACCGAACGACTATCTGTCTTGCCAAAGCAATCCAGGGTCGCTAGTAATTCTAGTTTTCAAAGCCAAATAAAAATCACCCAGAAGGGCGATCTCTATTTGGCTCCGGGAACTGGATTCGAACCAGCGACCTAATGGTTAACAGCCATCCGCTCTACCGCTGAGCTATCCCGGAATACGGGGCAGTATTATAGGTGCTTTATGTTTAAGCGTCAACGTGGATAACAGGGGTCCAACTCCTTGCGAAATATGCTCAGGTAGATTATCATAAGCGTAAGCGAAACAAAAAAGGAGTCAAAGTTGTTTCAGGGGGTACTCGCACACCCACTCGCAAAAACACTTAGCCTACTAGTGTTAATACTGGTAGGTCTGGGCGCTGTGTTTATAGTTCCACACAAAATACCGCTTAGCGGTCAACTGCGCTCCGCCGAAGGTGTGGCTGTCGAGGATGGCTATTACGATCTACGATTTGTCGGCTATCAGGCGCAGACTGGCGCACTGATGTTTGAAGAAGACTTTGCAGACGTTAGCGTACGTGGTGGTAGCTATACGGTAGACGTAGACGTGCCTAGATTTACAGATACTGGCTCAGTCTACTTTCAGGTTTGCCATAGCGAGGAGCCAAGTCAAACCAGAGACGGCCTAGATGACGCTAAGACATTATCGGGTTGTAGGGTTCCGGTCGAAAGAGAGAGGGTATTTGAAGTAGCAACTTGTCCACAAAGACTAGTCATCACCAACGGTAATGGTACCTGGGACAAGCTAACAGGCATTAGAGATGCGGATACTAGTGATAACTGCACCGACTCCCAAATAGCCTCCCAATTCGACTTCGCCGAATCAATCATCCCGAGCCCTAGCATCACCAACCAACTAACTCTTGCAGAGACAGATGATCTACGAGGTGAGCAGGGAGAGAAGGGTGATCAAGGTGAGCC
>JBCCHY010000002.1:0-50682 GCA_039028495.1 Patescibacteria group bacterium
GACCAAAAAAACCTCTCCAAAAACACCAAAAGTTAGCATCGTAATCCCGGCATATAACGAAGAGTCAATGATAGCGGGGTGTCTTGACGTATTAATACCTCAACTAAAAAGAGGTGATGAAGTGATAGTTGTTGATAACAACTCGACCGACAAAACCGTAAAGATTGCCAAAAAATATAAAGTACGTGTTCTGAAAGAAAGCCGCCAAGGCCAAGTATTCGCCCAAGACACAGGGTTTGCAGCTGCCAAGAACGAGATAATTGCACGTATTGATGCTGATACTTTTGTTATGCCTGAGTGGCTAGAGGCTATTAGGAGTTCTTTTAAAGAACGAGATGTTATTGCTGCTACTGGCATGGTTTTACCAAGAGAAAGTTATTTCAAAAAGGGTCCTGTGCTAATTACGCGTCTTGCCTATGAGTCCCAAAGGTTAATGATGGGTAGTTACCTGACATTTGGTAGCAACTGCGCATTTAGAAAGACGGCCTGGAAGGCCATTAGAAACCAGCAGATGATGCGCTCTGACATATGGGAAGATGTCGATATGGGTATCCTGCTTAGTAGGAGGGGCCGTGTACATTTTATTAAGGAGCCTCTGGCAACGATTTCAGTCCGTAGGTTAACTGGCAGCCCCTTAACAACCTACCCCTATCTATTTCGTTTAACAAAGACGTATTGGCTATGGGGTAAAAAAATCGCTGCTGTTTTTAGCGTGCTTGAGAGAGCTGTATTGATAGCCCTGGGTGTGCCATTCATCATGATTGAAGCTATGCTGTCAATAGTTTTTGGGCTTTTCAGGAGGTCTCGTTAACACATTCTGCATGAAGGCCTATCTGGCGCTCTTGTGCCTGTTCGGCGGCCGTTCTGAACTCGTCTAGCCTAGAATGCGGGAAGTTATTGTAGAACGGGCTATAGCCATTCTTGACGAGCTCTAGATTAACATCTAGGCCATCGGACTTGCGCTCAACAAATCGCAGTAGTCGCTCGTAACGATCTCGATTTGTACTGAGTGGGTCCGCTTTTAGAACCACCCTCTCCCCGTCTAGTAGATCCCGGACGTAATCGGTTGCTTCGAACCCATAGCACTCGATATTCGTATCATTGCCTCCTGTCTCTGGCGTATCTACGCCTATAAGACGTACTTTTTGCTCGCGGCCGTCCATTTTGACACCGATAGTGTCGCCGTCATACACAGATAGCACTGGGTAGCTACCCTGGTTCCGCAGTTGCTTGTTAACAACAAAGTCCCCAATGTCTTTTACGAGCAGTACGACTATTGTTGTCATTATTGCAATCGCTAGGTATCTAAGGAGTTCTTTCAGTAGTCTCTTGATCATACGAATTGAGTATACACAACCCTTATGTTTTTCCGGCGTTATGACATGCGTGTATCATATAGCTTAAGTTTGGAGGGTAATAGTCTGGTGAGTGCAGTACGCGCAGAGACCGTCGGTGGGGCTGAGGATAAGTACGCACACGTACCAGAAGAGTTTAGACCGAAAGTTTACGGTGTCCACAATATAATGCCCTTGAGAGTGGGCGACGTGATAATGGTTGCTCAGTCGAGGAATGCCCCTAATAGAGTGCGCACCAGTTTGGGCGAGTCAATCGAAGAGATTGGTTTACTCAATAACCCTGATATTGCAAGAGTAGAAGAAGTTGGCTTTAAAGAGTACGTTGAGTTTGTAAACCGTATATGGGGAGCCGAGCATAGACCAGATGACTACTCGCCTGCCTCGGATGGTATGTACTATTTAGTGATAGCTGGGCATACAAGAACAGGTACTATATGGGATCTGGCTGAGCGCCATAGTGCATATGCACTAGAACATGGATATCAAATTGACCCTGCTGATACAGTGATAGAGTGCAAGATCTATGATGCCCCAGACCCAGCAACGATACTGAGCATTCAGCTTGACGAGAATTTGCATGAAAGAGTGCCTGAAGAACGCAACGCTGTTGCAATTGTAGAGTCGTATTACTTTGGTTTAGAGCAAGGTAGATGGTCCGACGAGAAAGGATTTGTCGCAGCTGCTGAGGGCAAGTTTACGCCAAGACAGCTAGAAAAAGCACTTCTCTTTGCGCAGCTACCTTCAGAGTATAGGGACGCTGTTTTAGCAAACGGAATTCCATATGCGGTGGCAGTAGAGGTTTCCTCGCTAGCTATTGATCACAGAAGCTATGTTCTACAGGACCATCATGGAGTTGAAGATGTATCTGAGCTAGAAGAAGAGCTGCACCAAGATGTGATTCGTATTTGTGACTATTTTATTGGCCGCGAAATAGCTCTCGCGCTTGAAAAGGGCAAGAGGATGAATATTTCTGCTTACAGAAAAAGATGCCAAGGATTTAGAGCTTCGTGGGGGGCAGCATTAAATAAGGCAGAAATTGATGATGGCAATCAACTGTTCAAACTTGATATGGCTGCAGAGCAGTTAAGGCTGTGGGAGGCAGCAAAGCTAAAAGCATATAATGATTTTCGTACGGCTGTTAGTAGGTTTAATAACATTGCTAGTGAACGGAGCGCCGCTGTTATGAGTGCGCACCTTTCTGTACTCGAAAGAACTGGTAAGTCAGAAGACGTAGCTCAAGTTCTGGAGGGGCTAAAAGACCAGTACGGTGAATTTGCCTCAAGAATTGCTGTTTCAGGGGTAGTTAGTGCAAATGGCGTAAGAGACAGTCATCAAGAATCCCTGCTAGCCTAGACCATTATCGTGCATGAACAGTTCAGTGGCTTTACTAAATTACGCAGTCGCTTTAGTAGTCGATGCCGATTTTGGCTAGGACTCCGTCGTCGTAGTGATGTTTGAGTTTAGCCATCTCTGTGACTATATCAGCATGTTCGACGAGCTTTTCCGGGAAGTTCCTGCCGGTTAGACATAGCGATACGCCTTGCTGCCTGGCAGTCGATATTAGGTCAGCTAGCGCGCCCTCTGGTAGTAGCCCGTCGTGAACTGCATTATTGATCTCGTCACAGATGACGACGTCGTAACTCGATTGGATAGCTTCTTCCGCTTTGGTCAGTGTATCTTTAGCGGCTTGCTTATGCTGCTTTTCGGTTATTTCCTTGGCTGACATGTCACCGGCGTTGTAGAAGCCCTTGCCGCCTTTGTAGAAAAGCAGTCTATCCCCGTAGGTTTTTTCTATCTCGGCTATAAACTGATGTTCACTCACCTGCCAGTGTTTTATGAACTGAAGAAAAGCGACCGACTTACCTGCACCGAGAGCTCTTACTAGCAGGCCAAGGCTAGCGCTTGTTTTGCCCTTGCCCTCCCCTGTATAGACAACAATGGTTGCGTTAGATGAGCTTGTATTCACGTAGGTAGCCGTCAATCCCTTGGCGGTCAAAACCAATCACCAGGTCTTTGCCGCCGAACATGGTTACAGGTACTCCTGCTTGGCCTGTTTTTTCTCGTAACCACATGGCAGCATCAGGCTCTTCGTCAATATCTACGACGGTGAATTCTACACCCTTGTCGGATAGATATGCTTTGACCATTTTACAAAAGCCACACCACTGTGCGCTGAATACTTTTACTTGTATATTTTCATCCGTGTCCATAACTACTCCTTTGAATGTGGTTTGCCGAGCCCGGCTATTACGAGAAACAACGTTAGTGCAAAGCCGATGCTGATAATTATCGCCCCCATATTAGGTAGGTATTCGTAGAAAAATACACCGAGCACAAAATGTGCGAGCGCGATCATTAGTAGTTCGTGGGCTCTGCGCAACTTGAGCGCGTAAGAACAAACAGCATGCACCGCCACAACTACTCCAATCCACAAGAGAAGCGCATTGAGGGGCTCACCAAAATAATGAGACACAGAGCTGATTGCACCAGAGTGCTCCTCTCCTGCATGGGCTAATATGTGTAGTGTGATATCAAACATAAGCTATACAAAGTATACCAGTCGCTTGAGTTAAGTACATATGACGGCGGCGTGCTGTAGAATGGCTCTATGCTAAAAAACTATACATTTAAATTTGTAGCTGTGTTTTTACTAGGGTTCCTCTGGGCTGTTAGCCTGAGGTTTATGCTTGTTGGGCCTAACGTCACCCATTATCATGCAGATTTTGCTCTATACATTGACGGAGAGCGTGACCAGTTGGAGAGTTTTGTGTTCTACGAAGAAATAGCTGCATGCAGTGATGCCTATTCCAACAACCCGGCGTCTAGAGTCCACCTACACGACAATATCTCGACATTAGTGCATGTTCACGACGAAGCTGCAACCTGGAGTCATTTATTTAGCAATCTAGGCTATGGCCTAACGGAGAACACAGTTGAAACAGAAGCAGGAGTTCACAGCGATAACGACGCTAAGCAACTCCGGTTTGTCCTAAACGGCAAGATTGTTCGAGGCGTCGCTAACAGCACCATTGGTGATCTCGACCAGCTTGTCGTCGACTACAGTAATGACTCTGAAGAAGTTTTGTTATCTAGGTATACAGAGCTGCAGGGTCTGGCGCAAGCTGCAGAAGCCAACACCAAGTCAGATCCATCTACTTGTTCTGGACAAACTGCGGACGAAGGTTTCTTTGATAGACTGAAACGCACCATAGGCGTGAACTAATTAATAGGGCTCCCAGAAACCCTGACGGTGCCCTATCCAAAACAACTGGTCTTATATCTGTTTCGCTTAGAAAACCATCATGGTTTGTGAGAGTCCTATTAGTTCGATAACGACATTAGTCTCTAGCCAATAGCACAAACTTGTTATGCTATAATTATGAGCAGACTTATTAAGGAGGGTCTAAAATGACAAATAAACAAATGGCCAGCTTTGTAGCTGAGCTGGTGGGGACATTCATATTGGCATCAGTTGCCTTTTCTGTTGGTGGAGCAGGAGCGGTAGGTGTCGTTATCGTCGGTCTAACGTTGATGGTGCTCGTCAACATGATGGGCGGCATTTCAGGTGCGCATGTGAACCCAGCCGTCACAGCTGGCATGTTAGCGCTGCGTAAGATTAAACTACCAGACGCTGTCATGTACGTTGTCGCACAAGGTCTAGGAGCGCTTGGCGCCTGGCTAATGTACGAGTACCTCACAGGTCGCGATGTAGCTAGCATCGATGCTGATTTTTCAAATGAGCTATTCGTAGCTGAGATACTCGGTATGGCCGTATTCGGTATGGGTATTGCTGCTGCAGTACGCAACAAACTGACAGGTGCGCAAGCAGCTGTAACAATCGGTTTCAGCCTAATGCTTGGTATTGTTGTCGCAAGTGTCGCAAGCGGAGCTGGGACAATCAACCCGGCGATTGCACTCGGTATGCAGGACTTGTCAGTTGAAAAACTGGTCGGTCCGATACTAGGTAGCGTTGTAGGTATGTCAGTCTATATGTGGCTGGCTGATACAGCTGCCAAAAAAAGCTAGACTTTTCGCTTACACACAGTAGTTAGCTATTAGTACTAGCAGAGACCTCGGAAAGAGCAGCCGGGGTCTCTTTTTCGCCCTCCTGAATCTCAAGTTACTATAAAATAGGTGTATTGTGAGAAATTTGGTCATTGGTATTGTTCTCGTTATGGTCACTAGCGGGTTTGTTGTTCTAGGCGTCAGCTTGCCCGGATTTTTTCGTGATGCAGAGCAGGCCTCACCTACTCCAGTAGCCCAGACGGTCAACAGATTTGCCAAGCTAACGGCGAATGGCGACCCTGTACCTACTGATGCACGTGAAGATGTGGTTGTGACCGTGACATTCTTTGACTCAGGTGAGGAGACGAACAGATCTGTACTAGACTATGCTACTAGCGGCAACTGGAGAATCTCTGACACGACACCTGATGGCAGATTGTCGTCTAGCACCATGCAGGTCGACGGTCGATACTATCTGCTTAGCGACATTGATCTGGTATGGGATGAAGTACCTGAGAGTGCAGCCGGGGTTGATCCAGAAGAAATCAGTAATTATGTACTGAACGATGAACAGTTAGATTTTTTTAACAGAGCCTCCGTTCAGCTTGAAGATGAACTGTGTAGTGGTAGCAGATGTTCCGTTTGGGAGTCGCAGACGTCTGATGGCCAGGATACGATTATCATCAGGGTCCTAAAAGATACGAGAAAGATCTATGACGTTAGCGGGATCACAACTAGCGGGAACTTTATCGCTACATATTCGTACCAGGACGTTAATTTGAGCGTACCCGAGAGCGCACGGCTCTTGTAACACCTAGTACTATAGTGAAAACTACCGCTCCAATTGTATTCGCAAGTATATCCCAGTTGGTTTCGTGAGTGTTTATGCGGTAGTCAAACACTTCGACTAGAAATAGTTCCAGTAGCTCGTTAGCCGCTCCGAGAGCTGACACAATCCCAAATAGATACAGTAGGCTCACTAGATTAATGTCTAGTCTGAGGTGTTTTAGTAAGTAGAGCCATACAAATCCGCTAAATAGACCTCCACCCACAATATGTGTCGTAAATGATGTGTCGACACCCTCAATAGTTGGTGAAGGCAGGAACCAAGAAATAGCAAACACCGCACTAGCTGCCACAAGTAGCCCAATCCCCGGTGATTTCTTGCCAGAGAGCTTGGTGACCAGTCTAGGGAGGCCTAGTATCAGTAGCGGTGGCAAGAATGCTATGAACCAATGGAACAGCATGTCTACCCTTCTTGGATCTCCGTGGTTTCGATTCCACTATCGAGATTTTGATAGAGGTATATGCTCAAGCCCACTACGGTACCGATTGCTAAGATAGAAGATACTACCAGCCAAATTATAGGATTGCTTAGCTTGCTTGTTCTTGGGTTTATGATTCGTTCTAAGTCTTTGTCCTGGATGTTAAAGTCAGGTGCCTGTTCTGGCTGAGGTTCGGTTTTCTGAGGCGCCGCATTAGTAGGGTCTACAACAACACCTTCACCCGGTTGTACGACGATTCCTTCGGTTTTTTGCTCATCCATAACCATAAGTGTATCACCTAGGTGAAAAAGTTTTCACTGATTTGACGCGTGATGCACTATAGGCTTGCAACATGAGTAAACCAGCACCACGAGTATATGCAATGCCGACGGACATTCATGGTACTTTCGAAACAGATTATACAATCCGTAACACAGATGGTGATCCAGATGAACGAGGTCTAGCAGTTGCCCAGTACAGGGGCACTTGGGTAGTCAGAAACGCGCTGCTCATGCTTCATGAACTAACCGACTCTCTCCCTCCTAAGGAGATGAAATTCCCCACTAGAGTATATGGTGCGGCTACCCTTGTCTCTTGTGTAGAAGTACTAGGTAGTGGCCCGCGCGTTGGCTATAAAAACCTGAGACTCCCCTACCTCGCTACCCCACCTGCAGAGCGGCCGGGCAGAGATATGCTTTTGTCTGCAGCTGCAGGTAGACTAGAAATGGCTCAGCACGCGCTAGTCGATCTGATTCATGCGGATAGGTATAGCAGCAGGAGTGTTCGCAACGCTCGCAACCAAGTCAGCAGACTGCTCGGAGAAAGCAGTATGCAATTAGCAGGTGCCGATGTGGTTGCTTCGATTGCCTCGTGGGAGAGAGATGTGATCTCCCAGGGCGCCAATCTTGACTATGAGGATGACGCGGTAGCTCGGGCTATTCAGGTGATGGTCAAGAGGAGTGCGATGCTTAACCGCAAAAATGCCATTAACCTACACACAAGTGCGAGGCATCACCCTTCACTTCGGGCTATTGGTGACCCTTTGAGTCTAGTGAACAGATTTATTGATAATCATATGCCTCAGACCTTTCGTGATGCACATTCACGATTCGTCGCTCAGGGGCAGGACATATCTCTCGTCAAAGAAGAACGGGTCGCCTAGCTTAATCTTATTTGCGATTAACGATACCCCCGGCATCATAGCTGTGTCTTCGAAATCCGGATCTTGGTACCATTCATAACTAGCTCTCTTACCTTCTTTGAGAGTGTCCCTACTGCTGCATGCTGCAGTGATGATAGTCATGTGAATAAAGCTTTCGAGAGACTCGTCATCATATGTACGAAAGTAGCCAGAGCCTACGGTACTCACATCAGATATATCGACACCCAGACGCTCTTTTATCTGTTTTTTGACTGTAATCTCGATCAGCTCTTTTGGATTGGGTGTGATGTTAATAAATCCTGTTTTACCGAGTAGTGGATGTAGTTTTCGGGTTGCCAGTAGCCAGTGACTATCATTGCGTACACAGACAGTTAGAACTGACCTGGCAAGCGCTAGCCTGTCTCTCAGTGAATGGTATATGCCGGCTGCTGAGCGTTTACCCTCTGAAGTTAGCTCGTATGATCCAGAACTATTTTTCTGGACTAGCTTGGATACGATTACTTGCTTTAGGTGGTACGTGAACAGCTTGTTCTCTACCCCGTCGGGCTTTAGCTCACTGAAGGTTGCACTGTGCAAACTAGCCAGTCTATAGACGATTTCTTTCTGTATGTGGTGAGTTAACATGACCTGCACATTATATACCTGAATCTCATGATATAATCGCTTAAGCTAAAACAAAGGGGTTATTAATGAAGGCAAAGGTACTAAGTTTGCCAGTAGTTTTACTCGCAACGCTTGGATGGTTTGCGGCTTCAGCATACTGGTATACCTGTAATACGCAAGATATATGTGGGGACGCTAGCGAGACTAGCTCTGAGTCGGTAGCAAATGAAGCAGATCAGGCAAATACCGTTGAGCAACCAGGGCTGACAGTAGCTGATGAGCCCGAGCCTACCGAACCTGTGTATGACGAAGCGCTGACCGCTACAGCCTACTTTAACCCCGATGCTGCGACGTTTACGAGCTTTGAATGGCAGCTGGATCTAAATGAGATGGTACGAACAGGTCTAGAAGGCGATGCTAGCTACACAATCACTGGCTACACTGCTGGTGGTTCCGGTGAGAACGCTCGTCGGCTAAGTCTAGAGCGGGCTAATGCACTACTCGACTACATGGTTGAGTCAGGTGTAAATGCAGACGACGTAACAATCGCAATAAAAGCCGGCGAAGATGCTGTTGCGGACAACGCAGATGAAGCTGGGCGAGTACAAAACCGCCGAGCTGTAGTCACATTTAACAAAATCGAGGAATAGGAGTAAACACATGATTTTTTTTGCACAAGTAAGCGCTTTTGAAGATCTAAATATCAAAGACAAAGATACAGCAGTCTGGGAAATAATCATTATGCTGGCAGTTGCGTATCTACTAGGGTTCTTTACCTATTGGCTTATCAATAAGTATGAAGGTAGTGTCGCTAGTGGACCAGCTGAAGCTTCACCTAAAAAGCGCAAAGTAGCTGCAACAATGAGTATTAAGGAAGACCTCACGATCATCGAGGGTATAGGCCCGAAGATACAAGAGATTCTGCACGCCGCAGGCGTCCGCTCGTATAGCGATCTTGCCGGCTCAGGCACTACAAAGCTCAAAAACATTCTAGAGGACGCAGGTTCTCGCTACCGCATGCACGATCCGGCTTCTTGGCCAAGGCAAGCAAAGTTAGCGGCCAGTGGCAAGATGGAAGAGCTAGAGAAGCTAAAAAAGCAGCTGTAACCTAACCTATTTAGCCCAGGAGAGGATTTTGTCGCGAGCGTTTTGTCTGTAATCTTTGAGTTCTTTGTACTCGTCAAAGAAAAGTACTTTTTTGTCTTTTTCTAACTCACTAGAGGGGTCTGGTAGATCCCCGGTCACGTAAACCATGAAGCTTTCGCTAAAGTCCTCGGCGACATTGGTGGTTGCGTATTCTGTGACGTAGCTGTCAGAGTTCTGCTGAAAGTATTCGGCTGCTTCATCTTCTGTACGGTCTTCGCCGGGGTCAAGTTGGGCATTCCAAAAGGTTCGGTTGAACCTATTTAGGTACGAGTTAAACGCCAAACAGCCCTCCTCCAGTATTAGTGTGCGGCATGATTCAGTGATACCTTCTTGTTCAGATTCTGTAGTAGTCTGGCTATCCGTGAGTGAAATGATATGCCCATACTCATGAACGATTGTTGGGATTAACTCTGTGAATTCAGTAACGCTGATGTAGTTTATCGAGTAGACCCATTCACCATTGTCATTATCGAGTGCCGCAACGGATGCTAGAGTGCCATCCTCTTCATCAAAATATACCTCGAATTCAACAATAGACTCTAGATCTTGATCTGACGGTGCTAGATCAGAGACTATTTCGTATAAGCTCTGGTCTGCTGGGTGCAACTCTGGGTCTGGGGTTCTGGTCTCGTCGAAGGTATAGATAATTTTCTGCTCATCAGGGTACTCTGGTTCATTGGACTCGAACACGATTTGTCTCGCCCGCATGCCGTCCTCTAGTGTTATAGAAGGCTCGGTGTTCGTAGTAGCACTCTGCGTCGACGTGTCCGAACCAGATCCGGACATGAATATGAATACTAGGCCTGCCGCGATGAAGATGTAGCCAAGGTTCCGACGTTTCATAACGATAAATATATCATGACTTTGTCAGTAAATCCTCTATGAACTGTAGAGAGCCCTTTAGGTCGCGTGTATATGTGTCTACTTCGGGAAGATCGTAGGCCATGATCATGCTCCAGATGACCGTGATCAGTTTTTTTATTTCATCTTCTTTTTTATCATCGTACTCTATTACGAGTGGAGGGACCGCTCGACCATCTTTGTCAGGCTCCACGAATTCTAGTCTAGCTTCAGTTAAACGGTAGTCTCTATATTTGTCAGATCCTTCTACCAGTATTTTGTAGAAGTAGAGCTGCTGTTCATATTTTAGAAGCTTCAGGTCGCGTGTCCATTTGCGGTATGGTTTGCCTGTTTTGTAGTCGGCGATTTTGATAGTTTTTTGTTTGTGATCAATTTCCATACGGTCAATCTTCCCCGACAAGACGGCAGGCCCAACAGTAACGCCGTGACTATAAAAATTAACCTCCGTTTCTGCATTATCCGACCATTCCTTTGCTGCTCGCTCTAGGTAGCTATTCAAACTAGCCGTGCCTTGGTCCGTGTACCTCTGGAGCTCAGGTGCCGTTAGTAGTCTACTACCCAGATCACGCACGAAATACCCAATCGTCTCGTCAGTGGTTGGTGGTTTGCCTGATGACAGCCTGTGTTGATACCACTCCAGCGCGTTGTGGATTGACGTGCCGTACTCTCCTGGACCAGATGGCGCCTGCGGGAATCTGAGTAGGGTGTTGAGCGCAAAACTCTCAGGTCCCCCATACTCGAGATCCACAAAACTATTTAGATGGGTTGGACTCAAGCGGTATTTTGCTAGACGAGGCGCAAGCAATGAAAGTAGGCTTGATGACACCTGAAGGTGTCGATTCGACCAGTGGTAGAGTATGGATTCCTGGGCATTGACTGCCGAGCCTGTTTCTTCTTTATGGCTTTCATCGAGGACACCGTGTAGGAACGACAGAGAGGTTGTCTGTTTTCCAGTCATGTTTACTCTATGAGAGCTAATATGCAGACCAATTTTTGCCCTGGTCACTGCAACGTACAATATGCGCAGACGTTCGTCATGATCCGCACCTGTGTAGCGGATGTGGGCGAGATTCGGCGGTAGGCTGAGTTTATTGCTCGCGCCTCTGGCACCTCCTCCCCATGTCTGCTCGTCTGCGTTTATTAGAAACACATGTTCAAATTCTAACCCCTTTGCCTTATACACTGTCATGAGCTGGACTGATTTGGGGTGTGATTCAACAGCATGTTTATATGTCATACGCATGTCCGCTGCACGGTACATATCCGTTATCTCAATGAAATCTTGTATCTGTAGAGATCTGTCAGTATTTGTCTGACGATCTCTAATAGCTTCTCTGATAGTGCTAAGACTAGAGATTATTTCGTAGTACATGTCTGGACTACTACGTTCTGCTTCTGGGGCTAGGTAGTGTTTCTTGTATGGGCTCGTGTACTTTTCACCGTCAATTTCGATGGGTTGATTACCAATTAAATAGTCAAGCATATGTTCAAGCGAATGGCTGTCAATCATGCTGCTTAGAGTGAGCAAGAACTTTACAGGTGTTGCTAAGTCATCTTCGTCGATGGCTAGCTCCAGCCAGTTGCTATCTCGATCACAGCTCCAGTTAATGTGCCATATTGAATCAACAGGAATGCCCCAGTAGGTTTCACTAAGGACTACTGGGGCCAGCTGGTTGATTATCACTGTGCCCATTTCGCGAATGGCCAGCAGCAATCTACATACGTTAACGGTATGTGTAATATGTGGAGATTCGAGTACATTTTCTTGTCTCTCATAAGCTATGGGGATCCCGAGACCATGGAGATAGGGCGCAATGGCAACCAGGTCTCTGTGTCTAGGGCTGAGGACTACAATTTGTTCTGGTGATACCCCATCGTTAATGAGCGCGCTTACACTGTCTGCGACACCTGCGTATTCGTCTATCTGTGTATTATAGCTTGTTCTCTCAGGCGCTTGAACAGGTTGTTTTAGTCCAGCTGTTAGGTCCTTGCTGACATATTCCAGGTTGTCAGATAGCCTAGTGTGGATCTGTTCACTCAGCGCACCCGCTAGCTCCAGGATAGGCTTGCCTGAGCGGTAATTTGTTGTCAGTGGAATAATGCGTGTGTTTTTGTAGGTGTGTATGTACTTGAGCATGTTGCTGGATTTGGCGCCCTGGAATGCATAGATTGCTTGGTCGTCATCGCCTACAGCCATTATATTCGGCGACTCATCTGTGTCTCTACTGGCAATCAGCTCGACGAGTTTGAACTGTGATGCATTTGTGTCCTGGAACTCGTCTAGGAGTATGTACTGGTATTGCTCTTGTAGATTAAAACGAAGCTCACTACTGGTTTCTAGGGCTTCGATACTGCGCAGGATCATGTCATCAAAGTCGTAGAGATTACGATCAGACAACGCTTGGTTATAGGCGCTGTATATTCTACTGAGAGAAAGTAGTCTGCCGACGTGTTTTTGGTCAGTCAGCGTATGGTTACCTTCTGCATTTTTAGGGAGCCACTTTGTTTTCCATGAGGTCAGCGGTGTTGAGCTGCTAGTTTCGCTTGACTCGACATAAGCTAGAGATAGTTCGGTGACTGCTTGCTCTAGCAGATCACCTTTTAGTTTTGACAGAGATTCGAGTAAGTCGTCAAATTGAGCTGAGCGCTGTTCTTTTTTGCGTGAGAATCCCCCTGCTGAGTTAACTACTCTGTCGATGACGGTTTGAGCAGTGTCTATCTGCGCCTGGTTATGCTCGGCAGTAGTACTGAGGTCATCGGGAGTCATATTGGCGCGCTTGAGGTCACTGATAGTCGACAAAACACTTTTCACGTAGTAGCGAGAACCTATTAGGGGGTCATTAAAATCCAGATCGTCAACTATCTGTTCTATGATCTGGATCTGCGTTAGCTCATCTATGGGCCGCTCTAGGAGCACGTCTTCACTTCGGTTAACTGCTAACTTTTGAAAGTATTCGGCGTGATTTTTGATAATATCCGCCCCAAGAGCATGATACGTACTGATATGAACCTTGTATGCATCTTGGCCGATTAGACCAACAAGTCTCTCGCGCATGTTACTGGCGGCTGCGTCTGTAAATGTTAAACAGAGTATATTGCTGGGGCTGTTATCATGCTGCAGTATGTTGGCTACACGCGCACTGAGCAGCTGTGTTTTACCGGTCCCAGGACCAGCCAGTACGAGCAAAGGTCCATAAATATGGTCAACTGCTTCCTGCTGTGCTTTATTGAGCTTGATCACGAACTATATTATACGCTGTTCTATTGGTATGATTGAGTAGTGGCAGAAGCAAAAATACTAGAGTTTTTCAAACAAAATGATGAAATCATGTTTGGTTTGCTATCCAGATTAAGCGCCCTACCCTCTTTCGCTGCAATTCCAAAAAAGAAACGGCTAGGGCGACTAATGCGGACGATTGTAGGTCAGCAGTTATCTGTTAAGGCTGCTGCAACTATCTGGGCGCGCGTAGAGAAGCTAGTTGGTAAAAACATTAGCGGTACATCATTTGATGACATAAGCGACGAACAGCTACGTGAGGCAGGTTTAAGCTACCAAAAGATCGGCTACATTAGGTCAATTATAAAAAGCCTTAAAGACGGTGATGTATCACTGGATAATCTAGATGAAATGTCTGACGAGCAAGCTACCTCTGAGCTAACAAAGCTTAAGGGAATAGGCGTCTGGTCAGCAGAGATGTTCCTCATGTCTGCTCTAGGCCGTACGGACATATTCAGCACTGGCGATCTTGGGCTAGTGACGGCAGTTGATCGGCACTACGGCTGTGATCGCAAAGATATCGCAACAATCCAGCAGATTGCACAGACTTGGGCTCCATACAGATCGTATGCCTCGATAGCCCTGTGGAGGTCACTCGATAATGAGCCAAACTAACTACAGGGGTTTGGAATTCGACCTACCTACAGAGCTAATCGCCCAGTCACCTGCAGTGCCGCGCGATAGTGCCAAGCTACTTGTATATGATCGTGGACAGCAGAGCATCACTCACGATATATTCAGTAACATTGCAGCTTATTTACAGCCAGAAACCTCTCTGGTAATGAATAACACCAAGGTTGATCATTGTAGGTGGCTTTTTGATGAAAACAAAATAGAGATATTCGTACTAGAAAAGCTGGATGATCACCGCGTAGTTGCTATGGTCAGACCGGGCAAAAGGTTCAAATTGGGTCAGACGACTCAGCTTACCGAGAGTATTTCTGCCCGCACCCTGGCAATTAACGAAGATGGCCATAGGACGTTAGAGCTGAGCCTTCCCCATGATCACCCTGAGCTATTGGCGCATGAGCATGTACCCTTGCCCCCATACATCACTCAGAATGACGAGCTAGCAGAGGAATACCAAACAGTTTACGCCAAGCATTCTGGGTCAAAGGCCGCTCCGACAGCTGGTCTACATTTCACAAAGGACTTGCTAGCAGAGATCGGTGAAAGTAATGAGCTAATCGAGCTCGAGCTTGAGGTAGGCTTAGGCACATTCGCGCCACTCACTGATGAGAATTTTGAATCCCAGACACTGCACAAGGAGCGTTACAACGTCGACGCATCAGCTGCTAAATCGCTGAACCAATCCCGTCATATAACAGCTGTCGGCACCACTAGCCTGCGTACACTAGAGTCGATTACTTTTGATGGCTCTGCGAAGTTTGGAGACACGGACATTTTCATCATGCCTGGCTACGAATTTAGGAATGTGGATTCTTTAATAACCAATTTTCACCTGCCGGGTACGTCTTTATTATTACTTGTAGAAGCATTTATCGGCGATCGAGCTGAGACTGAGAGGATATACCAGGAAGCAATCTCAAGATCTTACCGGTTCTACTCCTTCGGTGACGCCATGCTCATACTCTGAGCTTTTTCGAGCATGGCTGGCATTGTTTCGAGCTTTTCCAGACAGTCGCTAATCATTTTTTTTGGTAGTTTACTGACAGTTCTTATCCCCAGTAGTTTCCTAGCCTCGCTAACGGGCTCTCCTCTTAAGAAACTCACGTATCTTGCAGAATAGCAGTCCATCAATGTACCACTGAAGGCATCGATATAATGAAGCTGGTCACCTAGTCTATTGCGGCGTCTATCTGTTGGTTTTTCCTTCCATTTGCGGTAGGGTTCTAGAATTCTATCGTCATAGCAGCGGTCAATAGAAAGCAGTGCGAATAGGTGCGTGGATACGTCGTGGACGGCCATCCCCTTCCTGTAATCAAGCATTATTGCACCGCCCTCCCAGGCTTCAAAGAATCGTTCGGCATCAAGAAGCCCACCGGTGTCTACGACTGTTCTGAGGCCTGTGCTTGCGAACATCCTGTTAAACCCTAGATCATTTGGTGCTGAGTATGATAATTGCTCGTTGCACATGGACACTTGTATGCCTGCTGCACGCGCTAGTTTACTCCCAGTTTCGGTAAGGAGGTTGTCAACACCATCAATCACCTGATGGTGTTTATCCGTGTCGTATACAAATCTATCTCGGCGCAAAGATGGCTGATTTCTCATATGTCATATTATATAATAAAATAGTATTTAAAGCCAGCGCTTTTTACGGAAGATGAGCATTGTTATAACAACAAGTCCCATAGATATTGCGAGTATGACAGTAAATGCATGCTTACTACCCATGTGAGGGAGTTCTACATTCATGCCATACAGTCCACTGATAAGCGTCGGGACCATCAGGAATATAGTGATACTGGTGAGACGCTTGAATATTTTATTTAGATTGTTGGTAGCTATAGTCGTGTAGGCTCCGCGGATATTCTGCATTGTTTTAAGGCGTGATTTACTGAGGTCAATCAGCTCGTTAGTCGATAGCTGAAGGTCTTCGACGAGCTCGCGGTCATCTTCATGTAGCTTGAAATACCTACCTCTAGCAAGTGCATCGAGCACGATGCCATAGGGCTGCAGAGCTGCTAAGAACTCGTTCAGGTCTTCTTCGAGATCGATAAAGAACAGGATTTCGTCATTGTTAATGATGGTCTTTTCACTAAGGCGTGCACGGGTACTAAAGATCTTTTTTGTAATAGAGTTTATGTAGCTACGGTATCCTTTGTTGATCTCGCTCAGTATCATTAATATCAATTTGGCACGTTGTGTAGTGATTGTTGCTTCATCGCCAAACAGCTTGTCGACTTCTTGTACATGTTTTCTTGATAGTGTTACAAGATAACTCGAGGTTACGACTATAAGTAACGGTTCAGTGCTGGTTAATGAGCCTGATGGTTCGCAGTAGCGAGTGTATATATATGTTGCACCATCTTCACGTTCAATACGTGGAGCTTCGTATAGGTCAATACCGTCTGTCATCAAGCCCTCGTCCAGCTTAAGCTCCCGAGCAAAATCCTCGACCTCATGTATGTCGTGGCTGACAATGTTTATCCAGGAGCCTCGTACGGGCTTATCTAGCTCTTTGGTTGCATGATCTCGTTGGCCCCTATGGATAATCTGCATCCTACTGCCCGATATATATGATTATTTGCTGGCCGCTCAGTTGTAAGCTGCTAGGTATGACTCGCCAGGCACCTTCGCCTAGGTCTTCTGCCGGAGTCGATAGATTAACTTGGCCTAATTCATCTGTTTTCAGGCCATCAAAGACCACTTGCGCTCCGGTTGTTATCTCGGTCGCGACGAGAGATAGCTCATCTCCGCTAGGGCTACTGGCAACGAACTCAATGGCGCCTGACGCTGCTATAGGGTTGGCCGGATCAGTACCTGAAGACACTTCTACCATGGGTTCATCTACCACCCTTTGGTCTATCTGGCTGAATAGCTGGGCAGACAGCAGGAGCTCCTGGGCGTTAACTGAGCCATGGCCATACTCTGGGTTAAATATATCTAGCGATGCAGATGAGCGCAGTAGCTGATGGACCTGCGCTGAACTAAAGTCACCAGTACTCAGCAGCAGCCCGATCACCCCGCTTGTGATTGGCGCAGCAAATGAAGTGCCGCTAATATTTGATGCGTATCTGGAGGTGGGGTTGCTTGCACTCCAGCTAGTTGAGTTTTCTACAAGTAAACCGGGCGCAACTACATCTAGCTCTGGGCCGTAGCCAGAGAAGCTAGCCCGTAGTCCGGAGCTGTTTACCGCGCCGACAGCAATAGCCTGGTCATAGACACTTGGATAGGTCATTCTACCCGGTGCTGGAAGCTGTTCACAGAACGAATATGCGAGTGAGGCACAGTTGCCTGAGGCGACAACTACGATTACATCGTTCGCGTAGGCATATGATATAGCGGCTTCCATGGCTGGATCGTGACCAGCACCGCCTAGGCTGAGATTTATGACGTTTGCTCCATTATCAACGGCGTACTCTATGGCAGCTACGATGTCGCTGGTATAGCCTATCCCCCGGTCTGAGAGTGTTTGTAGGGGCATAATCTGTGCTGACCAGTCAACTCCGGCTATGCCGATGCTGTTGTTACTGGCTGCACCGATCAGTCCTGAAACAAGTGTTCCGTGTGTGACTCCATCGCCGTTTGGGTCTGTTTCTCCTGCTGCCGGGCTGTTGTCCCCACTATAGAAGTCCCAGCCCCGCCAGTCATCAATGTAACCGTTATCGTCATCGTCGCAATTATTGGTCTGCTTATCAGCTGGTTGCCCATCCCAGCATAGATCGGCTGGAGTTGTCTGACCAGACTCCTGGTTGTTTATGAACCAGCCTCCGGACAGATCTTGATGGTCAAACGCAAAGCCACTGTCGATGACGGCGATCACAACATCTTGATTACCTGTAGTGATATCCCAGGCCTGTGGGACGGCAGTAGCTGAGAGGTGCCATGCTGGATACAGCGGATCATTTGTGTCAATCAGGGCAATGTATTCTTGCTCTTCTACGTCAATCCGTGCCAGGATATCACTACTACTGGGGATTTTTTCAGGAGGCTCCTTGACTGGAGGCTGGCTGCTGGACACGCCACTGGCGACAATTGTCGTAAAATCTATCTGCTCCGCAGGTGTGTTCAGGCTGAGTGGGTGGAGCTGTGTATTTCTGTCCGGCTGTGTATCAGGTTCTGGCAATGTAGCAATGTATAAGCCAACCCCCACAACTAACGTGAGTGCGATTAACTGTAGTAGCCCAATGTGCTTATGCATATATTAAAGTGTACCACTAGAGGGCAAGAAACCCCTACTCCTGGTCCAAGAGCTAGTCCCAATTTCTTAAGGATTAAGCAAATAGTAATCATAGCGTACTTCTAGAGTGTACGGTGATCCTAATGTACTCGTGGCGGCTTCATCAAGTAGCTGCAAAGTGGCTTCATCAAGCACAAAGCCCGAAGCAGCAGTTACAGGTACTACGACTGTCTCTTCGCTAATGACTACTTGCCCAATCTGGGCTTCTAACTGATTGCTGTCGAGGATTTGCTGGTAGCTTTGAGTTAGACCCTTGTCTGGTGAGCTAACTATTTTGTATGTAGGCTGCAAGCTAACGGAAACGACTTCATCTAGGCTGCCAGCTAGGAACTCTTCTGCTTCTACTAGGCTGGTCGGTGTTAGTACTGCTGATAGGTTGCCGCTGAGAGTAGGCTGCAGAACCCACTGGCCATCATCCTCGGACGCTGTTGTTGCGAGAACGGTCAGTGGATCACTGAGACGTAGCATGTATTGCTCCAGAAGTGATTCTAGACTGATTGCGGTGTCGTCACTTTTCTCGTCAGCTTCGTTAGTCACAACAGCAATGGTCTGCACGTTGAGCTTTAGGCTGACCGGTCTGTTAATATCTGACTCCAGATTTTTGGCTAACCTGTCCTGGTCCTGGATAGTGATGGTTTCGGTGATTGGTAAAAACAAGTCTGCTTCTACTTCGAGCGTGTTTTTGCCGTCTATTTCCTCTAGGCTGGTCTGGATGTTACGGACACTGCCACTTTCGTTTTTTGCCCGGACGAAACTATCTAGCTGCGACTGCACTACAGAATATGAAGATGTTTCCAGGGAGTATTTATTAAGCAGCTGGTAGAGAGGCACTGCAGTCAGTAGGAGAGATAGGGCCATTATCACAAATGCTTTCGGCGCCATGCGCAGTTTCCTACGCCAGGAGTAGTGTATAAGTATAAAGAATACGCCCGCAATCAGCGTTATAGACAGCGCGTTGGTGAGCAGCAGCAAGAAGCTACCGCTTACGATTGATGACTCTCCGAGAGCAAGGCTGATCCCTAGCACGCATAGTGGTGGTGTCAAAGACAGGGCGACAGCCACACCTGCGACTGAGTCCGAGATATTTTTCCGGACAAGCGCTAGTGTTCCAATACCCCCTGCAGTAAGGGCAACGACAGCGTCGAGCAGTGTTGGCTGTGATCTGGCTATGATTTCTGCGTTGATAACTTTGAGCGGCGAAAGGATTGTTAAAGCGTAGGCGAGGAGCACGCCGATAACTATCGATACGGCCAGGAGTATTAGATTGGCCCAGATACGCTTGCGGTTCCCTAGAGATGCACCATCTGCTAGACCAAACATTGGCCAGGTCAGTGGAGAAATGATCATGCTACCGATCACGATTGCAGAGGCGTTCATGAGTAGACCCAGTGTAGCTATAATGATGCTTGCAACCAGCAGCATGAAATAGGATGTTGTGGGTCTAGAGAATGATCTGATCTTAGTCTCAAGCAGCTCCTCACTAATCATGCTACGTTTGGAAAACAAGCGGTTGATTAGTTTTTCGGCCGGGTTTAGACGTCTATAGCCCATGTTAAATTATTTCTTTCTGCGACGACCTGTATGGGATACGTATTTGTTAGCGACAACACCTAAAAATGAGATCGCAATCGCAACGCCAAACAAGATGTAGACAGACGTGAAGAGTCTGCTGCCATCAGTTGTCGGGGCGAGATCCCCATAGCCGACTGTTGTTAGGGTCACCACTGAGAAGTAGAAGCTCTGTACCCAGCTCCAGTCTTCTAGTGCATGGTACGTTAGTGTACCTAGCAAAAGCAGCCCAGCAAACGATGTTAGTAGTACCCACGATCGTATGTTCATTATGACATCATAGTAACACTTATGCTTTTTAGTATCCAATGAGCTGCCTAGCCAACGATTAAGACGGAAGTTTAATCGTAAAGGTTGACCCTTTGCCTTTTGCTGATGATACGGATATTTCGCCTCCCATGGTCGCGACCATCTGGTGAGCAAGAGATAGCCCTAGACCAAAGCCGTCTGTACTCCTAGAGCTATCACCGCGGTAAAATCTCTCGAATATGCGTGACTGCTCTTCTTTACTAATCCCCCTACCCTTATCCGTAATGCTGATTGATGCCACTCTAGAGTGTTTTTTGGTGATAATTTGGACGTTTGATTTATCGTCACTGTATTTGACAGCATTCTCGATAATGATTACTAGAGTTTCTTGGAGCAGATCTTTATCTGCCTTAGCTGAAAGACCAGTCTTTGGAGCCGAGATTTTAATTGATTTTAGTTTTGCTTGAGGCCTAACTGTTTCGATTGCTTTTTTGATTACATCCTGTAGATTGGTGGGTTTGATCGACACGTTAGGCTGACTACCTCTGGCTAGTTTTAGCAGGTTATCAGACAATATGCCCATGCGTTTCAGCTCACTCAAGTTACTGCGTAGGATGTCGATGGCCTCTGATTTTTTGAGCTTAGGGTCGCGCAGGGCTACTTCTATCTCTGTCTGCATTGAGGTTATTGGTGTCCTGAGCTCGTGTGAGGCGTCGGCAGTAAATCTCACTACTGTGCCGTGGGCCTCTTCAATTGGCTCAAGTGTCCTCTTGGCTAGCAAGTAGCTCAAAAGAACTGATCCTCCGAGGATGACAATATTAACTAGCACTAGCCGTGACTTAACTCGGTTCTTTGACTCTTCTAGCTCCTCAAGCTGCTCATCTATCCAATCAGTTCGCTCGTCTAGTAGCGCCCGTAGATTGGGTCTCTGGCGGATTATGTTTATCTGGGTGTTAAAGTTTAACTCCATTTCGCGAACTGACACTTGGTAGAGACCAATACTGAAGATGAGGCTAACAGTCATCAGTATGACTGTATATATTAGCGTTAGTCTTGTCAGAGCAGAGCTGACAAGACTAGAAAGGTTTTGTCTGGCCGAAAACATAACCAAATCCTCTCTTTGTCTTGATGAGATCGGGCAGATGTTTGAACGGTTTGTCGATTTTGTTACGCAGATAGCCAACGTAGGCCTCGACAGTATTTGGTAAGATGTCAGCATCGTAATCCCAAACGTGTTGGATAATGTGGTCCTTACTCATAACCCGTCCTGGATTGCGGATGAAATACTCTAGTAGAGCGAATTCCTTTTGTGTTAGTTCCACGGTTTGCTCACCCACAAGCGCAGTGAATGATTCCGTATCAAGGCTGAGATGCTCGTATGACAGCTCGGATTGCAGAGTTTCATTGGGCCGTCTGAGCAGCGCTCTGACTCTGGCGAGAAGCTCCTCAAAAGCAAATGGTTTGACTAAATAGTCGTCAGCACCTGCGTCTAGCCCGTCTACTCTGTCTGAAACTGTGTCTTTAGCCGTCAAAAAGAGCACTGGTGTTTTGATATCCTGCTCGCGAAGTGCTTTTAGTATGCCAGTTCCGTCATAGTCACCCGGCATCATTCGGTCTAGAATTATAAGATCGTACTCCTCTGTAGTAGCGTATGCATAACCGTCATCGCCGTCGTAGACCGCATCGACAGCATAAGACTCTTGCTCGAGCCCCTTTTTGATAGCATTGGCGATCTTTCGCTCGTCTTCAACAATCAATATCCGCATAATCTTATTATACTGCTACAGCTGAGAATATACTGAAGTTTCTATGTCGTCGATGCTTCTCTCACGATACCGTCAGCTGCTATTTCGAGCATTCGATCTACTACATCACTATGCTTCATGGCACTACTCAAACCTAGCCATCTCCTAGTTACGCCAGGAGCTGGCCATGAGTTAATCTCTAAACAGTAGTAATTAGCTCTAGAGGGTTGAAAATCAAATCCCATTAGCAAAGCTAAACTGGGCCCTATGGTCCTGGCGGCCTCAACAGTAGTCTCTTGCAGGTGCTCTGGTAGTGACTGGTCAGTGATCGAGAGACCGGCCAGTATGTCTTGTTCAAGGGGCGTAGGAGAGTAATCTGATGGCAATATGCCGTTAACTTTCAATAGAATTTCACCGCAGTTTGACTCCGAATACGATCTAAACTCTCTTGAACCAAGGTAATATTCACTAGTCGGGTCGGCGAGCAGGGCCCATGCGTCTGTATCGCTGCTATCTCCAGACGAACTCGTTATTGGGGACGTCTCTGCAAGCATATTGTAGACCACCGCTGCTCCGAGTAGCTCACCTGCGGCTGTTGCTACGACTCTGATATTTGTCGCGACTTCTGAGACAACTGGCTCGATAAATGGCTGCAGCCTCCAGATACGACCATCAAATGGGTGATTATCAAAGTATGCTGCAGCAGTCTGCTTCTGAACATCTGTTTCTAGTAAAAATTTATTGATGCCTCTGTCTTCACGCACACTTTTTAGTACCAGGGCCCCAGCCGAGCTCAATAGCTCTCGGTTAACTACGAGCTCGGGCAGTGCGTGGATGCCTTCGATAGCTTCTGCTGCTATATGAGGGTAGGATTGGCCTTCTCGATCTCTGTTTGTTATAAAGTGCAAGTTCCGCAGACCTAAGGTATCTGGGGTGAGTTCTGACTGAATAAAGTCTATACCCCTAGGGGCTAGAATTTGGCCGATGCGACTATGCCAAAACATAGCATCCATCATCTCTTGTTTAGCGGTGTCTAAGTCAATCAATCCGTCATAGCAGAGATTGTCTATTAGCCTTAACTTGGAAGGTGTCTCAGTATCAAAAACAACAGGTCTCATATGCATATTATACAATGAAACAGTTTATAAGTCTATTTCTACTACCTCACAGTTGCCTATATGGGTGGACATTGCTCTATATGGGTGGATTTTCTTATGTCTGTAGACAATGGCCTGAAATGTATGAACATGCGCTACTACCAGAATCGTGTCGTTTGCGTGTCTTTGCCTCATCTCTTCGATAAACGACCAGACCCTATCACCTGATTCTAGTACTGATTCGTGATCTTTGTATTTTGCCTTTAGCTTGTTCCATTTCATGAGTAGCCACATATAGTATTGTAGAACTAGTTTGCCGTGCATACCTGTTTGGAACTCGTTTAGTCGTGGGTCTATAACGAGCTTTGTTTTCTTGCCCTGCAGTAATATCTTAGCCGTTTGCTGAGTACGTACGAGTTCACTGCAGTAGGCAGCATCGAATTTGCGCTCAGAAAGTTCTTTCGATGCTTCTTTGGCTTGTTCTATCCCCTTGTCTGTAAGGTGACTGGGTGGATCATTGTTCTCATTAAGGCGCATTACTTTATTGTGATCTGAATGTCCATGCCTCACAAAAACTACCTTCATCTAGTAATACTACCAGCTGCACAGAGCTACGGCTACCGTTCAAACTGGCGTAAAAACGAGACGATCGTCTCATTTTTACGCCAGTAGAGGTAGCTTAACTAAAAACCCCTCACCTATATGGTGAGGGGAAAAGGAGTGTGGTTACTCAGCTAGTAGGTTTGGTGGGGATGACCTACTAGCCTTTTGCCGGGGTCTGCGAGATGTTATGAGGTCTCTGCGCTTACCTGGTCAGAGTCTTCGCTGGTTTCTTCTGTTGAGTCATCAGCGTTATCGGAACGGTCAGTATGTTTATGTCCAAACTTCCCTCCCTTACGACCAGACCTCTCTGGCTTGATTTCGTCTAAATCAATACCTTGGTCCTCGGCCCAAGTCTCGAAATCTTCACGCATCTGTTCTAGCTCGTCTCGAATCTCTTCCCTGGATAGGTCAGAATTCTTGAGCTCGTCCTTAGCATCTCTCAGTTCAGAGATCTTAGTCTCTAGAGCTTCGAGTTGCTCCTGCGTTATTACACCTTCTTGAACTAAGCTTTCCAGATGTTGGCTCTTACGCTCCTGTCTGTCTGCTTTCCGTTCTGCTCGGTGCTCATCGAGCACTTCTTGTACCTCTGAACTGCTGACATTGAATCTAGCAGCTAATCGATCTGCCAGAGTCTCGCCGTCCGAGTTTGCGCTTACTGCATTGACACCGGCTAGGCCGGCAACACCGACAGTTGCTACTGCGGCTGCGAGAAGCATTTTTCGCATATGTACCTCTTTCTGCACGGGTTACGTGCCTAAGTTATCCCGCTTCTTGATACTGATTTCTCTCTTCGGATCAGCCTACCCTCTATTATGACTTTTTGGCTTGGTGACCTGATTTGCTTTCTCGTATCGAAGCTAACAAGAGTCTATACAATCATTCTGAAATGAACCTGAGAAGGCTCGATAGTAAAGTCCTCTCGTCTATTGAGCACAGTAGTTGAACATTAGGGGGAGCTAGTTACTCTCTGGGTCTTGGAAGAAACCATTAACATTTTCAAACGTACGCCATCTAGATATGAGCGCGTCGGTCTTATCATAAGCTAGATTCCCGTACAGCGATTTTACTTCCAAGCATCTGTCCGCATCCTTAAGTGTAAAGAAACTATGAGCTGCAGTCCCGTTTTCGCCTACTATGATTCTTTTGTAGGGCTCGAATGGGTAATTTGTAGCATTACCTGGTGTTATCAAATGATTAGGCCGAGCGGTTGGGTGACCTGCAAAGACTGTACCTGCCATTGACCCGCTAAAGCTGTGACAGTTGTATTCATAATCAGGGGGTATCCGTGGCCCAAGCGGTATCCCCAGGAAAGATCTAGTGCTAGTGATTCTTTTCGGTAGCTTCCTCCTGGAGCTTTCTACAGCGAACGCGCCAAAGAATCTTAATAATCTGTGGCCGTACACATCAGGAAGCTCCAACTCAAATTCGGTTATGTCGCTTATTTCGAATGGCTCAACCGTTTTTGATCCTCCGCTATCTAGTATAGTTTGGCCACCGTTTTCTTGGTTGAAGCCAACTATTCTCAAGTAGTTGTGATCTTGTCGATTACCTGCCCGTGTATGTCTTGATACAACTGTGAGTGCCTCTAGCTTCATGAGATGTATCCGTATATGCAGAGTGTTGTTATGGCTGTTGATAGTAGATGCCATATAGAATGGTTGATATGGTATTCGCCGATTGATCTTTCATAGTAGTACCATGCTAGTAGCGCGAGCACCATCGCTGCCGTAAAGATCGGGAATGAGGTCGTATGACCAAGCATATAGAAGTTAGTCAGTATTAGTAGCCTGGCGCCTGCTTTATCAATTTTCTGGTAGTTTTGTTCATCGTATAGGTGATAGAGTGTCGATAGAGCCGTGGCAAGAGCAATAACGAGGGCTGCTGCATATAACTTATACTGCAGAGCAGTTACAACTGGAATTAGAAAACTGAGGGTCGATAGCGTTGTATAGACCCTGGCAATTGGCCAAATTTTCAGTGCTTGAACCATAACTATATTATATCATATAATATTATAATTGTACAGATTTAGAGAAGTTATTTTTCTACAAAGGTAATGGCAAAGCCAGTTGTATTGCTGCGGCCTGTGCGTCCTATGCGATGGGTGTAGTCTTCGTAGCTGCCCGGAGTGTCATAGTTGATGACGTGTGTTATGCCATCGACGTCGATACCTCTGGCCGCAACGTCTGTCGCAACCAGGATGCTTATCTCGTCTTTTTTAAGCTTGTCTAGGGCGCGTTTACGCTGGTTCTGCGACTTGTCCCCATGGATCGCATCTGATTTGAACCCGCGCTCGCGTAGGTCCCTGCTCAGGCGATCACTGAATCTTTTTGTATCGCAGAAAATAAGTGTTTTGCCGACCCCTTCGCCTATCAGCAGATCGTGTAGGAGGTCTATTTTCTCGTCTTTGTGCCCGTAGTATTGGACATCTTGCTCGACATTGTCGCTCGTGTTCCCTGTTGTAGCCTGTATTTTGATTGGATCGCTCGAGAACTGACCTATTAATGATTCAATCTGCGGCTGCATAGTTGCTGAAAAGAATAATGACTGTCTATCGTCTGGGGTGCTTGAGAGTATGGAGCGTATGTCGTTGACAAAGCCCATATCTAGCATTCGGTCAACTTCGTCCAGTACGGCTATGTCGCTATCATGTAGTTGCAGGCTACCCCGCTCTAGATGGTCCATTATCCTACCTGGAGTTCCAATTACTAGGTGGTGGTTTCTACTCAGATCTCGCAGCTGTGGCTTGATGTTAACACCGCCAATGAGCAGTGCATCGTATATACCTAGACCTTTACTAATGCGGCGCGCTTCTTCTTGTATCTGCTGAGCTAGCTCCCTAGTTGGGGCTATGACGATCGCCTTTTTAGCGCGGTTTGTGAGGAGTTTGTTAATCGTTGGGATTAAAAACGCCATTGTTTTACCAGTGCCGGTGTTAGCGAGGCCAACTAGGTCTTTGCCAGACATGGCATGCGGAATCGCTTGGTCCTGGATTTTAGTAGGTTTCTTGATACCGTTTTGTAGCAGGTTGTTCTTTAGGCCCTGGTGGACCTTTAGGTTTTCATAGGAATTGTCGCTGACGTATGTAGTTTGTTGAAGTGGCTTAGCCTTCTTAACAAACCTCTTGGGGTCTATGTAGGCCTTTTTGGGTCCTTTTTTATTGAAGCTCTGGACTCTGCCATTACGACGAAAGCCGGAGCTTTGTTTCTTTGCGCCGAACGCACTTCTGTTACCCCGCCTGGGGGCTTGTCTATTTCTCATATTATTCTTTCCTGGTTTTTTTGGTATGGAATGCTTATGTTAAGAAGCTCTTCCAACGAAAACCTGGCTCACCAGTTAAAGAGTTTCTCTTAAGTCGTAGACTACTCTATCATGAATTCAGATATTTACAAGCTTAAGTAGTAAGAAGCTGACGTTTGAGTGCCTCGTAGTCGGCAGGTATTTCGGTGACCGATTCAGGCAGGTGCGATACACGTCCAATGAGCTCGGCTGTGTCGACTACTATATCTGCTCTTTCCATAACACCCGGGAACTTCTCGGGTGCTGCAGTAGATACGATCAGATCATTGTCTGTAGGGTCTCTTTCTGACGCGTGCCAGGCCACTGCTGTATGTGGATCGAGGACGTACCCATGTTGTTCGTGAACATTTCTGATCGCTGTGATTACGTCGTGGTTGGTAGTTGCCCCGGTGGCCACGATTTTCTCGGCCGGTGTATCTTTCCTTTTGTCTCGATTGCCAATGCGCTCATCTATCTCTAGGCCCGATTTTTCGACTGCTCTCAGAAGGCGTGGTAAGTTGTTGGGGCGTGACACGTCCATAGCGCTTGAGTAGGTTGACATAGAGCCAAAATCCGCTCTGTTTTGAGCAACATGGTTATGGAATGTTGCATTTCGATTGTTAGCGACTACCACAGAACTAATCGGTATACCCATAGCTTCAGCCATAACACAAGCCGTCACATTACCCATGTTACCTGTTGGTACAACTATTCTGTGGGTTTCACCTGTCTGGGCGTGCGCATATGCGTAGTAGATGATTTGAGGTAGCAAGCGGCCGATGTTTATTGAATTCGCGCTCGTGAGGTTTAGCTCCTGTAATTCAGGGTCATCGAACGCCAGCTTTACCATGTCCTGACAGTCGTCAAACGATCCACTCACCCTATATGTAGTTACGTTAGCGTGGGTATGGGTTAGCTGCTGCTCCTGGACATCACTTACGCGTCCATTTGGATACAGTACTACCATGTTTGTCCGATCAGCATTACCGAAACCATGAGCCATTGCGCCGCCGGTATCACCCGATGTTGCGGTCAAGATCGTGCAGGTATCACCGGAGCTTGTGTAGTGAGCCATAAAGCCTGACAGGTATCTGGCCGCGACGTCTTTAAACGCAGCTGTTGGACCATGAAATAGCTCGAGCACCTTTTTGTCGCCGACATCGACTATATCTATCGGGAAGTTCGAGGCGTTTTCAACTATTCGGTCTAACTGATCATCTGTCATCTCACTATGATCTATAAAGGGCCGTAGTACTAGCTTCGCGACATCATGTAGCGCAGCTCCCTTGATGTTTATGCTGGCAAAGATTTCAGGAATTGATTCTGGAACGTATAGTGAGCGGTCTGGAGGGAGCCCCTGTAGTACTGCTTCGCCGAAGCTAACTGTAGTGTCTGGTGTTTGTATGCTGTGATATCTCATGGCCCTAGACTATCACGCAGTACTAACATGTCTAAGCATGTCCGTGATCAATAGATTTACAGATCCCTTTGGGGTAGAATATTTGGGCATTCGGAGATCGTCTAATGGTAGGTCCTGGGTGAGATATGCCAGTGGCATATCGCAAGGAGACTTTCTTCATCAAGCTTGCTTGATAGAACGAAATCTCGGGCCCGCGGGACGTGGGTTGGTCCTTTAGGACCAAAACTTGTATTCTCTCGAGGATTGTCGTGTAAAATAAACCAAATTATATTCGGAGATCGTCTAATGGTAGGACACTGGGTTTTGGTCCCAGCAATCTAGGTTCGATCCCTAGTCTCCGAGCCAAATCTAAGAGGCCGACATTCATGTCGGTTCTTTAGATTTTGTAGAGACTAAAGGGATCGAACCCTTGGGTCGGAGACTGCCAGTGGCAGTCGACGTTTTCCTTGCTTGACCGACGAGCATTTTTAGTCCAGTGGACTGAAAATGTTGCCGAGGAGTAATATATGCTTATTCTCTAGTCTCCGGTATAAGCTTACGCTTGTTGTTTGACTGGTTGATGTTACTATTGCCTTGTATGACAAGTAAGCGGAATACTGATATATTAACGCTCTTTGAAGAGGATATGAGTTCTGAAGGACGGGTCCAGGCATTTGAACGAGCTGCAGAACAAGCCAGAGACTCCTTGGGTAAGATAGCAACACCAGAAAGTGTTGAAGCTATCAATGCCAGCTTCAGACTGCGGTTTATATTCAATTCCCACGGAGATGAGGTCCATGCTGCTCAGTCAACAGCCGAGGCGGCAGGATCTTTTATCACATTCGTTGAGAATGCAAATGACCGGGAGGTTGCAGATAGTGATGCTTTTGCAGGTTCGGTAAAGAGCGCTTTTGACCTTAGGTTCAATGGTGCTCAACCTTTTAAGCCAGCCTTTGTACCTGGTCAGACAAACATGTGGGCATACTGGAGGGATCGAGGCCTCCTTGGCCACGGGAGTATAATCGCTCCTGTGGATATAAGAGCTTACTCCTATAGACTCCTTAATGCGTTGCTGGGTAGTGACTACAACGAGGGGTTCCTTAACAGCAGACTTACACCAGAAGCCCTGCGGGGACAGCCACTTGATGAACTAATAGAAGATAGGGCGCTCCATGGGGCGTTAGTCATGCATTCTAACGCAGTGAGAGAGCTGACAAGTACTAGGCAAATTCTTGGGACTCTATTACAGATCCAAAAAACGGAGGCTGGTGATAACGCATTTAGAGATAATCAATCGGATCATATTAGGGCGTTGGCGAACGCTGCCAGAGTTGAATCATCAGTCCTGCCAAGTAGCGTTATTTATGGTACGGCTCATCAAGGGATGGTAGATATTTATCAAGAGCTGAACATTCAGCATGATGTAGTTTTCCCAGGTGCCAGATACGAACCTCCATTAATAGATCAATTCTTTGGGGCGCATACAAAAGGCCCCAGCGAAACAGAATTACATAGATATGCATCTCAGTTAGTGCTGGAGAACATTCTCTGGAATGCTGTTTTTTCAAACCTAGTCTTGGAACATGGCTACATAACCGCTGCACATACTCCTGACTTATGGAAGGTTATTAATGGACTTGCTAGCGAAGAGGCTACTCTTGCTGATCTTGAGGCTATACATGCAGACTTCAGGCAGAATCCTGTCTCTGCATTAAGGCTGATTGAATCTGCAGGTGTAGAGTTCATAAAAGTTGGTGCTTAAAGTGCCTATCTGCGGCAGTCTACCTAGTATAATAACCACATGCTCACTAAAGCCGCATCTTCCCTACTGTTCCTAGCCACACTGGGTCTTGTCGTTGCTGAAATATTTAGCCCAGGCGTATGCCCAGACTACCCGCTTATTGGTGTACCAGCATGCTATGTAATGGTTGTACTGTTTGGTCTCATTACATTCTTGGTATTTACAAAGTATAACTACTCGAGACACCTGTTCTACCCAGCGTGGCTTATAGCCTTCATCTCTTCACTGTATTTCTCTTACGGAGAGTTAGCCAATATCCAGGACTGTCCACGTGCGTTTGGGATACCAATCCCTCTTTGTTTTCTTGTGCCACCATCTTTGGCCCTCATCCTTTGGCTAAAGAAGAATCATAAGTAGTCTTAAGTACTCCGCTCTTCCCTCTGAGCTAAACGAGGAGCTTTAGTAACCACGAAGCTGTCTTGTGACCTTCTGCATCATATCTGTGTATTCATCGAGGCTCGGATTAGCCTGCAGGGCTCGCAGCTGAAATGCAATCTGAGGGTCTGCCGTATAATCCCATACCTCTCCCGCTAAGCAGTCCTCTAGGTATAGGTCGTTTGTTGGCGTGCATAAGGCTACAACCCCTTCTTGTCTGACTAGCCATGAGATAGCGAGTCTGGCTAGATTATGCCCGGATGCTTGACAGTCAAGATCGAGATAGTGCAATCGATCACTTATTAGCTGTCCGATATTTGCAAGCGAGCCTCTTTGTGCATCAATGCCTCTTAGCTCAGCCCGTATCCTTGAAACTAGTTTGGTAGTTAGTGCTCCTTTGAGCAGTGGGCTATGAGCCATTACCGCGATACCCTCTTCTTGGGCTAGCTGTATGTCACCCAGGTCCGGGTAAACCAGGTTGTATGCTGGCTGAATCGCAGCTGGCCGCGGGAGATCGTGTCTATCGCAGGTCTCCAAAAATAGCTCCAGCTGCTCCCCAGTGTAGTTAGACAGGCCATATTCAATAATCTTACCGGCTGCTTTTAGCTCTAGCATCAGCTGTGCGTGATCGACGGATTCAACATTGGGGTCAAATGCGTGCAAGTAGTAAAGATCTATATAACCAACGTCGGAGCCCATTACTTCCAAACTCCTATCAACATGTCTACGCACTCGGTCTGGATCTGTATTGTATCGTCTGCCGGACCTATTCCATTCACCCTGTTGCTTAGCTGTCGTGCCTAGACCTGTTTTTGTCGCTATAATGACCTCTTCTCTGGGAAAGACCCCAAATGATACAGCTCGTCCCAAGTGAAGCTCGGTTCCATAATTATCAGAAGTATCAAAGTGATTGATACCTGCTCCGTACGCCTTAGTAAAAGACGTAATCGCATCATGTGTATCCAATTTGTCTGCAAGGTGATACGTGCCGTAGCCAATCACACTCGAAGGAACTTGTATCTCGCCTATTTGTACTGTTCTCATTAAGAACACAGTATACGCCTGTCGTCAATAATATGAAAATATTAGTATTAAGATCATGCAGGGGTGTTAGAATAAGCCTATGAGAAAGTTAAGAAAAGTTGGCCTACTGTCAATATTTAGTACGCCAATAACATACATTCCGGCCTATGCATTGGTGGCAACACTCGTCGGTGAAGATCGTCTAGAGGGGCCAGAGTCTTCGCCAGTACTTGGTGGGCTAACGCTACTGCTACCTACTCTTGTCGGAGGCGTTCTCATTGCTATGGATGTCTGGAAGAAGCCTAAGTCAGAAACGGCTGACCGTATAGCTTCAGGTCTAGGTTTGGGCCTAGGGTTTACCTTTTTCTTGGTCGGGATCGTAAGTCTGTTGGTAGCAGCTAATGCCTCTGATGCTAGTATCGGGGCTGGAATTCTGGTCCCACTTGGTCTGGTCATAATTCTCTTCTACGTGTTTAAAAAGTGGGCACTTAGCAAAAATAGCTAAGACCCAACTGTATGCGGTTCTTTACTTTTTGGCAGTACTGTAGTTTCGTAGCATCCAAATTAGTCCTGGCATGTGGCGCATCCAGCCCCAGCAGGCAATTGCTGCAAAGAAGCAAACAACGAATATAGCCCCAAGTAGAGTTATGCTGCCCCGTTTTGGAATGAATGCAAGGTACAAAAGCACAATGGTTGGCACAATCGTAACCATTATATTTAGTAGGATGCTCCATAAAATTTCCGCAATTCGTAAAAAACGACCGAAGCTCAAATACTCTTCTGCGCTTGAATGAATCCAGGGGCGGTCAAATACCAACCTTTCCTCTGGTCTATAGTCTCCACGCCAGAAGCGTGCCGTGTCACTAATTAGGGTTTGCTTAAGTCTATTTAGCATCAGCGGTATTTAAAGATGTCCATTAGCGTGTCTTGGTTGATGTCAGTTGGGTTTTTATCGACTAGCTGATCGAGCTGTTTCTGAACGCCGTCTTTTTCTAGATCCAGCCCAATCACTACTATGTGAGTCCCAGGCGTCTCACCATAATGCCACTCGTCGAGCTTGAGCTGGTAGCGGGTGCCGACTGACTGAAAGATGAACTTTTGCTCGGCACCTTTCATACCGAAGTATATGATGCCTTTGGCTCTGAATATATTGGTATCGAGAGATCCAGCCCAATCTTCAAATATTTTTGGATTTAGGGGTTCAGTAGGGTTAAATGATATTGATTCGAATTTGTCATGCAGGTGTTGGTGGTCATGATCATGGTGGTCGTGATGGTGCGCATCCCCGAGCTCTAGCTGTGTTGCAGATACTTTTTCTGGTAGGTCCAGTAGCAAGCGGAAGTCTACTTTGCCCTGTTCTGACTCAATAATACGAGCCTTGTCATTGACCATCGCTATACCGGCTCGTATTTCGTCTAGCTTTTGTTCGTCTATGAGATCGATTTTGTTGATAATGACGATATCAGATATTTGTAGATCTCCGACTGCTTTGCCGTGGGCTTTATTGTTTTTTTCAAAGTTTTCGGCATCGACAACTGATACGAGCGTATCGAAGTGAGCGTACTCGTTTTTCATGAGCCGCAGCATGGTGGCTAGCTCGGCTGGCTCGGCGAGGCCTGAGGCCTCGATAATAATGTAGTCTAGCGTGCTGCCGCGGTGAGCTAGCTTACTGATGGCATCGTCCAATTCGCCTTCGTCCACGCTACAGCAGATACAGCCATTACTGAGGTCAAGCTGTTCGTCTGTCTGGGCGCTGACCAGCATGGCGTCGATGTTTATCTCCCCGAAGTCATTGACGATTACACCTACTTTTAGGCCCTGTTTGTTACTGAGTAAATGGTTCAAGAGTGTCGTCTTGCCTGAACCCAGGAATCCTGTCAGCAGCAGTATAGGTATAGAGTTTGTTCTCATAGAGCCTATTATACTACTACCCGAATCCCAAAATATAACCCACCATATAAACCACACGCTGACACATTTCACCAGTTCACCCCCTACAAGGTAGCTTCCGGCTACCTTGTAGGGATCTCACAGCCAAAGTGTATTCAGCGTGAGGCTGATCTGATAGGGTTCTATTTCATGATTCGGGTACTATCAGCTTGAGTTCAGATGTGCGATAATTACGCTATGAGTTTACTAAACAAAAAGATGAGTGTGGAATTCGACGTAGCCATGGTTATCCGTACAACCGTGCTGGTCGTAGCTATCTTGCTTATTATCAATGTGATTAGTGATCTGGCGTCAACCATTGGATTGGTGATAACAGCAGCCTTTCTGGCAGTTGCAGTAAACCCGGTTGTTAGCAGAATAGCTGGTATGTTGCCCAGCAAAAGTCGGACCAAAGCGACTGGAGCATCATTTGTGCTAGTGATGCTGTTTTTAATAGGGTTTTTTACCATTACGATTCCGCCGATCGCATCACAAGTGAGCGACTTTGCTACAGACCTACCTGCCACGGTGGAAGAGTTCAAAAACCAAGATAACTTCCTAGCCAATGCAGTAGAGCGCTACGAGCTAGATGCTGATATATCACAAGCCGCCCGGGACATTGCATCACGAGTCGGCAGTGGTGATGGGGTACTAAACACAGTGAGTGCACTGACCTCCACTGTCTATAGGGTGGTGGCTGTATTGATCATGACATTCATGATGTTGGTTGAGGGCCCTGGACTGATCAAGAGGTTCTGGGCGCTGACAGATCGTAAAAAACTAGCTAAACGAAAACAGCTAGCATCTCAGATTAACGAAGTTATAACAGACTATGTTAACGGGCAGCTGATAATTGCTACTATTGCCGCATCAGTCTCTTTGATCGTGATGGTGGTTCTCGGCGTAGAGAACGCTCTGGCTATGGCCGGTATCGTTGGTATGCTGGGGCTTATCCCCCTCATTGGCGCTACATTGGCAGCAGCTATTGTCGTGCTCTCAACCGTGCTGGTAAGTGTTAAACTAGCTATCGTGATGGCTATTTACTTTATCATCTACCAGCAGATAGAGAACGCCACGATTCAGCCGTATATACAGGGCAAGCGCAGCCCACTGTCGGCTCTGATGGTGTTTATATCGGCACTTGTAGGTGCGAATATTGCCGGACTACTCGGTGCGTTCCTGGCGATCCCATTTGCTGGCAGCCTAAAAGTTATCTTTGATGACTATATTGAGAGCAACCAGCCAAAATCCAAAGCATAGTCACCTATCTATATTGATGGTATAATATACTAATGAGAGTTTCACTTGCGAACAGAGACGCTTCTGTCATGGTTGATTTAGACACTGACGGGGCTCATGTAACTTGCTTTACCCACAAAGATACCGACGTACTAGTACCTAGACCTCCAAGAGCAGGAAACAAGATACGATCAGGCATGTTTATAGCGGATCCCTTTGGCCCTGATTCACCAGCAGCAACAAGCAAACATGGCCCGCTTAGACACCAGCCATGGGAGGTAGCAGAGTTGAGACATTATGCCGTTGAGGCCGGAGAGCCATACGCAGATAAAGCCGTTTTAACAACTACGGACCGGGGCGTACATGTGCGCGCGAGTTATCGTGTTGAAGAGATGCGCAGCGGTAGCGCTGTATTGTCTGCTAGACTAGCACTAACAAACACACTAGATAAACCTGTGCGTAGAACTCCGGGGTACCACCCATATTTGATGGTCAGCCCTGATTATCCTCAGCCCATATTGAATATACTAGGCATAGACCAGGGCAGATTAGATGAGCCACAAATCATAGATCTAAGCACTCGCAAGAGGGGCGTTGAGCTACAAACACCGGAAGGGTTTATTAACGTAGTGTCGTATGACGGCAGTTTGCCTCAGTACTGCTTTTGGTCAGACGGTGTGTCTCTATGCGTAGAGCCAACGTCTCATGGGGCTGCAAATAGCAAGCCGGGCAGGCCTTCTAAAAACCAATATATTGAGCCAGGCGAAACACGTCGCTTTATGATGTCTATATTCCACAGCATTCGTGAATAGTTTATATAGCTCTAGACCAAGTTTGGCCATGTGGACCATCGTTGAGTGTGATCCCCTGGCTTGCTAGCTGATCTCTGATCTGGTCACTGGCAGTCCAGTCTTTTTCTCCCCTGGCTATTCGACGTTTTGCTACTAGCTCTTTCTGTTCGTCTGTTATGTCGTCCCTGAGTAGGTCAATGCCGAATATATCCCTAAACCGCTCCAGAGTTCTTTGGAACATTTGGTGGTAGCCTGACTTCATGCCGTCTTTATCAATGAGACTAAATAACTTCTCTATCTCTGCCAGGGCCTTGGGCGTATCTAGATCATTAAACAGATGTTCAGCGAACCGGTCCGTTATCTCGTAGGTAATATTCTGGTCGTCCGTATCGGGTTCGCCTGGCTGGACCTGCCAGCGCAGGTCAGATGCTTTGCGCCACCTATCCAATCTGGTTTGAGCCGCATCTAGCGCGTCCCAGCTGAAATCAAGCGTGCTTCTGTAGTGACTCTGAATGACGACTAGACGGAAAACAGTAGGATCATAACCTTTGTCCTCTATTTGTCTGAGAGTATAGAAATTGCCTTTGCTTTTGCTCATTTTCTGACCGTCTACTAGCAGATGTTCGTTATGGAAGAATATAGTGCTCATGCAACCACTGCACAGAATAGAGGATTGAGCGATCTCGTTCTCGTGATGTGGAAATTTTAAGTCTATCCCGCCGGTATGAATATCAATTGGTGTTCCGAGGGAGGCTTCTATCATAGCTGAGCACTCTATGTGCCAGCCAGGGCGACCGGTTAGGTCTCTGCCCTCATAGTTAAACCCCCAAGATGGTTCGTTTGGCTTAGCGAGTTTCCACAGCGCGAAGTCGCCTGCCCCGTCGTATTCATCATCATGTATACGGCTGCGTGAAGCGTCAGGATCGATGTTTGTGAGTCGACCGTATATGTTGCCTGCTGAGCTGTACTCACTGATCGAGAAGTAAACACCATCATCGGCTACATATGCCAGGTTTTTATCTAAAAGGTCAGTTACCAGACGCAGCATATCATCTATATGATCTGTAGCAGAGACATGCCTGAAACTCGTGGCATGTATTTTTGTCATGTCATCAAGAAAGACAGCAGTATATTTATCTGCCAGTGATTTCAGCGCATCCATGGGCTCATGATCTGGGTACTGCGTCTGGCTGTCACGGATCATTTTGTCGTCAACGTCTGTTATGTTCATGACGGCGTCAACATTTAGGCCAAGATCGCGCAGAAGACGCACAAGTAGGTCCGCATAGATGAATGCGGTTAGATTGCCTATTTGTAGATCGTTGTAAACTGTAGGGCCACATGCATAGATTTTGACGTTGTCTGGGTCATTTGGTCTAAAGTCTTCGAGTTTTTTAGAGAGAGAGTTGTATAGTTTCATTCCTAGCTATTCCTGTTTAGATGGAGTTTATGTCTAATTGGAGGCTAACAACAACATATAAAATTCATAAGAAGCATAATAGCATATATTACTGCTCAAGCTGGTCAAGGAGTTCGTGGGCTTTGTTTAGCACGTCTTTTTTGATCTGATCAAAATCGAGATCTGACCCTTCCCATTTAGCCCCACTTGCGTAAGGATGCCCCCCACCACCGAAGTGCTCAGCCAGCTGATCAGCGATCAAGAAACCTTTGCTGGAGCGTATACGGGCTGTAACTCGGCTTATCTTGTCACCTTGGCTGTATGTTTTAAAACCTACTCCGAGTTTCACTCCTCGTACCATGCGCATTTCATCAAGAATAATTGTGGGGTTGTATTGTCCGCCGTATTTTTTGATCTCGTCATGAGGGATCGTGATATGGGCTATGGCTCCGTCCTCACTAAACACAATTCGCTGCAGCAGCTGACCCCTGTAGGCAACTATGTCTCGTTCTGTTTTGATCTCTTCGAGTCTACGTGCATTGAGCTCGCTCAGGTCTACTCCTCTCGCCACAAGATCAGCAAGCATCTGTAGGGGCCCTGGCTTACCGGTCAGTGCTTCGCTGGTCAGCCCTAGGGTGTCGCTGAGCGTACTAATGGTTATGTATTCGGCAGCTTGTAAGTTGATCGGCAGGTCTAGTTCTGTTGCTAGGTTGTATATAACCTGGCCGGTCGAGACACAAGCTGGGTCATTATAGTCCAGATTGGCAAAGTCTATATCTGTTTCGGTCCCGTGGTGATCGAGAATAACCAGACGCTTAGCTTTAAGTGTAGCGAGATCGGTATCTGTCAGGTTATGTAGCAGTCTGCTATAGCTGTTATCGACCATAATAGCTACGTCGTATGAGCTGGGGAATACGTCCCTAACTCTCGACCAGCCAGACATGTGCTTCAGATAGTCCGGGACATTAATTGAGCAGTACATATATGTAGATTTACCCATTTCACCGAGGATTTCTTCAAGCGCGAGGGATGAGGCAAGGCTATCGCCATCAGGATTATCCGCTTGCAGTATCAACACGTTATCAGAAGTGCTGAGTAGGTCGAGTAGTTGAGCCGGGTCACTCATGTTCACTAGAACTCTCGTCTTCCCTCTAGGGCTCTAGAGAGTGTCAGTTGGTCGGCATACTCTAGGTCTACTCCAATAGGCAGGCCTTGGGCTAGTCTAGTGAGCTTGACATCAACGCCTTCGAGCGTTGATTGGACTAGCATTGCTGTTGATTCCCCTTCTACGCTCGCGTTTGTAGCTAGAATAACCTCGACCACTTTGTCATCCACAATACGTTCCTTGAGCTCGGCAATTTTGAGGCTTTCTGGCCCAACACCATCAATTGGGCTTAATAGCCCACCGAGGACATGATAAGTGCCAGTGTAGGATTTAGTTGATTCAATGGCTAGGATATCAAAGGGCTCTGCGACGACCATAACGAGTGTTTTATCGCGTCGTGGATCTGTGTAGAGCTCGGATAGCTCGTCGTCGCTACCTATAATTGCAAAGGTTTTTTTACAGTAGCCTATGCTGTCATGTAGGTCAGCGAGGGCGCCAGCGAGTAGCTTGGCATTTCTAGGCTGGCCCTTGAGTAGTGAGTATGCGTAGCGTTCAGCACTGCGTTCTCCTACCCCGGGCAAGACCCGCAAGGCTTCGATGAGTTTAGTTACTGATTTCGGCAGTATCCTGGCCATATTGTGCAGTCCTGTTTTTAATTATCCTTTGCGCTCTGTGGCGCCTGTAGACGTTTGCTATCTTCTGGGCGGTTCGTGCGACTGGGTTGTCGTCATGGAAGCCCAAGAATGTATCTGGGTAGAGTCTTAGTGCTCTATCAACGACGTATTGTGCACTAACCTCCCCGATACGTTCCTCGGGTACCATTAGGGCTCTCTCTAGCGATTCTTTGCTCAAAGCTTAGAGACCAAGATTCCCCAGCTGCCCCATTAGAGGCTGCATTTTCTCTGCAGCTAGTTTTTGGCTCTCAGCGATTGCTTCTTTGACGGCGTCTTCTACCCAGCCTTCTAGTTCGCCTATGTCAGTTAGGTCAACTGCATCCGGATCAATGTGAATCTTTTTTATCTTTTGTTCACCCGTGATTTCAACAACGACTGCTCCGTCTCCACCCTCTATTTCTAGAACTTTTTTCTTGAGTTCTTTCTGTACTTTTTTGACCTGCATCAGTAGCTTGGCCTGGTCCATCTTGCCCATGTGGAATCTCCCTGTATATTTCGCCTCTTATTTTAGCATCTATTAGCGAGGTCGTGAATCGAATGCTTCGGCTGTTTCTGGGGAGCCCGGCCAGGCGACGTAGTACCTGTTGAGCTGATAGAGTGAACTGGTAGTTACGAGTATAGCGAGTACGAGAGCAGCTAAGATATGCGTTAGCGGGTTACGCGGGAAGACCTTGTTCCATATCTGCAGAAACTCCTGGGCCCCACTGATGATAAAGATCGCGATGATTGGCATCATAGCAGCAAAGCCAGCGTATTCAACACCGCCATTAAGGATGAGTAGAATTAGTGTTAAAAATAGAGTTCCAAACAGTATCAGGCTGCGTCTTCCGCCGAAGTTTCGCTCATGGTGATAAACCCCTAAAGTGAACATGACGACTCCGAATATATCTAGTAGCGGTAAGTCACCAAGCCATTTTGCTGGGTTAAGCGGTGCTCGCCAGAATATAGCTGCTAGTGTGTCGACAAAACCGTTTAGCAAGTCACCTGGCGTGGGGACTGATCCCGGGATGCCGAGGATAGCAGCAGTCTGGTCGTAGTTCTGCACCAGACCAACGATTACGAAACTCACGAGCACGATGATAGTCGTAATGAATATGTAGAGCTGGTTCTTTTTAAGCATCTTTGGCAAAGACTTCCATCTCAGTAGTCCCACAAGGCCGATCAGGATTACGAGCATAGGCAGCACAGGTAGAAAAACGGCAGACAATAGCAACAGGGCTAGCACTACTCCTGGGAGAAGTTTTTTGGGTCTGTTGATTAGCCAGAGAGCGACCGCCCAGATGCTAATCAGAGTTGCTGGGATCAGTATGTCCGGCTCACCACTGCGAGCAGTCTGGAGGAACCAACTGTTAGCGATGAATATTGTAGTCCCGACTATGGCGACATTAGAGCTAAACCAACGCCTGATCATCAAGAATAGGCTGAATGTAGCTGTGAAGCCGAGCCCCGCGCTCACTAAACGAGCTGCCAGTACTGGATCACTGATGACGGTGCGCATGACATAGACAAGCATGTAATACGGCCAGAACAGGATATCGCTAAATAGACCAGGTAGTGTATCTGTGATCGCAATAGTTGTTGCTTCTGCGGGTGATTGCCCAGGGAGTAGCCCATTTAGGCGGTAAAGTAGCAGGAATAGGCAGACAGCTAGAAAGATGCTGACACTCACCTCTAGCGGCCATTCTCTTTTGACCACCCCCCATAGTTTAGAAAGTTTTACTTTCATTATTCACTAACTATAGCATGTAGGGTTGTGCCAAAAAGAGCGTGAGCTAGACGTAGTCTCATGCTCCATCCTCAAAGGGGTCTGATGGTTGGGATTGTTTGCGAGATAAACTACGGTAGCGCTGCTTGTTTTTATCAAAGAACAGCTCGACTGTACCTGTTGGTCCATTACGATGTTTTTTAATCATGATATCGAGGATGCCTGGTTTTTCGGTTGTTTCTTCATTGTAATATTCATCTCTGTATAGGAAAGCGACGACGTCGGCGTCCTGCTCAATTGATCCGGATTCACGTAGATCAGATAGTTGTGGGTGCGCTGGGCTGCGTGACTCCACACTACGACTCAGCTGGCTCAGTGCTATGACCGGCACGTTTAGCTCACGCGCAATGAGCTTTAGGCCACGGCTTATCTCGGATATCTCCTGTACCCTATTGCCTTCTGCTGCGTAGCGTGTACCACCGCTCATCAGCTGGAGGTAGTCAACGACGATTAGGCCTAACTGTCTAGTATGCATTTCACGCCGTGCTTTTGTACGGAGCTCACTGACAGTCAGCCCGGCCGAATCATCGATATAGAGCGGTGCTTCACCAAGAGTACCCATGGCTTCACCGAGTTTTTCGAAGTCCTTGTCACTCAGGTTCCCGGTGCGGATATTCCAAGCGTCAACACCTGATTCGACACTGAGTAGTCTGTCAACCAGCTGCTCCTTGCCCATCTCTAGAGAAAAATACAGTACAGGTAGCTGTGATTTAACAGTGATGTTGTAGGCGAGATTCAATGCAAAAGCGGTCTTACCCATGGCTGGACGGGCAGCTAGTATGAATAGGTCGCTACGTTGAAAGCCTGCCAGCATGTTGTCGAGGTCTTTGAACCCAGATGGGACACCGCGTATTTTACCCTTGTCTCTATGTAGCTCGTCCAAACGCTCGAAGCTAGCCGCTAGGACACTTTCTATACTAGACACGTCCTGCTGAACATGGGTCTGACTGACGTTAAAGAGCTCTGACTCTGCTGATTCGATGACTTCTGAGATATCTTTTGACTCATCATAGCCAAGGGTAACGAGCTCCTCACTAACCTTTATCAGTCGTCTACGTGTGGATTTACTAGCGACAATCTCTGCGTATTCGACAACGTGGGCGGCGGTCGGCACCATATTGGTGAGTTCTGCAAGGTATGAGGCCCCGCCAACCTGGTCAAGTAGACCGTCCTCTTTGAGCTGGTTACTAACTGTAAGGACGTCGATAGGTCTATGCTTGTTGAACAGTTTGGTGATGGACTCATAGATGTTGCTGTGCCGCTCATCATAGAAATCTTCTTTATAGACTATGTCAGCGACACGTACGATAGCGTCGCTATCTACGAATATAGAGCCCAGCAGACTGGCTTCTGCATCGAGATTCTGCGGGGGAATTTTAGGATCTGCCATAGTTAAGACTCCAATACCTCAGCGCCACCAAAGATCTCGCTGATTTCTTCAGGTGGCTGTTTGCCCGCCTGCTTTTTCGAAGGAGTAGATACCTCCTTAGGCTTTGGTTTGGCGGGTTTTTTCGGCTGGGCAGCGTCTTTTGCCAGGACTATTTCTAGACCATTATGCTCTATACCGAGCGAATCAAGCGAGGAAAGGATTAGCTCACGATTTGACTGGTCGCTGGCTCTTTTTTGGTGGAATGGGAATTTAAAAAGTAGACGCACCATACCGCCATCCGTGTCTAACTCGGCCATGCGCAAGATGGTATAGAGCGTATTCTTACTGTCCTTGATATGGCCTAGCACTCTTTGCCAGTCATCCTCGTCTATGGGGTCTGTTGATTTTGGTTTCTTTTTGGTTGTCTCTTTTTCTTTAGAATCAGCTTTTTTCTTTGTAGCCTTTGTCTTTTTTAGGCTTGGCTTTGGAGTTTTCAGTGGCTTGTCTGGTTGTTCTTGTTCTGGCGCTGTTGAGACGTCCGTTACGTCATCACTTGGGGCAGTATCACGCGTAGGTTGCGAAACGACTGGTGAGCTAGTGAGGTTTTCTTCTGGGAGATTCTTGAGCAGTATGATCTCGAGCTCTACCTCTGGGTCCCTAGATTTGGAGACATTTAGCAGATCCCCAAGTAGTCCAATCATCTTTGCTTGGTTGCTGTGATTTGGCAGTTCTCGCCTGATACGATCGCTCAGCTGGGCAGCTAAGATCACAGGATCTGCCCCATCGATCATCAGGTTGCGGTAGTCAGTAATAGTGGTGGCGAAATCTCCTGACTCTAGGTTGGACAGCAGTAGTTTTACCTTAGCGTCATCAGGTAAGCCTAGAACGTTCCTGGTGTCTTCTGAAGTAACGTGTGAGCTCATAGAGCCGAGCTGGTCTAGTAGGCTGAGAGCGTCTCTGAAGGACCCCCCTGAGTGTTCCGCGATTATCTGTAGGGATTCGTCGTCTATTTTGATGCTTTCTGAGCTGGCAATGGATTTTAGATGACCAACGAGTGTGTGATCATCCACGTATTTGAATGTGAAACGTTGACAGCGGCTGACAATTGTTTCAGGGACCTTGTTTAGCTCAGTGGTAGCTAAGATGAATATGACGTGTTCTGGGGGCTCCTCAAGAGTCTTGAGGAGTGCATTGAACGCTTCACGTGTCAGCATATGGACTTCGTCGATAATGTAGACTTTGTACTTCAGCTGGGTTGGGGCGAGGTTGATTTTGTCACGTAGTTCTCGGATTTCGTCGATACGCCTGTTGCTGGCGGCGTCGATTTCGATGATATCTATGTGGAATTCGTCCAGGTTGTAATCGATCTCGTTTACTTCATGCGCCAGGATACGGGCCACGCTGGTCTTCCCCACGCCTCTGGGGCCGGTGAGTAGGTATGCATGGGCAATCGCCCCCTTTTTTAATGCTTTTGTAAGAGTACTAGATATATGATCCTGTCCGACGAGATCGGAGAATTTAGTAGATCGGTACTTTCTGTATAACACCTGTGCCATTGAGATTAGTATATAGGAGTTAACAGGTATTCGTTAGCCTGTGGATCTCACTCACTCCACATCAGGGGTAGATTAGTGGAATGGTTGTGGGGAGGCTGTGGATTACAGAGCGGCTTCGATTGCGGCCCATTCAGCTTCAGCGTCTTCTTCTGGGACGTTAACGCTTATCTGGTCGCCAGGCTTTGCCTTGAAGTATGTGACGCTAGCTAGTAGCACGCGGTACTTGCGCTCTGGTGTTTCTACAAAGTAATGCCCATCATCTTGGATCAGTGTGCCGACAATCTGTATCCGTGGGATCGGTCCGATCTGCTTGTACATGAATGCCCCGTCATCGGCGATTGTTAGCTTGAGGATGTCTCCCTGAACAAGTTTTGATTTGCTCGCATAGTTTGCAGGCACTGGGTATGTTTTACCGTCGCTGCCGACCATGTTTTGGCCATCAAAGACGCCTTCGATAACCTTGCCTATGTTCTCTTCTTTGTCCACGGTTACCGCCTTTGGGTCATCCCCAACTAAACTCACAAGCAACTCTTTTGCTGCCGCCAAAGAGGTCTCAGCCTCTGCTATGAGTGATCGTAGGCGCTTTACCTGTTTCTCTGGTACATCTGCCATTTTGTTTCTCGCATATTCCCTGTGTCGAACCACACACTTTTGTTTTTATCTGTATCTCACACTTAGTTCTGCTCTCACGTTAGCATATAGCACAAGGTTTCTCAACCATCAAGGGTATTCTTATCCACAAGTCCACTACAGCGTAAGTGTCGAGTAGTAGAACAGCGTGTAAGCAGGAGCTAGCTTGCACAACATATGGCAGTTGGCTACAAACCCATAAATACAACCAAGTTGTCACCAAGTATAAAAGGTACTATCATATGTTTATTATGAAAAGTATGAATGCACTACGACGAAACTTAATTTGTGCAGGGTTGCTTGTTTCAGCTTATATCTTGTCAGCATGCTCAGGCGGGCTAGACATAGAAGATCCGGAGTGGCGTCAGACTGTTGAGGAAACTATAGAGGTATTAGATAGAGGCCAAGCTCTGGATATCCCTCGTACACAGTACACAGATGATGAGTATTTAGTGCGTGTGGGTAGCATTGTTGGCGGAGAGCTAGTGTATTCTCCAGTTCCTTCTGAATGCATCGAGTACAGTATAAGTGTTACAGGGATTATCGGGGCGCTCTCAGCAGAGCAGCATGTCGCGGTTGTGAGAAATGCTGCACCTCTAGGCCCGGAGTTTTGCTCGGTTGACGATGTAGTTCTACTAGATGTAGCTGGCTAGGCTTTTAAGCCATGTCAGGCATTTCCGCTTTTTCGAATATGCGTAGTGGCATATCGGCACCTAGTGGGCTATCAGCCATGATCGCCTGTGCGGCTGCCATATCTGTTGCTTGGATCATCATGTACCCTTGTGCTGGCCACATGTCTGGCTTAATCTCGCTGTAGCCACCACTTGGTGTGCCTTCAACACCATTTGCCAGAGGTGATCCCATATCTACTAGAGAGTCTTCGTTCTTAGCCATCCAAGTCTTCCAATCATCCATGCTGCCGCCCTCGCTTGGTGCCGCATCTGGTGCCGTAAAAGCTAGTACTAAATAAGTTTTCATAAAATCCTCCAATTTATCTACCTATTCTATCAGGTCGACAAAATGGTAGATGAATCATAAATTAGTATCAAAAAAGTCTGGCGATTTACTCGACCAGACTTTTTCTCTGCTATGTGGGATGGACAGTCGGAGCAGCTACTGCTGCTCCGCACGTTAGGAAGGGAAATCCTCCCTTCCTAAGGAGTAAGAGTTAGCTACGCTAGCTCTACGGTAGCTCCCGCTTCTTCAAGCTTAGCCTTGATCTCCTCTGCCTCGTCCTTGGCTACGCCTTCTTTGACTGCTTTTGGAGCTTCGTCAACGATTGCTTTAGCCTCACCTAGGCCTAGGCCAGTGATGTCTTTAACGGCTTTGATGACTGCTACTTTTTGCGCACCAGCGTCGTTTAGCATGACGTTGAATTCGCTTTTTTCTTCGCCACCACCATCTGCGTCACCGCCAGCAGCTGGGCCAGCTACTGCTACAGCTGCTGCTGCAGGTTCGATGCCGTGCTCTTCTTTGAGGTATTCGCTTAGTTCGTTTACTTCTAGTACTGTTAGGCCAACTAGTGAGTCAGCCAGTTTCTTAATATCTGCCATTCTTTATTCTCCTATGATTTACTTGCTTCGATTGCTTGCAACACGGCTGGTAGCTTGCCATTTACGGCGCTGACTACGTTTTTCGCTGGTGACTGTAGTATGTTGACTACGCCAGCGATTAACTCGCTCTTGCTTGGTAGGTCAGCCAGGCGTGAGACGTCTTCAGCGGGCATGAACTCGCCTTCGACTGTAATACCACCGATGAATTCTAGTGGTGCCTCTGCCTCTTTGACAAATGATTTGACCGTTTGTGGTCCTGCTACTTCATCCTGGTCATTAAAGACGTAGAGAAGCATGTTGTTGAGCAGGCTTTTGTCGACGTCTTTTAGCCTATCGTCACCCTCTAGCGCTTTGATTACGAGACGGTTTTTGACGACTTTGATCGTACTACCCGTCTCTTCGGCTTTGCGTCTAAATGCCTGCATCTGTGCGACTGTCATACCTTCGTAGTTGGCAACAACAGTCATTTTTGATGACTCAAATAGCTCAGCGAGCTCTTTGATGATCTGTTCTTTATCGGTTCGGCTTAATGCCATCCTATAACTCCTTAAAATGTATAGGTTAAAACGTTGATATCGACCTACCAATAAATCTTGGTAATCACGCTAACGTGCATGTACTACACCTAAAAGTTGTCACTAGTGAGGTGCCTCGGCGACAAATCAAGGATTACTCCAGTCGCTGTCTTTAGCTACGTTAGCGTTATTTTATCATCTTTCAAGCTATATTCAAAGATGGATGTCTAGTGGCAATATGGGGTGTTATTTTGGGGTAAATCCAGGTGTCTCTAAGCTGCTCGCTAATCTGCTGTGCATTTGTGTTCATGGTGAATCTGACACGATGCCCAAGTAGACAAGCATATTGTGCGGTAGCTAGACCGTAGTCTGCCTGTAGCTTACTGTGAACTGAAACGGCAGCATCATATGACGCCTCAAATATATCGTGCATATCTATATCGACTATTTCTTTTGGTACATCATAGCCGCTCATGGGGCTCAGAGTCTGCATCTGGACGCTCAAGGGCCCTGTACATAACAGATCTAGCAGATCACTCACCTCACAGGTTACCTCGATTTCATATCTGCAGTTAGTACGCACGGCTTTTTGCCAGGAGGTGTTTAAGGCATCGTCTAAACCAAGTGACTTCTCGGTGTATTTCATGCGAGCAATTTCTGCTTGTAGTGTGTGTCTGGGCAAATCAGAGATGCCAAACAGAACTGTTTCGATGAGACTGGATTCATTACGTGGCTCGGTGCCTAAGAAGCGGACGGACCTTGGTTCTATCTCGGGTGATTGTAGCGGAAGTTTTTGGAGGTGTGTCTGCATCAGGACATGTTCGGTGTCGTTTGGTAGCGCTTGAGTTAGTTCTTCAGCGTGCGACATCAATAGCCCGACCGGTAGGACTCGTAATGCCCCACTTGGATCTTTCCCGGTGGAATATAGCTCTCTACTGATCTGGTAATACGCGCGTAGCTGACCAGCGATGTAAGCGATGTATTCTGTGCGGTCTCCTGACGTTAGGTTCTCGGGTATGTAGAAGTCGCTAGTACTAGATAAATTACCAAAGTAACCTGGCTCCAGCTGGCTGCCAGAGAAAACAATCTGCAGAGCTGGCCCCCGAGGAGTAGCATTGGCGGCCGGCACGAATGTTTTTGACTGTGCTCGTAGCTCGGCAATAGCGGATTCGAGCTCATCCAAACGAGATGAATCGACTATGACTGACGTATCCCCACCCACAGGTTGCGACTGTGGTGTATCCATTATGTCTATATTGTATCAGAGGTGAGGTCAGCTCTCCACAGCGACGTAAGATTTGCTAGGCAAAGAGATGTTCACATCTAATGTGCGGCGGCTACACCTCTTGTAGATCGTCGAGGACGGCCTGGGTAGTCGGTTGGCCGGTCCATTTGCCGACTATAGAATTATCGGTGTCGTTGCGCACCTGTACTAGTGTGTGCTGCAGACGCACACCATACTTCTCTTTCAGCTCGTCCTCTGTATCATAGTCGACTTTAATAAATGCTACGTCTGAAGGTATCTGGCCCTGGTTACGGGTTAAGCTGCCTTCTAGAGCTCTGCAAGTGCCGCACCAGCGAGCATGGAAGAAATAGACTACTCGCTTGTCTTCAAAGCTAGTTAGATCGGCGCGGTACTCGTCATAGTCAATGAGTATTGATTCCTGCTGAGACACGGCTGCAGTGTCAGAGTCTGAAGAACTTCGGACAACGGTAAACACTCCAACACCGATCACTAGTAGTGGGAGTAAAATCCAGAGTACGTTTTTTACGGAGCTTTTCACTATACATAGTATAGCAAATCATTAGTCTGAGACAAGATTTCAGAGATGTGTGAGCTATCTGCACCAGGCGGCTTGGCTGACCTGGCTTGTTTGGGTTGTGGATTTATAGGGCTATTTTTATGGAGGGGCCCATGCTGGTGGTTAGGTAAGCGCTGATTACGAAGTTGCCTTTGACGCTTGAAGGTTTGTTATTCTTAATACTCGTAATAACTGCGTCTAGGTTCTGACCTATTTTCTCCGCGCCGAAGCTAACTTTTCCAACACTGAGATGAATGATGCCGGCTTCGTCGACACGGTACTCAACCTTACCTGCTTTTGCTTCAGATACGGCTTTTGCCACGTCTGCGTTAACTGTGCCGCTTTTTGGGCTTGGCATGAGACCTTTTGGTCCTAGAATGCGTGCGTATTTGCTGAGTCTAGCCATGACTTTAGGGCTAGCTATCAGGACGTCAAAGTTAATATCTTCTTTATCAAGCTGCTGGAGAAAATCATCATTCCCAGCGACATCGGCACCAGCATCTCTGGCTTTTTTGACATCGTCATCTTCACCAAAGACAGCTACACGAACGTCCTTGCCTGTGCCGGCTGGTAGAACAAGTGTTTCACGGATATTCTGATCAGCTTGACGAGGATCAACGTCGAGACGGACGTGTAGTTCCACAGAAGAGTCAAACGTGGTTGTAGAGGTTTGAACTGCTAGATCGACTGCTTCACTGACGGGGTAGACCTTTGATTTATCAATCTTTTTGTGGGCGTCTCGGTACTTTTTACTGCGGCGTTCTATGAGAGGGCGCGTTTTAGGAGCAGGATTCTTTTTCTTGACCGGTTCTTCGGCTTCGTTATCTTTGCGCGCTTCTTTTTCAGCATCCGCTTCTGCTTCCTCTAGGGCTTTTTTGCTACGCTTACCGCTTTTTGCAAATGTTTCTCCGGTTGCTTCGACTTCAGCTGGGGCGGTTTGTTCGTCTGCGGGTGCAGCCTTGGTGCCTGCTGAAGCAATCGCCTCCTCTATCTGGGCGATAGTGTTCTTCACGCTTACGTCTAGGCCCATTTCTTTAGCGCGTGCTAGTAGATCGGCTTTCTTAGCCATATTTGTCTCTCTTCCTTGTATTTAGATGTGGTGCGTGCGGACAGTGTCCTCCCACAAATGTTATTTGTAATGCTATTTTACTACAAAAACAGTAGCAGTTAAAGCTCTATGACAACTTCGTCGTCAGCCAATTCATCTTCATCGTTGTCGGTAGATCGGTCATCTATGGCAGTGTCATCTGTGCCGACTGCTGCACCTGCGAGACTCAAGCTGTGAGCGCCCATGATGGTTTGCAGGATCTGATTCTCTGCCTTTAGCTCGTAGATTAGTTCTGCCTCTTTGGCAACGAGTTCGTGCCAGATAGATAGTATGTCGTCCTTGCCTTTTCCGTGCAGGGACTCTAGGCGGTCCATGATCTCTTGCTTACGCTGATCTGCTGATTCACCTCTGTTTATCTCTCTGGCTCTACTCATTCTCTTTAGGCTCTCCGTCTAGTCAGCTATTTCTACACCCATACTGCGGGCTGTACCAGCGACCATCCTTTTTAGTGATTCTATTCTGTCGGTGTTCATATCAATAGCTTTTTTCTCTGCAATTTCGGTTAGTTGTGCTTGAGTGAGTTTTTTGTCTAGCTTTTCTTTGTTGGGCTCACCACTGCCCTTTTTGACACCTAGGGCTGCACGGATCAGCTCGTCAGTAGCTGCACCAACAATCCTCCAGGTCATACTGCGGTCTTCATGGATGAAGATGTGTACGGTTAGGTCCTCGCCCATGCGATCCTTGGTCTCATCGTTAAAAGGATTGATGAAATCCATCATGTTGACACCGTATTGACCGAGGGTGCTACCCACCGGTGGCGCGGCACTTGCTTGGCCACCTTTTATTCTCATTTTGAGGGTCGCTGTTATTGGATTGCTATCTGACATAATTTCTCCGGATTCCGTATCTATTCATGAGAGTGGTTATCTGCTCTAAGCCTGCAGCCAGAATTACTCCAGAGTACCTACATGTACACCTTCGAATCTGCGGTCGGCTTATAGCAAATAACCCTTGGCCCAGAATAGCTACTAGGGTGACTACTCTTTGGTAGTCGGTAAGTTGTTAACTAATGGCAAAGTAGTTTAGTTGAAGCTACTACTTTGACCTCAGTGCGTAACCTATAAATTCTAGACTAAAACGTTGTAATTTTCAATTCTTGATTTTTATGCCGTAGCTTGCAGCCAGCTCTTGAGAGAGTGTGATTAACTGATGTTGACTGAGTATGAAGTTGCGCATGTACTTGAATCCGTCTATATCAGATATTTGGCAGTCACTCAGATCTAAGCTAGGTTTGACTGAAACACGAGTAAGGCTAATTGTTTCGAACGTGCATTGGTCGAAGTAGTTAGCTTTGGTGAGGCGGCTATCATCGAATTTGACATCGTTAAACAAGCAGTTAGTGAAATGCGTGTCTTTGATATCCATATCCATAAGGCTGACCAGTTGGAATTTGCAGTTTATAAAGGTGCACCCACGAAGGAGTACCTTGCTCATATCGACCCCCATGAAGCTACAACCGTTAAATGAGCGTCGACTCCCACTCGCCAAATATATTCCCCTTTTTTGCTTCTAGTCGTGCCCAAAACACCTACTTCTGTAGCTACTAGCACTTTGAAAAACTCTAAA
>JBCCHY010000003.1:0-49839 GCA_039028495.1 Patescibacteria group bacterium
GCTCAGCTCCATCAGTTGAGAGGCAGAATAGGTCGTAGTAATTCTCAGGGCTACTGCTACCTGTCACAATCTAGTAATAACCCTCCTAGTCGTAGGCTGAGGGCGATAGAAACTATGTCAGACGGATTCAAGCTCAGTGAACTGGATCTTGAAATACGTGGACCAGGAGCAATCTATGGTACTCGCCAAAGTGGCGCACTCGATCTGTCTTTGGCTAACATCACAGACCAAGCACTAGTCGCAGATGTATCTGCAGCAGTAAAGTCGTTTATAGAGTCAGATACTCAGCTGGTAGAATACGATCTGCTTCAAGCTCAAGTAGAGCGCTTGCAAAAAGTAACCAATCTAAACTAAACGTTCAATGAAAGTAGGTCGTAAGTAAATGTATTCTGGCTGGCTACTAACAAACCAATCAGGTGAAATATTCGGTGCTCATCAGAAAATCAACCGCATAGCCTGGAAACGACTCAACGAGCTAGACGACTCCGACACTAGTCGTTTCCCCTCAGTAAAACTCGTGCAGCACTTCGAAGGCCGTAATGGGCCAGATGGGCTCAAACAAAAGAGCCCAGGCCAAGACGAGCCTCATCATTTTTACTATCCAGATAACCCAGATGCTACAGACCTACTGCAGCATCTCCGGGATCACTACAGTGGTCTAGTAGAGGCCCTTTCAAAACAAGATATGGACAGAGCGGCATACGAAGCAGCTTGGCTGTCACATGTGCTGACAGATGGACTCACTCCCGCTCATCACCATCCATATGAGGAGGAGTACGAAGAAATAGCTGGCTACAAACCAAGCGACCGCACCAAGCCCTCTGAGCGCATGATGATAAAGGGCGAGGGTGTATATGATACAGCTCGTAAGAACTGGGATTTCTGGGGAGCTAAAGGACTCTTTATGACTCATGGTCTGTTCGAGCTTGGTTTTGCAGGCATAATAAAACCCCTCAGGTTCAAGCATGCCGCACCAACTGAATATGATCTGAAGCTACTAGATCACCACGGTATCGAGGAAGTGTTCAAGCGCTATGCGGAGCAAGTTGCAGAACTTGACATGTACACTCGTTTTTATGAGCGCGGTTGGACTACAAAACTCGCTCGCGATGTCCGAGAGGTTCTAGCACCAACTATTATCAAATGTGTCACCCTCGCCTGGTACTCAGCCCTCAAAGAATCAAAACCACAATCACAACAAAAGTAGAACCACCTATTTCCTAGACGGTCGTTAAATATCGCTACTTTCCTAGCACAAGATGACTTTTGTGTAGTACTTGATTGGTATACTGGAGGTATGAGAATCATAGCTGGCTGGCTTAAAAGTAGGCTTATACGAGCACCAAGAGGTCATAGGACACATCCTATGAGCGAAAAGGCCCGTGGGGCGCTATTCAACATGCTGGGTGATATAGAGGGCTTGAGCGTGCTTGATGCATTTGCAGGCAGCGGGGCTTTGTCGATTGAGGCTATCAGTAGGGGTGCTTCGAGCGCTGTGGCTATTGATGTGGACAAACGAGCTTACCGCGCACTAACAGAGAACATAGAGTCTCTTCAGCTCGAGGACAAGATTCAGGCCATCCGTGCGAACAGCTCTACATGGGCGAAAAACACAGATGATATGTATGATCTCGTACTGCTAGATCCGCCATATGATGATATCAACCCACTTCACCTGTACAGCTTGGCGGAAAGAGTGTTGAGTGGCGGCTTGTTGGTTCTGAGCATTCCTGATCATTTTCGACCCAGATTTGATGCTAAAGAATGGGATTTAGTGTCTACTAAAAAATACGCGGCAGCAAACGTGTTGGTGTATAGACGAGTCTAGATTGCATCATTCACTGATTTGAGAGCGAGCGCTAGGGCGTGGCAGACCCATGGTTCGAGAGACTGATCCTTGCGTGTATCCCAGCTAAGAGAGTTGGCCATGTCAAATACAGCAAAGTCATCGTTGGGTTCTTGTCCTATTTGTCTCCAGGTTGCCTTTACGAAAGTAACCTGAGGGTTTACTAGCCGAAGTATCTCAATTTTAGTGCCCCAGGGTGTATCAAGTGATCTACTGTATTCATAGACTGCTGACTCTACTGCTTGAGCCGCTGACATTAGCTTCTTGCTTATTTCGATGATCATTGAATACATAGTAACAGGGACACTTTAGATGTCGTATAATGCAGGTATGGAATTTATGTTATCAGTTCTTATTGGGATGATCGTGATGGCTGTTATTGATGGCCCGGTGATCAAATATGTTATAAGACCGACTCTTGAAAGCACTGCTAAGGGTATTTCTAGAGACACGCCCAACTTTCCCGCAGCAATTGTTTTCTACGTTGGGTATGTTTCTATGGTTGTGTACCTCAGCCAGCTACTTGGTGATACGAGTGCGGAGGTTGCTTTCTATGGTGGGTTACTAGGGCTTTTTGCATACGGAACGTACGAATTTACTAATATGGCGGTGCTTAAGGGTTGGTCGTGGAAAATGGTTATGATCGACACAGTATGGGGCGTCATTCTCACTTCGGCAGTTGCGACCCTAGCCTACATCTTCACAAACTAAAAACCAGCCTCCTGGTTAGTTTATATATGGTGCGCGAGTAGGGACTTGGTCACGTCTCGCGACCCCGTAATTTCATGGCGTTAAACAAGTTTCATCCAGAAAGTTTCCTTGCTGACTGCCACAGGCAGTCCTCACCTTCACGCCTAGGGTTTGGCTCAAGTCCATCTCACATACCAAAACAAAAAGACCCAAATGGGTCTTCACGTTTTGGTGCGCGAGAAAGGACTTGAACCTTCACGCCTTGCGGCACTAGTTCCTAAGACTAGCGTGTCTACCAATTCCACCACTCGCGCATGAAATTGCCCGAATATATTAGCACATACAACACTGGTTACATAGTGACATCTGCTTGTTTCGCAATTGTAGCTATCTGCTCCATCACAAGCGCTGTATCTGCTCCACGCAAGTTTGTCAGGTTTTTACCTATAACTTCACTAAAACAATCTCTTTGTGAGATTAAATCACGCACAAAAAACGGCATCCGGAATGTTGTAGGTCGTACGCATTTGAGCACGCTTCTACCGAGGCGAGTTTTAGTAGCTCCAGTGTGGGCAGTTTCTGAGGTAAGAGTCATGTAATGCTGATTGAAGCGAGCGAGCATCAGCACCGGTAACCCAGATGCTGGTAATGTTAGTACGGAAGATTCTCCATAAATTCTTGCTTTTTGCAGTCCTACTGCTCTTTCGTCTTCATCCAGTATGAAGGATACATCTTGGCAAGCTTCATTTGGATCTAGGGCATTGTTTAGCGCCTTCAAGAACATCGGCTCTGCACTCATGCAAGAATGAAAATCCTTTGTTGCCGATCGATGGCTCGGAATATTCGAATAGCAAAGTGCTAGCTGCGCGAGTGCCGAACTTGAGTTTCTCATGTGTTCAGGTTGCTTCTGACCAAGCAGCATTATCAGACGAAGTGCACGGTTGTATTCCTCGTCATAAGACTTATGAGGTAGATAGTAGTCACCGGTTGCTGCTAGGAATTCAGCGGGGGCATCTGCATGTAAGCCATCGATCAGCTTTCTACGAGTTCGATTTCTCTCGTTGGCACTTATTTGCATCTACAACTCGCTAGGAGGCCTTGTGCCGGTAAAGCTAGAGTAGGCACTACATTTGATGATCGCATCTTGGCTAAACAGTACACCAAAAGTCGCTATAGAAAAAACATGAGCATTGACGAAACGTCCTATATAAGTTATGGTATGTCTAATGAGTAAACTACATCTACATATCAAACCGGAGGTTTCCCGAGGTTAGGGTGTAGATTTTTATTGTCTTAATCCTTAAGCCGGGGCACCCCCGGCTTTTTTGTTCTGTAATTAAGAAAATAATGTAAGAAACTTTTGAAGGAAATTAGACATGAATATTACGTACGAAACAATTAAAGAAGAAGCCGCAATGGTTGGTCCACCGGTCATCGGTGTTTGTTTTAGGGAGCCTAACACATACACATTCGATCGTAGGACCGATCCAAGCTCCCCAGACTACAATCCCAGGACAGCAGATCTAGGGCTTATGCCGCCAGATGTTGTTCCGATAACTAAAGAACAGGCCTTTGAGCTAAATGCTATAGCTAAAGCTGCTAGAATAGAGACAGGTAAACAAAATGGCTAAAGTAAAAGTACAAAACTACAAAGGCACGAGGGATTTCTACCCAGAGGATAAGCGCCTACAGAAATACGTTTTTAACATATGGCGCAGTGTCTGCGAAAGATATGGCTACGAAGAAGTAGACGCGCCTATGCTTGAGCCATTAGAGCTCTACCAGATGAAAAATGGTGCAAACCCGGACATGATCAAGGACGAGCTCTATGCGTTAACGGACAAATCTGGACGAGACCTTGTCGTCAGACCAGAAATGACACCGACTGTCAGTCGTATGGTTGCAGCGAGACGGCAAGAGCTCCAGTACCCAGCACGCTGGTATAGCATTCCAAATCTGTGGCGCTATGAGCGCCCACAAAAGGGCCGCCTACGCGAGCACTGGCAGCTGAATGTCGACATCTTTGGCCAAGACGGACTACAGGCAGTGTTTGAGCTACTACAGATTGCAAATGACATCGTTGTGGGCTTAGGTGCTGAGACTGGCATGTATACGATCAGGATTAACAGCCGCAAGCTAGTTAATAAACTATGTGAGTTGCTTAGACTTTGTGAGCCTGAGGCAAGTGCTCTCATGCAGCTGATAGATAAAAAAGCAAAGATGCCTATTGAGGAGTATGATCAGAAGTTTAATGAACTTGTAGATGGTGACGCTGCTATGAAATCTCTCATTAATGAATTCTTGGCTGCCACAAGCTACGACGAGCTACCAGAAGAGCTCAGGAATACAGATGAAGCGGCCGAGCTACGACAGCTACTAGACTCATGCAGCGATAATATGATGGAATCGGTCGTATATGATCCCTTAATCATGAGGGGGTTTGACTACTACACAGGTTTCGTATTCGAGGTTTTTAACGAAGATCTGGAGAATAACCGTGCCATGCTCGGCGGCGGAGAGTACGATGGGCTTGTAGGAGCCATGGGGGCAGAACCGTTACCTACAGCTGGGTTTGGGATGGGCGATGTAACCGCAATTGATTTCATGCAGTCGCAGGGCACCTTGCCGGAACTTTGGAACGAAACAGATATTTACTTCGTCGTGCTAGAAGGGTCACTTGAGGCTGCACAAGCAGCCATCAGAAAGCTTAGGCAAGGCCCCAGGATAAATGTTGCCGTAGATAGTACGTATCGAAAACTATCTAAATGCCTAGAGTCGGCTGACAAGCGAAAAATTCGCTATGCCCTCATCTGCGGGGAAAACGAAGTCAAGAGTGGTCAGTACCAGCTGAAAGATCTAAAGACAGGTGAAACGTTCACGATGGATCTAGACAAAATCGCGCAAGCCCTACGCTAGTAATAGTGACGTATCTCTGATAGAGTCTAGTCCCATGAAAGTCACCACTAAAGAAACTACAGATACATCAACAACCCTGCTAGTCGTTGTTGATGCAAAAGAAATAGAAAAGTCTAAAGCCAAAGCCCTGAAGCAATTCGGTAAAAGCGTCAAAGCCCAGGGCTTTCGCAAAGGCAAGGCTCCTGCAAAAGTTGTTGAGCAGCAAGTAGACCCCAACGAGCTATCAGCAGCTGTGCTAAATGACGTAGTCCCGGTTCAAGCAGGTATGGCGCTAGAGCAGAAAAAAATACTAACAGCCATTCAGCCGGACGTCACAGTGACAAAATTTGTGCCATACAGTGAACTTGAGATTGAAATCAAAGCCGAGTTTGTAGCTAATGTAAAGCTCATGGACTACAAAAAGAAAATCACGAAAGCAAAACCAAAAGTAGATGTCACTGACGAAGAGGTCGAAAACGTACAAAAACGAATCCAGTTCGACATGAGTGAGCGCAAAGAGGTGGACCGTGCAGCAAAACTTGACGATCAGGTCTGGATTGATTTCTCTGGAACTGACAAAGACGGCAAAGAAGTAGATGGCGCTAGCGGCGAAGACTACCCCCTAGCACTGGGGAGCAATACATTCATCCCTGGATTCGAAGATGAGTTAGTCGGTGTAAAGACAGGTGACGAAAAAAAGTTTGATGTTACGTTCCCGAAAGACTACCAGGCAGAAAAGCTCGCAGGTGCCAAGGTCACGTTCAAAGTAACAGTTAAAAAGGTGCAAGAAGTCATCATCCCCGAGATAAATGATGGGCTTGCAAAGCAAGTAGGCCCCTACAAAGACGCACAAGAACTGCTAGCAGATATCAGAACAAAGGTAGAAGAGGATAAGGTTCATAAGGCCGAAATGGCGCTCGAGACAGAGATTGTCAATGAAATAGCCGAGGGCTCTACTATGGATATCCCAGACAAGATGATCGATATGCAGACCCAGGCAATTCTGGAGGAACATCAGCGCAACCTTCAGTACCAGGGCACAACGTACGAAGCGTGGCTAGAATCAGAGAGCTTAACACCTGAATCGCATGGTGAGCAGATGAAAGAAACAGCCGAAAAGCGCGTCCGCGGCGGCATTGTCCTCTCAGAAGTAGCCAAAGCTGAAGGAGTCGAGGTGACAGATGACGAGATTACTCAGGCAATGGAACAATACAAAGCGCAGTATGCCTCAGACCCACAGATGCAGATGGAGCTCGCCAAGCCTGATGCTCGTAGAGACATAGCCGCCAGACTCCTAACAGGCCGTACTCTAGATAAACTCAAAGAACTAATCTTGAAATAATGATGCAACCCACCCAGATTTGGAAAGGGGTGGACAAACGTAAAGCAAAAAGACTAGAAAAAGTTGCTTCAACCACAGACCCTGATTGGCTGCGTAATCGTGCAGGTATTGAAGCCATGAGCATAGGTGCCAAAGCAATTGCTGGCATGTATGTGACTCGTCTTGCAATCAATCTGGGGGGATATATGTGGGAAGCAGGAAGTGTACATCCAGTAGAGGTCGGCCTATTGACAACTTTTGTATACCTGGACTTGGGCCTGGCAAAGTCATGCGAGTCACATGTAGTGGTGCGTAATGAGGTGGTGCGTAAACACCAAATTTGGAGTAGGCCTGACAGATGAAAGGCATGTTCAAGGTAGACAGAAAGCCTGGCAGGAACAGACTTACTCGCAGCATGTTTAACAAGATGGAAGAGACGCAGTGGGAGCTTCACGACAACCGAATTATGCATAGACAAGAAGTTGTAAACTCGCTAATCCCAGCTCTTGCAGGTACGGCGATTGGGGGCGTATTAGCTTTTGGCATGGCTAGAGGCAGCTTGTACTCAGGCTATAGCTTTGTAGAAACCGTCATCACTGAGCAAAGCGTTGAGGCGTCGTATCCCGTATTTAGCTATCTTACATATAGAGGTGCGAGGCTGTTTGGCAGGATGGCCTACGAAGCGTCGAATATTGCATATATGTGCAGCCTAAAGCTTCAGCATGACGACTACTGTAATTAGCAGTCGGGTTGCTGGAGTGCTAACTCCTATGCTACAATTTGTTTATGAACGAAGAAAACATGACTCAGATTACAGATTCGACCTTAGTGCCGATGGTAGTAGAGAGCGACGGCCGTGTCGAGCGCTCATATGACATATACTCCAGACTCTTAAAAGACAGAATTATATTTATAACTGGTCAGATCAATATGCACAACGCAAACCTTGTAGTAGCCCAGCTTTTGTTTCTAGAACAGCAAGATCCAGATGCAGACATACATCTATATATCAACTCTCCTGGCGGAGTGGTCTACGCAGGGCTCGCTATATATGACACTATTCAGTTTATAAAACCAGATGTCCATACATATGGGATTGGCACATCAATGAGTATGGGTTCAGTCTTACTGGCTGCAGGGACAAAGGGCAAGAGGCATGCTCTTCCGAACTCAACAGTCATGATCCACCAGCCGTCTGCTGGAACGGAAGGTAAAGTAACTGACATGCAGATTAGTATCGAAGAAGGACTGCGCATTAAAAACAAGCTGGCAGAGATTATGGCAAAGCATACCGGCAAGACAGTAAAGCAAATCAACGAAGACTGGGACAGAGATAACTTCCTCACAGCAGAACAAGCCAAAAAGTACGGCATAGTAGACGATATAGTCACAACACGATAATTTCATAGATTATTTTACAACGATTATAGTTGATTTATATCGGTCTATAATGGAGAATTGTATTCAAGAAGTAGTAAGTCCCGGTTTCCTGTTGCTTGAAAATAGGTCCAATAATGTGACTAGTGAACTTCGGCGCCAAAGATATAAATCACTAAAAACAAACTTGTAATTATTAAATCAGCACCAAGGGAGCTCACTCTTTATGTCTAAAACGTCTGCACCAAAGACTACAAAATCAACTAACACAAGACAAAGCTTCAAGCCATCGACTGATATTGCTCTAGACGACCTAGTTCAGCATCAGAATCAGTCTTTTCAATGGTTCGTGCAGGAGGGTCTAGGTGAGTTACTCGCAGAAGTGAGTCCAATCGATGACTATACTGGCGAAAAACTAAGCCTGAGATTCAAAGACTACAGATTCGAAGACCCAAAGATAACTGAGCAAGAAGCGCGCCGAAACAATGCCAGTTATGAGGTAACCCTAAAGGGGAAGGTAGAACTTACAAATAAAGTCACAGGTGAAGTTAAAGAACAAGAAATCTACATGGGTGACTATCCCTGGATGACTAGCCGGGGTACATTTATCGTCAACGGATCAGAACGAGTTGTTGTTAGCCAGCTAGCTAGGAGTGCAGGCGTATTCTTTACCGCTAACCGTGAAGGTGCTAAGAACTACTACGGTGCAAAAGTTGTTCCTGGACGTGGTGCATGGCTAGAGATTGAGACAAGCAAAAAAGGTGCTATATTCGTAAAAATTGATCGCAGGCGTAAAGTTGCGATAACAACATTCCTACGCGCCCTAGGCATGAGCGATGCTGACATGAAAGAGGCATTCAAGCACGTTGATCAGGGTCAAGAGAACTACATTGACATGACCCTAGAAAAAGACACAGCTCGCGGAGCTAACGAATCGCTTATTGAGGTCTACAGGCGTCTACGACCTGGTGATCTTGCAACTCTAGAGAACGCTCGGACACTTCTCGAAGACATGTTCTTTTCGACAAAGAGGTTTGATTTCTCGCGTGTTGGACGCTACAAGGTAAACAACAGACTAGACCTAGATGTACCAAATACTGCCGAGAACCGTGTCCTGCGCCTAGACGACATAAAAGCTATCGTTGCTGAAGTAATCAGGCTCAATAACACTCAGGAAGCTGCAGATGACATCGACTCACTAAGCAACAGGCGCGTAAAACTCGTCGGCGAGCTTGTACAGCGCCAATTCAGAATTGGTCTACTCAGAATGGAAAGAAACACTAAAGACCGCATGTCAATGTCCGAAATAGAGACTGTAACACCAGGCCAGCTCGTCAACGCCAGGCCGGTTGTTGCAGCAGTGCGTGAATTCTTTGCCAGCTCTCAGCTAAGTCAGTTCATGGATCAGGTAAACCCACTATCAGAGCTAGCCCACAAACGTCGTCTAAGCTCAATGGGCCCAGGTGGGCTCAGTCGTGAGCGCGCTGGTTTCGAAGTACGTGACGCTCATCAGACGCACTATGGCCGTATCTGTCCGGTAGAGACTCCAGAAGGACCTAATATCGGACTAGTACTTAACATGGCAATGCATGCTCGTATCAATGACTATGGATTTATTGAGACTCCGTATTACCGCGTCAAATCAAACGTTACAGCTAAAGATGCCGTAGGCGAAGTAGCACTTGTCGATCTCGAAGACGCTGCTGGCAAAGTTATTGTCAAAGCCGGCAAGAAAATCACTGCTGCCGAGTCTAAGAAACTAGCAACCGTCAAAGAGCAAATCACCTGGCCAATAAAAGCCAGAGTTACAGACGAAGTTGTATATCTAGATGCTGACGGTGAGCTATCAGCATGTATTGCTGGATCAGACACGCAATATGACAAGGATGGGTTCATTACTGACGAGCGCATTAGAGGCCGAAAAGCTACAGTTGCCGGTGAGTATGACCGTGAAGATACAACACACCTGGACGCTTCTCGCAAACAGATCATTGGATCAAGCGCCGGGCTAATCCCATTCATTGAAAAGGACTATGTTCTCAGGAGCCTCGTGGGCTCAAACCAAGCCAGACAGGCTGTACCCCTGATAAACCCAGAATCACCAGTAGTGGGAACAGGTCTCGAAGAGGTTGTTGCCAAGAACTCTGGCCAAGTAATTTACGCAGAAGGCTCAGGTACAGTCACTAAAGCAACCGCAGAAGAAGTAGTTGTTTCATACGCTAAAACAAAGAGCACCTACAAGCCAGAACACTTTATCCGCAGCAATGACAGCACAGCTATTAACCAACGCGTAGTTGTCAGCACAGGCCAAAAGGTCAAAGCAGGCGATATTCTGATAGAGGGCACATCAATGCAGGGCGGCGAACTTGCTCTTGGACGAGACGCTCTAGTCGCTCTTATGCCGTGGAGTGGTTATAACTTTGAAGACGCCATCATCATTAGTGATCGTTTGGTCAAAGAGGACCAATTCACCAGTGTCACTATCACTGACTACATGGTTGAAGTGCGCGAAACTAAACTGGGCCCGGAAGTGATCACTAGGGACATACCAAATGTCTCAGAAGAGGCACTACGTCACTTGGACGAAGAAGGCATTGTTCGCATAGGTGCAGAAGTAGAGCCAGGAGATATCCTGGTCGGAAAAATCGTACCAAAAGGCGAGCAAGAGCTCTCCAGCGAAGAGCGCCTGCTGCGAGCAATCTTTGGCGAAAAAGCAAAAGATGTCCGCGATGGATCTAGGCGCATGCCTACCGGTAAGAGCGGAAAAGTCATCGAGATCAGGACGTTTAGTAAAGAACAGGGGCATGAGCTAAAGGCTGGCGTGCTCAGACAAGTACAAGTCTTCGTTGCTCAAACTCGCAAGATTCAGATTGGCGACAAGCTTGCAGGGCGTCATGGTAACAAAGGAGTTATAGCTCGTGTACTGCCTGAAGCTGACATGCCATTCACAGAAAACGGTACACCTGTAGATATCTTACTAAACCCTCTAGGCGTTCCATCACGTATGAACATAGGCCAGCTGTTTGAAGCCCACCTAGGCATGGCAGCCAAGGAGCTAGGCATCAAGGTTAGTTCACCAGCATTTGACGGTGTAGCAAACAACAAGGTGTCTGAGCTACTAGCAGAAGCCGGCCTACCAGAAGACGGCAAGCAGCAGCTTTTCGATGGTCGTACGGGCGAGCCACTAAAAGAACGCACAACAGTCGGTCTGATGTACATCTACAAGCTGAACCACATGATCAACGACAAAATTCACGCACGTTCTACTGGGCCTTACACAATGGTTACCCAGCAGCCGCTAGGTGGTAAAGCTCAAAACGGTGGACAGCGATTTGGCGAGATGGAAGTCTGGGCACTAGAAGCTTACGGTGCAGCAAGCAGCCTGCAAGAAATGCTAACTCTTAAATCAGACGACGTATTTGGTAGAGCAAAAGCCTACGAATCAATCATCAAACAGACCGATATCGTTGGCCCTAAAGTACCAGAGAGCTTTAACGTACTCGTTAAAGAGCTTCAGGGTCTCAGCCTAAAGGTAGATCTCATAAACACAGAGACGAACACAGAGGTTGATGCAGAGGAGCTGCTAGAGCAGCAGATCAAGGACGAGTCATCAGACGCGCCGACAGTTGACGTGCCTGCTGATGATAATGCAGGTGACACCAGCGCACTTGAAGACGCTGTAGCAGACGAATTCTCTGACGAGGACCAGGCAGATGTCGAAGCAGATAATGCAGAAGACGCCGATGATCAGGTTGAAAAAGCAAGCACTGAAAGCGAGGAGGCGTAACATGAGGAACGTAACACAAGGAACAAGCTTCTCAGACTTTGACGCAGTCCGTCTCGCTGTTGCTAGCGCTTCAGACGTAATGGACTGGTCACACGGTGAGGTAACACGACCAGAAACCATCAACTACCGCACTCAAAAGCCTGAAAAAGATGGTCTATTCTGTGAAAAGATATTTGGCCCAACTAAAGACATCAACCCACATGACTCTAAGTTCAAAGGTATTAGGTCGCGGGAAGCTGCAGTTGATAAAAAAGGCGAAATGGTCACAAAATCTATCGTCAGGCGTGAGCGCATGGGGCACATCACTCTAGCTGCGCCTACAACTCACATCTGGTTCCTAAGGGGCACACCAAGTCCGATTGGTCAGATAACCAACATGACTGTTAAGAATCTAGAGCGTATTGCATACTTTGCGGCTTATCTAATCCTTAGTGTAGATGCTGAAGCGCGGGACAAGATGCTGGCTGATCTCGAAGCAGAGCAAGCAGCTGCTCAGGCCGCAGTCAAAGCTCGTTACGAGAATCTTGCTAAAGAGGAAGATGCCGATGTCAAGGCACTGGCCGAAGCTCAAACAAAAGAAATCGATGAACTGAACGAAGAGTATGAACTAAAGGGCGAGCAGCTAAAAATGCTCAACCTACATGCACTAATCACTGAAACTGATTACCGCAACCTACCTGACGAGTTCCAGGACCTTATAGAAGTAGAAATGGGCGCCGATGCGATCAAACTAATGCTCGAATCCATCGATATGGACGAGCTGATAGAAGAGTTGGTCAAAGAAGCTGCCGAGACCAAGGGCCAGCGCAAGAAAAAGACTCTCAAGAGACTCAGAACACTAGAGAACATGAAAAAGTCAGGCATAGAGCCAAAAGACATGGTGCTAACTGTCATCCCTGTCATCCCACCAGACCTACGCCCAATGGTTCAACTAACAGGTGGACGTTTTGCTACAAGCGACCTAAATGACCTATATCGCCGGGTGATTAACAGGAACAATCGCCTGAAGAAGCTCAACGACCTGAACGCTCCAGAGGTAATTAGACGAAACGAAAAGAGAATGCTGCAAGAAGCTGTTGATTCGCTGATTGATAACAGCAGCTCTCGAAGCGGTCGCGCAGTTAGCAGTAACGGCCAGCGCCGCAAGCTAAAGAGCCTAGCCGACATGCTAAAAGGTAAACAAGGCCGTTTCAGACAGAACCTCCTCGGAAAACGAGTTGACTACTCTGGGCGATCAGTAATTATTGCTGGACCAACACTCAAAATGGATGAATGTGGTTTACCAAAGATGATGGCGCTAGAGCTTTTCAAGCCATTTGTGATTGGTGATCTGATCGAAAACGAGGAAGCTCACAATATCCGTAGTGCTACACGCATGATCGAGTCAGGCGAAACAGTTGTATGGGATACACTCGATAAAGTAATCGAAGGCAAATATGTGCTTCTCAACCGAGCACCTAGTCTCCACCGTCTATCGGTTCAGGCCTTTAAGCCACGTCTGATCGAAGGTAAGGCTATTCAGCTGCACCCACTAGTCTGTAAAGGATTTAACGCCGACTTTGATGGCGACCAGATGGCAGTTCACTTGCCACTATCCAAAGAGGCTCAGGCAGAGGCTAAAGAGCTGATGGTAGCTACTAAGAACTTGCTCCACCCTGCAGACGGCTCTCCGATTCTTCACCTTGAACAAGACATCGTGTTAGGCTGCTACTACCTAACCTATGACAAAATTGCTGCAGACAAAACACTACGCGCTTTTGCTTCAACCGACGAAGCTCAACATGCCTACGAGAATGACCTGATCAAACTTCAGACTCCTATCAATGTCATGTACAAGGGTGAAGTGCGTCAGACAACTCTCGGTAAACTAATCTTCAACGATCTATTCCCAGATGACTTCAGCTACCAAGGCGAACCCATGACAAAGAAAAAGATTCAAAACGTCATGTCCATGGTCTACGAAGCATATGGCTCAGAAGAAACTGGTCGGATCGCAGATGATCTGAAGGACTTGGCATTCGAATATGCAACACAGTCAGGCCTGTCTATGGGTATGGGTGACCTACCTGAGATCGAGGGCGTAGACAGCGTTCTAGATGACGGTGAGCAAAAGTCAGCCAAGATCGCCGAGCAATTCGAACAAGGTTTCATCACCGATGAAGAGAGATACCGACTAACTATTGACAACTGGTTCAAGGTTAACAACGAAGTTCAAGAACTAGTTAATGACCAGTACACAGCTGCAGATACCGCTATGTCTATAGCGGTAGTATCAGGAGCACGTGGTAATGCTGGCCAGGTACGGCAAGTCGCGGCTAGCATCGGAGTTCTTGCTGACACCACTGGCCGTGCGATGGAGCTTCCAGTTAACGGGAACTACCTCAATGGTCTACCAACACTAGAATATTTCATCTCGACTCGTGGTGCACGTAAAACACTTGTGGATATTGCCTTGCGTACAGCCGACTCTGGCTACCTGACACGAAAACTAGTGGACGTCTCACAAGATGTATTCACAATCGACGAAGATGACTCTGATCCCGGCTTTACTATGCTCAGATCAGATGCTCAAGACGTCGGTGTGACGTTCGGTAGCAGACTAGAAGGCCGCTACGCAGCCGATACGTTCAAGATGGACGGCAAGACTGTGCTTAAGCGTGGTGACCTCATCACTGCAGAAATTGCAGAAGCAATCCACGAAGATGAATCTATAGAAGAGGTCAAGATAATGAGCGTACTTACTGCTCCAAACCTCGACGGTATACCTGTTAAGTCATATGGCATTGATCCAGCTAACAGTACACTTGTAGTGTCTAGCCACCCAATTGGTGTTATTGCTGCCCAAAGTATCGGTGAGCCGGGAACACAGCTCTCACTTGACTCCAAACACACAGGTGGTGTCGCCTCTATATCAGACGAAACCAGCTCAGGCCTAAACCGTGTTACAGAGCTATTCGAAGCTCGTGCACCAAAAGGTGTGGCATTTGTTTCTGAAATAGCGGGTGCTGTAAGAATCTGGGAAGACAATAACCATTACGTGGTTCAAGTTACATCTGATGACGCCAAAGCAGTAGAACTAGAGCTAGAAGGCCGCAAAGCAGAAGTCGCGAGCGGTACACAAGTCGCTAAAGGTGATGTTCTTGCTAGCAAAGGCAAGGGTGATGATCCGCTAATCGCTCCAGAGGGCGGAGTCGTAGAAGTGACCAAGACGGCTATCTTGCTAACACCATCCGATAGCCAAAGTGCTCGCTACGAAGTACCGGGCTTCAAGCAACTTGTTGTTGAGGATGGAGGACGAGTTGAGCAGGGAGGTCGCCTTACTACAGGTTCTCTAAATCTACATGAGCTAATGGCTCTAAGAGGCGTCGAAGAAACTCAGCGCTACATTCTCACCGAAATCAGCAAAGTATTTGCGTTGCAGGGTAGACACGTGTCTGACAAACATCTTGAGGTAGTAATCAGGCAGATGTTCTCTAGGGTACAGATAGATGATATCGGTGATAGTGAGCTCGTCAACGGAGATATAGTCAGTAAAGTACGAGTAAATGAAATCAACAGCCAGTTAGCCGCTGAAGGTAAAGAACTCGTAGAATACAGTCAACTCCTACTCGGCATTACAAAAGTCAGTACTCTGAGCGACAGTTTCTTATCAGCTGCTAGCTTCCAGGACACCACTAGGGTCCTCATAGGCGCAGCTACGAGCGGACGCGTAGATAACCTAAAAGGTCTCAAAGAAAACGTCATTCTAGGACGCAAGATCCCTGTCGGCACTGGAGCCCATCTACCTGCAGATGACGAAGATGAATCTACTGAAGTTGACCAAGAAGAATAAATAGTATAGGATAGCAACCCGATGCCAACAATCAATCAATTAGTTAGAAAGCCTCGCAAGAGCAAGTCTACCAAATCAAAGTCTCCTGCACTTCAAGAGGTTAGCAACACACTCAAAACAAGGAGCTACGTCAAACCTGCTCCGTTCAAGCGTGGAGTATGTGTTAAAGTGACCACAAAGACACCTAAAAAGCCTAACTCAGCTCTACGAAAAGTAGCTCGTGTTCGCCTAACAAACGGTTACGAAGTCTGGGCATACATACCTGGTGAGGGTCACAACCTCCAAGAGCACGCGGTGGTCATGATACGCGGAGGCCGCGTATCTGACCTTCCTGGTGTTCGCTATCACGTTGTACGTGGGCGCCTCGACCTACAAGGTGTAGAAGGTAAAAAACAAGGCCGAAGTAAATACGGTGCTAAAAAAGCCTAATCATGGGCATGCCTTGTGAAACCGGCAGCTGTCACAACTTAAACACCATTAGGGTGCGAACCCCTGGTCTTTCAGAGTTAGCAGCTAAAGCTATCGTAGCTGAGTTTGCAACCAGATGCCCGGTTAACCAAGGAGAGGGCCTCACACTTCCTGTCTGCCTGGCTACTCGTCCAGTACCAGCAGATACGCCCGCTCCAGAAGTGTTGGCTAGTGAGTTTTTAGAAGAAATTTCTATAAACAATGGGGTAAGTTCACCTAATGCTACAAGTGGGATACCCGTATTACTAACAGGTTTCAAGAAGAAACCTGAACTTGCCACGACCACTAGTCTAGGCCCGAGCTCCAGAAGACAGGCAGGAGATCATGAATATGAGACACTGGTTGATCTCGTTGTACTGGAGCTTACGGAAAGAGGAGCCAATACGGATACTCTACCCACACTAGACTTTGATGGTATAATAGATTTAGTTTAGTATCTGATGTTTGAGCCTGACAAGAGCTCTTACACTAGGTTCTAACCTGACAGCTTCAGTGGTACGAAGATGGCAACGCCTAATGTACCCAGAATTGTCTTGATCAGAGTCTAGAAAACTACATCTTATTAATGACCCCTAGGGTCGCTAACATAGTAGGCAATTTGAGCCAAGGGTAGTGTTTAAAATATCGAGCAAGATCTCGAAGGTGTACATGCAGGTACTCCGGATAAAGACCTCGCGCAGAGATATTTTTGGCACTACCACTCTCAAATTATCTACGGCAAGGAATAGGCAAATGCCAAGGAAAAAGACCAAAAGTCTAGCTAGAGACATACAACCAGACCGCAAGTACAAATCAGTACTCGTACAGCGTCTAATTAACAAAGTAATGCTCAGTGGCAAGAAACAGCTCGCCGAGAGTATCGTCTATGATGCCATGGAGATGGCTTGCACCAATCTGAAACAAAAAGACCCACTAGAGGTGCTAATACAGGCTCTAGATAACGTCAAACCATCTCTAGAGACACGCTCTAGACGCGTCGGTGGTGCAAACTATCAGATACCGTTTGAGGTAAAAGGAAACAGGCAGAACCACCTCATGCTGATGTGGTTTGTAGCAGCTGCACGTGAACGCAAAGGTATGCCAATGGCTAAACGACTAGCCCTAGAAATACAAGACGCTTATAACGAAACTGGCTCAGCCGTTAAGAAAAAAGAGGACACGCATAAGATGGCGGAGTCGAACCGGGCCTTTGCACACTTCGCTCGCTAAACCACTCAGCCAGGATCCTGCCAGTCAGCAGAGCTGTCTGCACTGATCCTATCTCGGCACATACTAGATATTTGTTCTTACGGCTTCATCTCAGGCAGTACCTTTGTACAGCATGAGATAACTTCCGCAAACAAATTCTAGTCTGTACTCGAACTGAGGGGTTTATCGGCATAATCACAGTTTGTATCAAGAGTGTATTCTCAGACAAATTCCAAATATGCTCCGCATCTGAATCCTAGCGTCTGCATATTTTCGCAAAGAAACTCCAGTCTCTACCCAATAAACAACTTAAAACTTGAGCACAAAACTATGTAATTATGATATAATATGTTTTATGTTTGAAAGATACACCCTAAAACTCGATGTACCGGATCCAGCTGCAATTGCACACTTAGTCTTTAAATCTGGCGAAGTTTGTTCACTGGTTTTTGTGCCTAGGTGTGATTTCGGTGAGCAGACACTTTCTTACCTAAAAGAGGGTGTTTTGGACGACTTTGATCTGTACCATGTAGTGAGTGGTGACCAAGCTTCGGTTTATGATGTTTTTGCTGGCGCAGAAGAGGATGATCTGGTGTATATCACTGAAATCACCAGACTACTCTTAAACGAGGCTCAAAGACTAGAAACTCTTGGTGTGGTTACAGATAGTGAGATAGTAATCGATCCTGTACAGGTGGATTAACAGATGAACAAAGGATTGCATTTGAACATTGGGGGTGGGACGGACTCTAAGCCTTGGTGGATTGAAGGAAATGGTGTAGAGGCTGAAGCTACTAAAATGTTCAACTTACGGTCGTTTTTTTTGGCGCTCGAGAACCCTGAAACTACGTATGTAGTAATAGATACAGACATATGTCTTGGGGCAGCCTCAATAGCCTGCAGTGGGCTCGAAAATATAGCTTTTATCCTAGGAGATGGGTCACAGCTACCTTTTAGAGACGAATCTGTGTCGACTATCGAGGTTAATCACCTGTTCTTCCCAGTCACAACAGCTGATATTACCAGGAGGGAGCAAGAACTCGAGACCAGAAAGGCAGCAGCCTCAGATGATGATCATGAACTCCGGACTAGCCTAGAGGAGGAAGACAGGCTTTTAGAGGCAGACGCTGAGCAGAGGTATCAACTCGTTCTTTCTGAAACAGCAACCGAAGAAGATCTGTCTGATTATTTTGATATTGTCCGAGCAGCTTCTCGAGCCCTGCAGCCTGGCGGTACGCTACTACTCTCCGAGAAGTTTTCACGTATGATGCCCATTGAACGTATATTGAAGCAGAATAACGACTTGTTGTTGAGTGCTCTGGGTCTTGAGCTCACTTATACTGGGGTCAATGAGTTGGATGTTAAATCTAGATACGCACAAAGAGCACGTAAGCAGTACGATCATTCAGGGGGCAGTATCTCATCAATGCCTATGTTAGTTGAGATGACCAAGATCTAGCACAGTAGCGCTCACGCTTGATATTTCATCTTGTATGAGTGAATATCTATTTGTATGAAAGAATTTCTGGACAAAGCTTTGGAGAATATTGATGAAGATTCCTATTGCAGAGATTGTCGCATGCCTGGGATCTTTCGAGCAGCAGCAGATGCAATCGACGTAGCAGAAAGACTATCACTAGAACATGATGCTTCCATACCATCTAGCTATTTTGAAAGAAGAAGGGGCATGCTTGCAATGAAAATTATTGCATCTACTTCAGCTGCTGAGTTATCACATTGCACAAGAGCTACAGAGCAAGAACCTTTAGAGGACGGAAAGATTTGTTTGCTAGGTAGCACAAAGGTTGAAGCGAATGCATTTGGTGGAGATGGCGATATGGTGACAGCTGTAATGATTGCCTTGCCATCAGAAGATGGCCGATACCTATAAGGCCCTGCACAACTGAATTGGCGCTGATATGGATTCCTAGTGGATGGTATTAGCTCTATGGCAATGAACAGAAAATTAATCAAAGTCTGAAGGCGTCTACTGTAATAGCTCCTTCATGTATAATCACTGATCATGATTGACGAGGATAGAGTCCAGCGGGAAAAAGATGCCTACAATGACCCAGACGGGTTTTTGAAGAATTCTATAGCCCTACAGAGCAGGTTTAGCCATGTTTTTAAAAGTCCCAATTCAGTTCGAATGGAGACTGATCTAGAAGCCATGATGGGTAAGGTAGAGGGCAAAGTAGTCCTAGACTACGGTTGCTATAGCGGCGGTGTCAGCCTAGTGCTTTCGGATAATGGTGCAAAGCGAGTAGTGGGTATTGATATCTCAGAGCGTGGGGTTAAACAGGCAAAGAAAAAAAACATCAAACATGCCGAGTTCCATGTCATGGATGCCCATAAAACTACCTTTGATGACAATACATTTGATTACATCTTTGGCCGCTCGATCCTACACCATCTAGACTGGGAGATAGCGCTCAAAGAAATCGAGAGAATTCTAAAGCCCGGTGGCATAGCGGTGTTCACAGAACCACTAAACATAAACCCCTTCGCAAAGCTACTCAGGGCAATCACAAAAAGCGCCAGGACACATGATGAGCTCGCTCTACAGCTATGGCACCTCAGAACTGCATCTCAGATATTCCCGGGTTCAAAGAATTCTTACTACAACCTACTAACTGTGCCTGTAGGTATGCTGAGTAGTAAGCTTAGTAAGAACCCGAACAACGTCGTTATGAGAACCGTTGACGTAGTCGACAGACTACTACTTAAAACTCCACTGAAGTACTGGTCTAGGGTCACACTAGTCCGCTGGCAGAAAAAAACTAAAGACTAACTATTAGTGAAATACTAGCTGGACAGTGAAAACTACTATATACTAGCTGCTAATTGGTAAGACCCTATATTTAGTGTGTGTCAAAAACCAGAATAAACTATTAATCTAAGGAATAACTATGGCAGATCAAACAGTAGACAATCTACAAGACGTACGTAACGTAGGTATTATCGCGCACATCGATGCGGGTAAAACCACGACAACAGAGGGTATCCTCTACCGTACTGGCATGAAGCACAAGATTGGTGCAGTACATGACGGTGAAGCGACCATGGACTGGATGGAGCAAGAGCGCGAGCGTGGCATCACCATTACTTCTGCTGCAACTACGTGCTTCTGGAAAGATCACAAGATCAACATCATCGATACACCAGGCCACATTGACTTCACTGTAGAAGTAGAGCGATCACTGCGCGTCCTAGATGGCGCGGTTGTTGTGTTTGACGGCAAGATGGGTGTAGAGGCCCAGACAGAGACTGTCTGGCGTCAGGCTAATAAGTACTCTGTGCCGCGTGTTTGCTTTATTAACAAAATCAACCAAACTGGCGGTGACTTTTATAAGAGCATGGAGAGTATGCACGAGCGGCTCAGTAAAGCTATCTTCCCAGTCCACCTACCAATAGGTTTTGAGCAGGAGATAAATGGCATTGTCGATCTGATCAGCATGAAAGCCTACACGTACAAAGAATTCACTGACAAAGAGCTCGTTGAAAGCGAAATCCCTGCTGACATGACTGACAAGGTCAAGAACTACCGTACGCTACTTATAGAAAACGCCTGTGCTGAAGACGAAGAGATGCTAGAGAAGCTCCTTGAGGTTGGTGAAGAAGGTCTAAGCGAGGAAGACATTAAGCACGCTATCCGTACAGCAACACTCAGTGGTAACTTCTACGTAGCTACCGGTGGTGATGGTCGCGGTGTGATCGTCGAAAAAGTCCTCGATCTAATGACTGATTTTCTTCCCAGCCCACTAGATCGTGGTAGCTCATGGGGTGAACATCCAAAGAGCGGTGACGAGATCGAACGCAAGCCAGATGCAGAAGAACCATTCGCAGGTCTTGCATTCAAGATTGCTACAGACCCATTCGTAGGCAAGCTCTGCTTTGTACGTGTGTATTCTGGAACACTTAAGAGCGGCTCCTATGTAATGAACGCCTCGACAGGTGAAAAAGAACGAGTTGGCCGTATCGTACGTATGTTCGCTGACAAGCGTGAAGAAATTGATGAAGTAAAAGCAGGTGATATCGCCGCAGTTGTAGGCCTCAAGGCGACTACAACGGGCAACACTCTCAGCGATGTTAACAACACAATCATCCTAGAGTCGATAGAGTTCCCTGAACCACCTGTTAGTATTGCTATCGAGCCAGCTACCAAAGCTGACCAAGAAAAGATGAGCACAGCCCTCCAGAGGCTAGCAGAAGAAGACCCAACCTTCCGCGTATCTGTAGACGACGAAACGAATCAAACTATCATCAGCGGTATGGGCGAGTTACACCTAGAGATCCTTGTTGACCGTATGAAGCGAGAGTTTAGTGTTGTTGCAAATGTAGGTCAGCCACAGGTTGCCTACCGCGAAACCATCAAGACTACAGGTGTCGAAGCCCAAGGTAAGTTTGTCAGACAATCAGGAGGTCGTGGTCAGTATGGTGATGTCTGGGTCCGTCTCGAGAAGCGCGACATGACAGATGAGGAAGAAAAAGAAAAGGGCGAGCTAGAGTTCGTCAACGCCATCAAGGGCGGTGTTGTGCCTCAGGAATACATCGGTGCAGTCAAAGCAGGTATCACCGAAGCGATGACCACTGGTGTTGTGGCCGGGTATCCAGTAGTTGGTATCAAGGCTACGCTATATGACGGTTCATACCACGATGTAGACTCTTCAGAAATGGCATTCAAGATAGCCGGCTCAATGGGGTTCCAGGCAGCCATGAAAGACGCACAGCCAGTACTACTCGAACCAATCATGAAAGTAGAGATCGTTACGCCAGAAGAATTCATGGGTGACGTCATTGGTGACGTAAACTCACGTCGCGGACGTGTCGAATCTATGGATGATCGTTTTGGTGCCAAAGTAGTTCTATCATTTGTCCCGTTAGCAGAGATGTTCGGCTATACAACAGACCTTCGTTCAATGACCCAAGGTCGAGCAGCCAGCACGATGGAACTCCACGACTACGCAGAAGTACCAGGCAACGTCGCTGAAGCTATCGTAGCCAAAAACACCAAGTCAGCCGAATAGTCAGCTAGCCAAATATAGCTTCATAAAATGAGACTTTACTCTTGATAGAGGGCAGAGGCTACTATATAATTTTGCAGTAACTCGCGTGAGGGCTTTGTTCGTGTGTTCTAAAACACTCGTTCGATATGGATCGCGAAACAAACAATTAATCATTAAATATACTTAAAGAAAGGTATAAGGAATGGCAACATTTGACAGGTCAAAACCTCACGTCAACGTTGGTACTATGGGACACGTTGACCATGGTAAGACAACACTAACAGCAGCCATCACTATGACTCTCTCAAAGAGACTACCAAGTGATGTTAACAAAGCAATCGACTACGCAGAGATCGACAACGCTCCAGAAGAGCGCGAGCGTGGTATCACAATCTCAACATCTCACCAAGAGTACGAGAGCGAAAACCGTCACTACGCACACGTCGACATGCCAGGTCACGCAGACTACGTAAAAAACATGATCACAGGTGCTGCTCAGGTAGACGGCGCGATCTTGGTATGTTCTGCAGCAGATGGTCCTATGCCCCAAACTCGTGAGCACGTACTGCTTGCTCGCCAAGTAGGTGTACCAAGCATCATCGTGTTCCTAAACAAGATGGACCTTGCAGATCCAGAACTAGTAGAAATCGTTGAAATGGACGTTCGTGAACTACTCGAGAAATACGAGTTTGATAGCGAAGCTCCTATTGTCAAAGGTTCTGCTACAAAGGCAGTTGAAGGCGACGAAGCTAACATGGACGCAATCATGGAGCTAGTCAAAGCTATGGATGAATATATTCCAGAGCCTACTCGTGAGCTAGACAAGCCGTTCCTAATGCCTATTGAGGACGTTTTCTCAATCAAGGGTCGTGGAACAGTTGCAACAGGTCGTATCGAGTCTGGTGTAGTTGAGCTAAACGAAGAGATCGAGATCGTTGGTATCCGTGACACGCAAAAGACTGTTGTTACCGGTATCGAAGCGTTCAAAAAGGATCTAGACAAGGGTCAGGCAGGTGACAACGCTGGTGTACTACTACGTGGTATCGAGCGTGATGACATCGAGCGTGGTCAGGTTCTATGTAAGCCTGGTTCTGTAACGCCGCACACTGAATTCGACGCAGAGGTGTATATCCTTAGCAAAGAAGAGGGCGGACGCCACACACCATTCTTCAAGGGCTACAAGCCACAGTTCTACTTCAGAACTACTGACGTAACGGGTGAGGTTGAATTGCCAGCTGACAAAGAAATGGTCATGCCTGGTGACACAGTCACATTCAAGGTCAAACTACTACAACCAATCGCTATGGACCAAGGTCTACGCTTCGCTATCCGCGAAGGCGGCCGTACCGTAGGTGCTGGTGTAGTTACGAAGATCGATAAGTAATAGACTTATCTGATCTATCTTAAAAGAGGTCCAATCAGGGCCTCTTTAACTTTAAGTGGTTTATGTTATAGTTTGTACGTAAATTAAACGTGTTGACTAAAAGTCGTTATTCTCAGAAATTAAGTAGATAGAGATGTTACAACACCGTGTGTAAGCGCGTCAGTCTTACGAAGGAGCTAACATGGCTGATAAAACAGCAGCGCCAGTACAACGTATACGCGTTAGACTAAAGGCGTATGACCATAAAGTAATCGACCAGTCTGCTAAGCAGATCGTTGACAGTGCATTACGTACAGGTGCCAAAATCAAAGGACCAGTACCTTTGCCAACTAAAAAAACTAAGTACACTGTTATAAAGAGTCCTCATGTCTACAAAAAGGGTCGCGAACAGTTCGAAATGCGCGTACACCTACGCCTTATCGATATCACAGAGGCTACACCAAAGACTATTGATAGCCTGATGAACCTCAGCCTACCAGCTGGTTGTGACGCCGAAATCAAGATGTAATGCATATATATTCTGGGATACCACTCCCAAAGTTTGATGAAGATCATGTAGAGTCGGTGTTTACTGAATATAGGGCAACCTTGAAAGCAAACGGAGATTCTGACGCAGCAATGCTTCAGGTATTACCAGGTGTAGATAGAGCAATAATTGATACAGTTTACGATTATAGTGAGCAAGTAATGTGGGTAACAGGGAATCCTGAGTCAGATTCTACAACACGGATAGTTATTGCCTGCATGCTTGCCAACCTATGTGTTGTTGTAGACGAGAGAGTGCCAATAACAGATGCATCTTTTGAGTATGCTAGAAGAAGATCGGATCGGTTAATTGACTCACTTCCGACGAAAAGTGGGGTTAGAAACGCCGACGAAGGCTTCGCTCTACTTGGTGAAACAGGACTGACCCAAATTGCTCTTAAGAATAAAGCTTACTCGGACATGGCGATCAGGCGATCAAGACAGTTTGTCTATAATGGTACAAGGGGTTTTGCTCTAACTGCGTTTATGAGTGCGCACGACATAATGCATTCTGCGTACAATGCACATCTAGCGTCGACGAACTGATAAGGTGTGATAAGATTTTTAAATGAGAATGAAGCAATCTGACTCAACATTTTTACTAAAGATAGTGCTGTACTTTCTGCTTGGTGCTCTGTGGTTACATGTTGAGGTCGACGGACAAGATTGGTTTGCGCCCATACCAGTAGGGTTTTTAATAGGATTACTATTTGTATCTCATGATCATTTTGCGATTGATCGGAAAATTGAATATGCAATCCTAGTTGTCAGCATGTTTGTCAGCTTTGTACTCCCGATCGGTCTTGTCCTGCAGCTCTAGCTAAACATTCTATATACTCCAATGGGTTAAAACCTGCACGAAGGAGAATTCTACCAGTATTCCTATCAGTGTAGTTTCCTTTAAATCTGTGCAAAGTCCACCTCCTAGTACCCATTAATTCATAGGTTCTTGGCTTGAAGCGTATAAAATTTGTTCCGTATTCAGCAATGATCCTGCGTGCCATTCTATATTCGTTCTCATAAGGGTCGTAGAGTTCCTGCACTTCCGTATATGGTATTGGTTGAGCTGAAAATCCATACTCAGTGGTTAAGCTACTAGCACCTAATACTGAGTATGCAAAAGGGTCCGTGTGCCATGCGTCCGGAGACACATGCCTGCCGATAATTTCATGTCTTGCGTATATAAATTCTAAACCCACCTCTGATAGGTCAGCCCATGACAGAATAGCTTTAACGGCATTAGGCTCCGCAGCCATCACTCTGCCGAACTCACTTATTGATTTTGGGTGAGACCCTCGGTATCCACCTCCAGTTAAAAGCTTTTCGAAAGAGGTGAATACAAGAGGACCAAGCTTACCTAGACTAACAGGCGGTGGGTACAACTCGTTCTCTATAGGCGCTCTTAATTTCATCAGATTAAACTTTATCCTAAATCTACTAGTTATAAAACTAGCAACTTATCTTGACAAAGGTGTTGCACCTCTGGTAACATTACCGGGTTATATATCAAGTCTGTGTATGCAGCTTGGTGAGCTGGAAGGTCAGTTACTACTGAAACCACCCGACACCAAGTCTTTTTTGTGCCCAGACACATGATAGTCATCACAAAGTAAAAAAAGGATCACCTAGTGAAAGCTATGATAACCAGAAAGATCGGCATGACCTCTATCGTCAATGATGATGGCGCGATGATTGCCGTGACCCTGCTATCCGCTAGCCCAAACGTAGTTACTCAGGTTAAAACTGTCGATTCTGACGGTTACCAAGCACTCCAGCTTGGTTTTGAAACTGCAAAAAAGGTTGGTAAGAGCCAAGCAGCGAAGTATAAAAAATCTAAAATAGATGCGCCCAAAGTAGTCCGTGAGCACCGAACAGACGAACTTCCTGAAGACGTCAAGGTAGGCGATCAAATCTCAGTTGATAGTTTTGAAGTTGGAGATGTGGTAGATGTCACAGGTACTAGTAAAGGTAAAGGTTTCGCTGGTGCAATCAAAAGACACAATTTCCATCGCCAACGCAAGAGCCACGGTGCAAAAGGCAATACAAGAAAAATAGGCTCGATCGGCTCTATGTACCCTCAAAAAGTCATGAAAGGTAAAAAGATGCCAGGCCAATACGGAAACGTCCAGGTAACTACCGAAAAAGTGAAAGTTGCTCTAGTAGATACAGAGCACAATGTCATCGGCATAGCTGGAGCAGTCCCAGGACCGAAAAAAGGTATTGTAGTTGTAAGAGGAGCGAAACGATCATGAGTGTAGCTACCTTTACAAAATCAGGTGCAAAGGCATCGACTGCAGCAAAGCTAGACAAGTCAGTATTTGGAATCGAAGTTAACAACCATGAGCTAGTCAAAGCTGCCTACGAAATGCACAGGGCAAATGGCCGCGTTAACCTAGCAACCACAAAGACAAGAGGCAAAGTACGCGGCGGCGGTCGCAAACCATGGCGCCAAAAGGGCACAGGTCGCGCCAGGTTCGGATCTATCAGAGTACCTATCTGGAGAGGCGGTGGTATAACATTCGGACCTCTTGGCGAAGAAAACTACTCTAAAAACATGAATAAAAAGGCGCGTAAACTAGCTATCAGGCAAGCTCTCAGCCTAAAAGCTAGCAACGTTATCGTAGTCGAAAGCCTCGATTCAAAAGGCAAAACATCTGAGCTGGCCAAACTACTGAAAAAGATAGATGCAGAGCGAAAATCCCTACTAGTAAATCTAGAGGTTAACCAGCTGCTAGAAAATGCTGCTCGCAACATACCAGACGTTGAGATAGTTGCTCCAATGTACCTAAATGTTTTCGACATCATGAATGCAGATCACATAATACTGACTAGGGACTCACTTGCAGCAGTCCAGCAGTGGCTAGGAGACACAAAATGATAATCACTCCACGAATCAGCGAAAAAGCGTATAAACAGAGCACAGAGATGAACGTCTATGTATTTGATGTACCTAAAGACGCCAATAAACTAGATATTAAACAAGCTGTCGAGTCCAGCTACAGTGTCACTGTTACAAAAGTGAGGACTCTTGTGCAGGACGGTAAAAAGGCTCGTAGCATCAGACTAAAACAGAGGGGTAGTTACGTTGTGGGTACTAGACCAGATGTAAAGAAGGCCTACGTGACTCTCAAAGAAGGTGACGAAATCACAGTGTTTGAACAAGTAGACGGAGGTAACGAGTAATGGCTATACGTTCAATGAAACCAGTTACTCCAGGCCAGAGGGGCATGACTACACAGGACTTTGACCAAGTCACTGCGAAAAAGCCAGTTAAAAGCCTACTAGTAAAGAAAAAACAGCGTGCAGGACGTAATAACCGCGGTGTCATAACAACCCGTCATAGGGGTGGAGGTCACAAGAAGCATTATCGTCTAATCAACTGGAACCTCCCAGATGGCTTCAAAGCCACCGTAGAGCATATTGAGTATGATCCTAACCGCAGCGCCCGTATCGCACGCCTACGTGAAGAGAACAACACACCACACTACATGATTGCGACCAAGTCGCTTAAGCAAGGCGCTACAGTCGAGTCCTCAGAAGAAGCACCGATTGAGGTAGGTAATCGCTTGCCGCTAAAAAACATACCGACAGGTACTATCGTATATTGCATAGAAATGGTGCCGGGCAAAGGTGCTCAGCTAGTACGCAGTGCTGGTACAGGTGCCCAGCTCGCCGCTAAAGATGGAGATTATGCCCAGCTTAAACTACCTAGTGGCGAAGTTCGCATGATCCACCTAGACTGTAAAGCCCACATTGGATCAGTTGGCAATGAGCAGCACCAAAACGTCAAGATTGGTAAAGCTGGTCGTAACCGCAACAGAGGACGTCGCCCTGGTGTGCGCGGTGTAGTTATGAACCCAGTTGACCACCCACATGGTGGTGGTGAGGCCAAAGGTAAGGGCTACAAGGCACCGATGACACCATGGGGCCAAAAAACACTCGGCTACAAGACTCGTAACCGTAATAAGTCAACTAACAAGTTTATCGTGCGCAGTCGCCACGAGGCTAAGAGGAAATAACCATGAGTAGAAGTCTCAAAAAAGGACCATTCGTAGACCCCAAGCTAGCCAAGAAAGTGGCTGCCCTGGGTAAAGAGGACAGGACAATCATTAAAACCTGGGCACGCGCGAGTACAATTGCCCCTGAATTTGTAGGTAGAACAATCGCTGTATATAACGGTAAAGTCCACGTGCCTGTGTTCATCACAGAAAACATGGTCGGACACAAACTAGGCGAGTTTGCTCCAACACGTAAGTTCCGTGGACACGGCGGAAAGCTGGCGAAAGGGTAATCATGATAGTTAAATCCATCGCTAAAAACGTCCCAATTAGCCCCCGTAAAGTACGCACTGTTGCCGCACTAGTTCGAGGACGCAGTGTTGCAGATGCGCTTACGATCTTAGAGCACACACCCCGCAAGAGTGCCTCTGCAGTAGCCAAAACAATCAAAAGCGCCCAAGCTAACGCTACTAATAACCACGACCTAAAGGGTGACTCTCTAGTCATTGACCAGATCTTTGTGACTACAGGACGTAAGCTAAAGAGGTACAGACCTGCAGCACATGGACGTGCGCTGCCTTATCAGAAAAAGCAAACCAACATATACGTACACGTCACAGGTGAGCAAAAGGCTAAAAAGCCGGCCAAGTCTAAGAAGGAGGCTAAATAATGGGTCAGAAAGTAAATCCAATAAGCATGCGCCTCCAGGTCAGTAAAGACTGGCGTAGCAAATGGTTCGCCAGCAAAAGAGAGTACGCTGCATACCTTGAGAAAGACCTCAAGGCTCGCAAGCTTATCAAAGACAAGCTGGGTATGCATGCGGCCATCAACAAAGTCAACATTGAGCGTTCAGCAAGCACAATTGCCTTTACTATCTATACGGGGCGAGCGGGTGTAGTTATCGGACGAGGTGGTTCAGGTGTGCAGGAGCTAACTAGACAGCTTAGCAAGATCTACGGAGTACCCGTCAAGGTCAATATAGAAGAAATCAAAAAAACCGAAATGTACGCTCAACTTGTCGCTGAAAATATCGCCAATCAACTAGAGCGTCGTATTTCATTCCGGCGTGCCATCAAGAGCACAGCTGCTGCGACAATGCGTGCAGGAGCAAAGGGTATTCGTATAGAGATCTCAGGTCGCCTAGGTGGAGCAGAAATGTCCAGACGAGAGCGTGAGGTCCAAGGGTCAGTACCGCTACACACCATCCGCGCCGACATAGACTATGGCTATGCAAGAGCAAACTACCCTGGTTCAGGAATTATCGGGGTTAAGGTTTGGATCAACAAAGGTGAGGTGAGCTAATCATGTTGATGCCAAATAAAATGAAATTTAGAAAGAGCTTCAAGGGCCGTATACACGGTAAAGCAACGAGAGGTGGCTCGCTAGCGTACGGTCGCTACGGACTGCAGAGCCAGCAAGCAGATCGCATTACAGGGAGGCAGATTGAGGCAGCTCGTCAGGCTATGACCAGATACAGCAAGCGTGGGGGTAAAATCTGGATACGTATTTTCCCGCATATCCCTGTCAGTAAAAAACCTGTGGGTCTGAAGATGGGTAAAGGCAAAGGAAATCCTGAATTTTATGTAGCGAGAGTCAAACCTGGCACAGTTTTATTTGAAATGGACGGAGTTCCTGAAGAGACTGCTAGAGAAGCTATGCGACTGGCGGCACATAAACTACCAGTAAAGACAAAATTCATAGTAAAGGGGAGCTTCTAAAATGGCTGAAAAGAAGAAAAACCAGACTACTGATTTAGATAAAAAACTGGCAGAACTGAGAGTCGAAATGCTCGAACAACTTCGTGCAATCAAGACAGGAACAAGCACCAATGTTAGAAAAAGCACTCATATACGCCGAGAAATTGCTCGGACTTTGACACTTAAGAACACACAGCAGAAGGGAGACGCAAAATGAGAAAAACACTCCAAGGAACAGTAGTGGCTGACACACTCGACAAGACTATTACGGTACGCGTCGACACTAGCAAGACGCATCCGCTCTACAAAAAGAGCTACAGTACTAGTAAAAAGTATGCCGTCCATGATGAGGCTAATAAAGCTGTAATAAACGATATTGTCATCATTGAGGAGTGCCGACCTGTAAGCAAGCGTAAGTCATGGGCCCTAAAAGAAATTACAGGCCGGGAAGGTTTAAAGCACGTAGAAGCAGAGCCTGAGCCGGTAGAAAAGACTAAACCAGAAGAATCTAAAGCACACAAGAAAAAAACAGCCAAAAAAACCGACGAGGCTGCAAAATGATCCAGCAGGAAAGCACACTGGCGGTCTGTGACAATAGTGGGGCAAAAAAGATCCTTTGCATTAGAGTGCTCGGCGGTACTCGAAGACGTTACGCACGCGTTGGAGACGTTATTGTAGCCAGCGTTAAAGAAGCAAGCACAACAGGTGCAGTCAAGAAAAAGCAAGTTGTTAGAGCTGTAGTTGTACGGACGCGTGACCAGATCCAACGCAAAGACGGTAGTACAATCGCATTTGACGATAACGCTGCAGTCATCATTGGTGATGATAATGAACCACGAGCTACACGTATATTTGGTCCAGTGCCGCGTGAGCTTAGAGAAAAAGGCTACAGCAAAATAATCAGCCTTGCCCCGGAGGTCCTATAATGAATAGATCTATAACTAAAATTAAGCTGAGAGTCGGTGACAACGTTATGGTGCTCACAGGACGCGAAAAAGGGAAAACGGGCAAGGTTACAGCTGTTCATCCGATGGAGAATAAAGTAACTATCGAAGGTATTAACATTGTACGCAGACACACTAAGCCAAACCAATCACACCCCCAGGGTGGCATCATAGATACAACAAAACCCATTGATGTCAGCAAGGTAGGCATAATTGACCCTGCGACCAAGAAACCAACTAGAGTTGCTTACGAAGTAAGTAAAGACGGCTCAAAAACACGCGTTTACGCTAGTTCAAGAAAGGAGATCAAGTAATGAGTACATATTCACCCACATTAGCAACAAAGTATTCCAATGAAATCCGAGAGAAGCTGACGCAAGAGCTGGGTCTTGACAATATCAACCAAGCGCCAAAACTAGAAAAGATTGTGCTTAACGTTGGTCTAGGCAAGAGTAAAGACGACAAAAAAATGTTCGAAGTCGCCGAAAATACTCTGCGAAAAATTACTGGACAAGCACCAGTAATTACAGAAGCTAGACTATCAATAGCCACTTTTAAACTGAGAGAGGGCAACAAAGTAGGTATGATGGTGACTTTGCGCGGTGAGCGAATGTACGAGTTCCTTGATCGGCTAATAAACATCGTTCTACCTAGGCTAAGAGATTTCCACGGAGTATCCGTAAAATCTTTTGACTCGTCAGGTAACTACAGCATCGGTTTTAAAGATCAGAGTGTGTTCCCAGAACTTAGCTTTGAAGACACACAAACAGCACACGGTCTGCAAGTTACTATGGTTGTCGAAGCTCGAGGAGTTGAAGATTCAAAAGCGCTCTTAACTCACTTTGGTATGCCGTTTGAAAAGGGAAGGGAAGGTAAATAGTATGGCTAAGAAATCAATGGTAGCCAGAGATAAAAAGCGCGCTAAAAAGATTGCCCAGTTAGCTGAAAAGCGAGCTGAACTGAAAAAAGTCGGTGACCAGGATGGTCTCCATAGACTACCCCTCAATAGTAGTCCTACACGACTTAAGAACCGCTGTAACATGTGCGGAAGGCCACGAGGCTACATCAGGCAGTTCGGCCTGTGTAGGGTGTGCTTTAGAAACGAAGCAAGCAAGGGAAACATCCCTGGTATAACAAAATCAAGTTGGTAAAGGAGTAGATATGTATTCAACAGACCCAATCGCAGACATGTTATCTAGAATCCGTAACGCCATCATGATAGGCAAAAGCAGCGTTGATGTTCCTCACAGCAAAATCAAAGAACAGATCGCTAAGATTCTAGAATCAAACAACTACCTAGAGACTGTTACGATTGACGGTGAAGGTAAGTCAAAACTGATCCATATTACTATCAATAAAGAATTATCGCCCGCTTCAATAACGGAGATTACACGTGTAAGCAAGCCAGGTAGACGCGTCTACACAAATAGTAGCGAGATACCGAAGGTCAAAAGTGGCCGAGGCATGGTAGTTATGTCAACAAGTAAAGGTCTCATGACAGGGACAGAGGCAGAGACCGCCAATATTGGCGGAGAAGTAATCTGCTCAGTCTACTAAATAGAGGAGAGAAAGGAGCATACAATGAGCCGAGTAGGAAAACAGCCAATACAAATTCCATCTGGTGTGACAATCACTGCTACTGATGACAACATATCAGTAACTGGCCCAAAAGGTACGCTTGAACAGTTTGGACTCGAAGGCATTAAAGTTAGCCAAGAGGGTGAAGAAGTTCATGTGTCTCGTACATCAGATGTCAAAGAACATAGGTCTAGACATGGCCTCATGAGAACACTTATCGCCAACATGGTGCAGGGCGTTACAGAGGGTTTCGAGAAGAAACTTGAGCTAAACGGTGTGGGGTTCAGAGTTAACGTGTCAGGTAAAACCCTAACTCTAACCGTTGGGTTCTCCCATGACATCGAGTACAAGATTCCTGAAGATGTAGATGTCTCTATAGAGGACAACAACATCATAGTAGTTACTGGTATCAACAAGCAAAGGGTTGGTCAGATCGCAGCAGAAATACGCTCTTTCAAGAAACCAGAGCCGTACAAAGGCAAAGGCATTAAATACATAGATGAGCACATAATCAGAAAAGCCGGTAAGAGCGGCGGAGAAGGAGCAGCGTAATGTCTAGACTAACCAAAATCGCAAGCAACAAAGCTCAGCGCGCTAGTAGAACCAGGGCAAAAATAAGAGCAAACTCAGACCTGCCACGCCTCAGTGTGAAAATTGCCAATAAAAACATATCCGTACAGCTGATTGACGATGCCGCAGGTGCAACAATTGCTTCAGCGACTACAATAGGCTCAAAGCTGACTGGCAATATGACAGATAAAGCCATCGCCATAGGTGGACAAATTGCAGAAGCAGCTAAAAAAGCGAAGGTAAAAAAAGCTGTACTAGATAGAGGTGATCATAAATACCACGGCCGCCTAAAGGCACTAGCAGACGCAGCAAGAGAGAAAGGACTGGAGCTTTAAAATGGCAGCACCACAACTAAATATGAGAAGAAACGACGATAAGTTAGATGGTCTAGACCAACGTGTCATTGCAATCGACAGGGTTGCCCGTGTAGTCAAAGGCGGACGGCGATTTAGGTTTCGTGCCTTAGTCGCAATTGGTGATAAGAACGGTAAAGTAGGTGTAGGTAGCTCCAAAGGCCAAGACGTAACAACTGCTATCGACAAAGCAACCGATGTTGCAAAGCGCAAAATGCGTAGTGTATGTATAGAAAACAGCACGCTGCCACATGAGACAAACGGTAAAGTGGGCGGAGCTAAAATACTTCTGAAGCCTGCAGGCCAAGGTACAGGTATGATAGCTGGCAGTGTCCCTCGGCAGATACTCGAAGTCGCTGGTTACACAAATGTAGTCAGCAAGTCACTTGGTAACAGTAATAAGACAAATCTTTCGTATGCTGTTATCGAAGCCTTAGACGCCCTACGACCGACTAGCGAGTGGATTAATCCTCCCGAAAAGAAAGCACCAGCAAAAAAAGCAAGCACCAAAGCCGCCAAGCCAGCACCAAAGAAATCTACTGCTAAAAAGACCACTCCAAAGAAAAAAGAGGCTAAAAAATGAAGATCAACGAACTACAGGTAAAGCCAAAAAGAGCCCGCACCAGAAAAGGAAGAGGCATATCAGCAGGTAAAGGTAAAACTGCTGGTCGAGGTACAAAAGGACAAAATGCACGTACAGGTGCCTCCAGGAGAGCTGGATTTGAGGGCGGACAGAATAGGCTAATCAAAAGATTACCCAAACTGCGTGGCTTCAAGAGTCACCGCACACCCGCTCAAGTAGTCTATACTGGCCAACTCGACGCTATAAAGTCTAAAAAGATTACAGCTGAAGTGCTAGCAGAAGCAGGACTGATCGAAGATACCTACCATAGCGTAAAGCTGATAGTAAAAGGTGAGATAAAGACCGCGAAGCACGTAGAGCTGCAGTTCGCTAGTGAAACAGCTGTTGAAAAACTACAAAAAGTCGGCGGTAGTTTTACAGTTACTCAGCGTACAAAACGACCCGAATCTACTAAAAAGGCTGAAAAAAGAGCTAAAAATAGCGAAAAAACAACCAAAGAGAAAACAAAGTAGGCTATAATCTAGTCTGATCAAGAGAGTTTTGCTAAAAAAGCAAGAGGGTAATAATGAATTGGAAACTAATAGGTCGAGGTCTACGCAACTCTGAGATGCGCTCAAAAGTCATCGCCGTGCTCGGTATGCTACTAGTGTATCGGCTACTTGCTCACATACCCATCCCCCTTGCGGAACCAGCAGAGCTCAAGCAGATTCTAGACAACCTCCTATCAGACGACAGCACACCGCAGCTACTCAGCTTTATTAATGTACTGTCAGGTGGTGCGCTTGCCAGCCTGTCGATTATGCTGGTTGGTCTGGGGCCTTACATTAACGCCAGCATTATCATGCAGGTTTTGACCAAAGCTATTCCCAAATTAGAAGCCTTACAAAAAGAAGGTGAGTACGGTACAAAGAAAATTAATCAGTATACCCGTATCCTGACGTTCCCATTAGCCATTATTCAATCAATCGGTATTCTATACTTGGTAGGACAGATTGCCGGACAGATAGGTGGTCTGGGCAATGTCGTTGACAATGCCAGCCTATCACAGTGGGTGCTGATGGTTGCTGCTCTCACAGGAGGTGCAATGATACTCATGTGGCTAGGTGAGCTTGTCACAGAGAAAGGCATAGGTAATGGCATCAGCCTACTGATTACGGTAGGTATTGTCAGTCAGCTACCCTTTATTATCAGTGCACTATTCCAGGCTATAGTTGACGACCAGGCGACCATGAGTATTTTTGGATGGTTTGACCTGCCTATAAACACACGCGCACTTGTCATATCAGCCATACTGACAGCCGCCACGGTACTCTTAACCGTATTTGTGGTGTATCTGAACGAAGCACAGCGGCGCATAAAGATCACCTACGCCAAAAAGGTACAAGGCAACCGTGCATATAGTGATGTTAATACTGTTTTACCGGTCAAGCTCATCACCGCCGGAGTCGTCCCAATTATCTTTGCTGTCGCCTTTTTATCTGTCCCTCAACTAGCAGGCTCGCTACTTGAAGGTAATGCAAATCCTAGCTTAGCGTCTCTGGGAGAGACTCTAGTACGCTGGTTCCAGGTACCGGGTACACACGGCTCAGGCGCTGTCTTTGTCGATATCTATAGTCTTATTTACCCGACTGTGTACTTCTTACTGGTTGTGGCTTTCACCTTCTTCTATACAGGCGTTGTTTTTAACAGCAAAGAGATATCGGAATCTCTGCAGAGACAAGGGGGCTTCATAGAAGGAGTTAGGCCTGGTGATGACACCCGCAAGTACCTGAGCAAAGTAGTCAACAGATTGAATTTCTTCGGTGCTGCCAGTCTAGGTTTCTTGGCCATTACGCCAATCCTAGGACAAGCGTTCTTGGGCAACTCACAACTCGCTATCGGTGGTACGAGTATATTGATCCTGGTTGCAGTCTCTCTGGAAACACTCCGAAAGGTTGAGTCCAAAGCCCTGATGGTAACCTACGAAGATTACGAACACGACTTCAATGCATCAAGAGGTGAGACAGACAAAAAAGCAGACTCCAAAGAAAAGCCCAAAAAAAGTATAAAAAACTTCTTTACAACTAAGAAGTAGTAACGTATAATCTGCCTCCGTTAGTCTTATGTCCAATACCAAAGAAGTACTAGAGTTCGAAGGCACTGTTATTGAGTGTTTGCCTGGTACGCAGTTCATAATAGAACTAGAGAATGGACATCAGATACGTTGCACGTTATCTGGACGGATGCGCAAGAACTATATCCGTTTAGTACCGGGCGACCGCGTTAAGGTAGAAATGACTCCTTATGATCTCACTAAGGGTCGGATAACTTACCGCTTATAAAAACTAGTAGGGAGTTTAGGCAAGATGAAAGTGCGCCCCAGCGTAAAAAGAATGTGTGACAACTGCAAAGTTATTCGCAGAAAAAAGCGCGTACAGGTTATCTGTACTAACCCCCGTCATAAACAGAGGCAAGGATAAGAAGTGGCGAGAATTAGCGGCATTACCATACCTGTTGACAAGCAAGTCGGCATAGCACTGACTTACATCTACGGTATAGGTCCAAAAACTAGTGACAATATACTTAGTAAAGCTAAAGTAGACGCTACTACTAGAGTCAAAGACCTGACCGATCAAGAGATTAGTGCTATCCAAGACGTTATTAATGAATCGCTACTTGTCGAAGGTGAACTGCAGAGAATTGTCACCGGGAACATCAAGCGCCTCAAAGATATTCGAGCGTATAGAGGACAACGTCACGCCTCTAACCTACCCTCAAGAGGGCAGCGTACACGCACAAACGCACGTACCAGAAGAGGGCGCAAGGTAACAGTTGGCGGCACAGCCAAGAAAGCCCCTTCAAAAACTTAAGGGTTTAGAGAGATTAGCATTATGGAAGATAACACACCACAAACTACTACTGAAGCACCAGCAAAGTCGTCACCAAAGAAAAAGAAGTCCAAGCGCCCAGTACCACATGGACAGGCTCATATATACGCCACATTCAACAATACTATCGTGACTATAACTGATCTTCACGGCGGTAAACTTGCAAGCAGCAGTGCAGGTGCATGTGGCTTCAGAGGCTCTAAAAAAGGCACAGCCTACGCCGCTCAGATAGCCGCAGAGAAAGTGGCTGAGATGGCTAAGAGTCAGCACGCTATGGTCAAAGTAGATATATTCGTAAAAGGAGTCGGCCAAGGACGCGATACAGCCATGAGAGCTTTAATCGCACAGGACCTAGTAGTAGAGAGTATTACAGATAAAACAGGTATACCGTTTGGTGGCCCAAGACCGAGAAAGGCTAGGAGAGGATAATGGCTAGAGATCTAAGTCCAGTAGTAAAACAAAGCCGTAGAGAAGGCTATGCACTGCACCCTAAGGCTCATAAATACTTAGCAAAACGACCTGGTATACCAGGTCAACACGGTGGCAATGGTCGAAGACTAGGGTCAAAGAGCCAGTATGCTCTGCAGCTACGTGAAAAACAAAAAGTACGCAGACTATACGGTCTACTTGAAAAGCAGTTTAAGAACCTGTTCACGAAAGCCGCAAAACAAAGAGGCCAGACAGGCGAAAATGCCATGATAATGCTTGAGAGACGACTAGATAACGTCCTATACAGAGCTGGATTTGCTAGCAGCCGTAGGGCTGCCAGACAGCTTGCCGGTCACGGCCACTTCATGATTAATGATCAACGTGTAGATATACCGTCTTATCAGGTCTCTATTGGAGACGCCATTGTTGTACGTACAAAAAGCTCTAAAAATGACTACTTCAAAATACTTGATGACGTCAGTCCGAAACCATCTAACATCCCGTCATGGCTCAAAGTAGACAGAAAAAAACTGTCAATCGACGTTAAGTCCCTACCTACTAGAGAAGACGTAGAGCCAGACATAAACGAGCAGTTAATAGTTGAGTACTACTCACGATAACCAGTCAAAGGAGAGAATATGACAACAACAATCAACACCCCAAACCTTACAGCTATCGATGAACACTCAGCCGCAAGTGCTAGCTTTGTGATTGAGCCTCTAATGACTGGATACGGGATGACGCTAGGCAACAGTCTCAGAAGAGTCTTGCTGTCTAGCATATCTGGTGCAGCAGTCATAGCATTCAAAGTAGATGGCGCGTCACACGAGTTTACTACTCTGAAAGGTGTCAAAGAAGACGTGGTGGAGATCATGCTCAACCTAAAAGGTCTCAGGTTCCGTGTTCATAGCGAATCTGATGAGCCTGTTCTAGTTAGTCTATCTAAAAAAGGTAAGGGCACAGTAACGGGCAAAGATGTTACAAGCAACTCCGAAGTAGAAGTCGTTAATAAAGACCATGTGATTGCTACACTAGACGGTGCTTCTGACTCACTAACCATTGAATTGCTAGTATCAAAGGGACGTGGTTATCAAACAAATGAGCAGTCGGCTAAAGCAAAGCCTTCTGACATGATCGCTCTAGATGCACTGTTTAGTCCTATCATGCGTGTGAGGTACAAAGTAGACAGCACCCGCGTTGGGCAAAAAACAGAGCTTGATAAGCTAAACATCACTATTGATACTGACGGGACTATCACACCTAAAGACGCATTTGAAGAAGCGTCGGCAATCCTACAATCTCAATATGAAGCTCTTGCAGGCGCTACTGTGGTAGAGTCAGCTTCTTTTGTAGATCAACAAGCAGCAGAAGACTCAGATGGCGAAAACGGTGACGACCCAGAAGAGTTACTCGTATCTGTTGAAGATCTAAACCTCAGCGCACGCACCACCAATGCACTCATTAACAATGACATACATAACCTAAAAGACCTCTTCAGCCTGACTGATGTTGAGATGAAAGAGCTCAAAGGATTCGGCAGCAAAGCACTCGACGAAGTTCGAGATAAACTAGCAGAGCTGGAGCTATAGAATGCACAGGCACGGATATAAAGGTCGTAAACTAGGTCGTAAGCGTGATCAACGTCGTGCTCTGATTAAAGGGCTTGCGACGTCAGTAATTGATCACGGCTCTATAGAAACTACATTGCCAAAAGCAAAAGAAGTCTTGCCGTATGTAGAAAAGCTGATCACCAAAGCAAAAAAGGGCGACCTACACAACCGTAGGCAAATCATTGCAAAACTGTCCAAAGTCAGCAGCGCACACAAACTAGTAGACGACATCGCTCCAAAACTAAAGGGACGAAACAGCGGGCACCTGCGCATAACAAAAACTCGCTTCAGAAGAGGTGATAATGCCCAGATGGCCACGCTATCATTCGTAGACGATCTAGCTAGCGCACCAGTAGCTAAAGCTGCGGAGAAAAAGCCGTCCACTAGCAAGAAAGCACCGGTTAAAAAGGCAGCGTCAGCTAAAAAATCTGCTACACCAAAGACAAGCGCTAGGTCAAAATCAGCTTCAAAATCAAAGGTATCTGCTAGTAGCACCAAAAAATCCACCAGTAGATCATCTAAAGGCAGAAAGGTATAGCCATGTCATCACAAGTTTCGCAGAAGACATTCTCACAAAAACAAGCTGACGTGACACGTAGCTGGTATATCATTGATGCCAGCGATATTCCGCTTGGTAGACTTAGCACAGAAGTTGCGACACTACTAACTGGCAAGAAAAAACCTACATACACACCGCACACTGATGGAGGTGACTTCGTAGTCATTATAAATGCCGACAAAGTTAAGCTAACTGGTCAAAAAGAGACAGACAAAGTCTACTATCGCCACAGTGGCTACATAGGTAATCTCAGAGAACGTACTGCCAAGGAACAGCGAGAACGTAACTCTATAAAACTGATCGAGAAATCAGTAAAAGGCATGCTACCTAAGAACAAGCTCACTGCAGGCCGTCTGGAAAGACTCAAAGTCTACACAGATGCCGCCCACAAGCACGAAGCTCAAAAACCACAAACACTCACAATAGGAGATAAATAATGGCTCAATATCACTACGCCCTAGGACGCCGTAAGACCTCTACAGCTCGTGTCAGAGTACAAAAGGGCAAAGGCAATATAACTATCAATGAAAAGACAGCTGCAGAGTATTTTGCAGACGCACCATCACTATTACACGAGCTGAACGATCCGTTTCGTGCCATCAGTAGTGAAGGCGAGTACGATGTATCAGTCCGAGTAAACGGCGGTGGACACCACAGCCAGGTAGGCGCTATCAAACTGGGTATAGCAAAAGCGCTAGCTAGCCTAAACGAAGATCTCAAAGGCACGCTTAAGCGAGCAGACTTACTAGGCCGAGACCCACGTGCTAAAGAACGTAAGAAGTTTGGCTTAAAAGGCGCACGAAAACAACGCCAATTCACCAAGAGATAGGATCGCCAGGTCAGAGTTGCTGGCAAAGCCACAACTTTACCTGGCTTAGCGGCTACTTCACATTTTTTCTAGATAAAGCCACAGTCACAGTATCGTCCATACAGCTCCTTGGTGTTTTATCCAGAAGAAAATGCAAATTAGCTCGCTATCCTCCCTCTTGGTGTGTCAATATATATTTTGCGTAACTCTCCCAGTCTGAGCTTCAACAAGAACTCTCAAATACCCTCACCCTTATCGTTTGATGAGTCGTTTAGGGGAAAAGGCCAAAATAGCTCCACATCCTAACGTTTGGTGTCGGAATTTAAACGTTAGTACAAACCCTGATTGTAGTAGTTATATAATTATGTTATAATATGCTGAATGTATGATGGTGAGACACTACCTGTTTTAGTTAAAGATCAGGCAATACCTGGGCTTTCTCATGTTATAGCCTTACATGTAGAAGTGGCCGATATGCGCCAGCGTGTTGAGAATATTGATACTCAGCGAGCACATGAGGTAAAACTTGGTGAAAGAATCCATGATGCAAGGAGGGAAGCCATACTCACCAGTGCCTTATTGAGCGATATACTTGGTCTTACCGTAAGTCCTGATGATGAAGAGCCTGATACAGATACTAACGACACTACCGATTCCCGTATTGTCAATAGACCTCCAACTGTTGATCAGATTACGGAATCTGCTTTCTTTTTTAGGGCACCCAGACGAGGCGTGCACGCTTTGCAGAGAAGAAACTTGATTAATGATGCTCTGCTTGATGCCGCAGCGAACAGAGGTCTCAGGAAGAGAGCCTGGCAATCAGCACATCCTGACACTAATGAAGGCGCAAAAGTAGAAAAAACAGCAAAGGCCATAGGTGCATCTGACCGTGACCCTAAAACGGCTATACTGACAATGTTATCAGCCGGGGTGAAACCTACCGACGAGATGAACCTCACTGAGTTACGTGACGAGCGGTACCTACTTCAGCTTTATCTTGACTCTACGGACGTGAATTATCGTAGTAAGCGTGAGGCGACTACTGCCGCTAAAAGAGAGGTAGACATGGCCGGATGGCGTGTTCGCTCAGAAGCCGCAGGACATCTGTTAGGCTTACTTGTCGGTAGCGATGAAGAAGTGAGGGAGTTTGCTGAGAGTAATCTAAGATATAACGATGTTTATTCGATAGAGAGATTTAACTCTGACATAGTCAAAATATGGACTCTATTAGAACGTATTAAGCTTGGAAACCCAAGAGAAGCCAAGCGCTACGACGAGGCAAAAGTAGACGAGATATTGGAACATATCTGGGAAGTACATGCACCAAGCGATAAAAGAAGAGTCTCTAGCCCACCACATACGAACTGGCTACCAATACTTATTGATGCTTTAGAGCTCATGGACCCAGGTGAGTCCGAGGGCGTCAGATACACTTACTTTGAACCACCAATTAAGCTTACAAGAGTGCCTCAACCAACTAGATTACCAAGCAGGAATACTGAGCGAGGTTACCCATACGACAAAGATCACTACTGCAAAGATAGTCAAGAGACTGATTCAAACATAATTTATAGCAACAAAAACGACAAGTACGAGGAATACTACAATACATGAGTTACGAAATTGGCAGAGTTCAGTCTGAGTTTCTGACGAACTATCAGATACGTGCTTGCCACAAACTTGCAATCAATGCTTTGGCCGAAAAACTCTCTGAGCGCAGGACTAGAGCAGAAGTAGAGGCCTTTGTAGGCCCACTCGGGACATACATGCTACGTACTCGTAACCCTAACCGGGCTGTAGGTAGACGTTATCGAAGTGGACAAGTATTCTTTAATGTACGAACTGTACTCACCACAGACACCAATAATCGTGTTATTGGGTGCCTGCATAGCGCTAGTAATGTCTCTGGTAGTCCTATTGAGCGTAAAGCAAAGCTGTCCACAAGACCCGATAAGATTTACCACTGGGTTTCAGGGATATCAGTGGATCCTTCACACTGGGGGCAAGGTATAGCTACAAGGATGATGCTAAAGTCACTAGAAGGCGTAGATGACCGTAGAAGTGTTACTGCATACCCTTCACCATCAGAAGATCCTGAGTTTGTACATAAACTGATAAGCTTAGGTTTTGTAGTGCCTGAACCAGCATACGGTGTAGCTGATCTGTACGGGCCAGGTAGTGAGCCAGCTACACAGATTAGATTAGTCGCACCTGTCCCAGAACTTAGAGCAAACCTCGAAGCACGCTCTAGATTTGGGCACAATCCATAAGTTTTAGAATTTTATATATATGTATTATCATGTAGCTATGATCAGCACACATAGAGCACTGACTGAATTGCATCATGCTCTGGCCGCAAAAAGAGATATAGCTCGTGAAGCCGGTATTACAAAAGGAAGCAGCAGTCGTGAAGCTGCAGTGGTTGTTGAGGGTGGAGGACGCTCACTACTTGACCCTGCCATCTTAGGTGCTACGAGGCTAATAGTTAGGTCATTCGCAAAGGCATCATTCCACGATACGTACTGGATTAGTATGCGACTATATGATGATGAAAGAGAGTTAGACATAGCCCCAGATCAGTATGCTCTTGATGGAGACCCTAAGTCTGGAGAATACTTTATGTTTACCACCGGATCGGCCTTGCCACGAATAGCTAGAGCAGACCTACCTGCAGCTCTAGCATTGCGGGCCAAGTGGCTCGAAGAAAATACACTAGAAAGAAATAGATACGATACTCTCGGGAACCTAGTTCATGCCTCCCAGGACGAACTTATATTGGCACCTGAGGTTAGCGAGTCAAACGGTCTTCAGATTGTTCGTTCAATTGCGGCTATTCCCTTAGACAACTTATGCATTAAACGCCATATACCTGAAACGCTCTACGGCAACCTGTGACAATATCACATAAGAGCTGTTAGCTCATCAGACAGTATCCTCGCTTTTACTTTAATAATTCTTGACTTCCGTTCTTTGCCTGTTATCATTATTGTCAATGAAAATTCTACAGAACAGCTATCTCTGGCTGCTACTCACTTCACGACCTGTGGCGGCTTATTCTGTTTGCTTTAAAAACTAACTAGAACTAAAACACATTGACTAATCCGCCACACTAAGGCGGATTTTTTTAATACTACAAGGAGAAATAACATGAAATATCAAATAATGAACAAACAACCTGATCTAGCAGAAGCAGCAAAGGTTGTTGCACAGGCAATGCCAGGCCTAGAACCAGATGGGGTAGTCGCTGATACGGCGGCGCACATTAACGGTAACTTTATTCAGTCAATACATTCTAATAGCGGCTTAGTGGGATTTGCAAATTACGAAGTAACGGAGTGTTTTTGGCGATAGACTACTATACCTAGCGGGGAGAGCAGTATTACCCAGACACCAAGGCAAGGGGTTGGGCACTAAAGCTTTAAAGAATGCTATAAATGAAATAGCACCGGACTACCTATTCACCGTCAGCAGAAACCCATCGATAGTCAAGATGATGTTGAAAGCTTCAGGTGCATCTCTAAGTCATCTATACCCAATTGCATCGACAATTGAACACAGAGTTATAGACTTTTGTGCAAGAGGTGCTGGCGTACCACATTCTACTAGACCATATCATTTCAACAGGTACGGTGAGAGCGGCTTACAAGGTGATTCTCTACCCATGAGCGACGATCCAAACCTAGCTCCCTATTTTTCTAACGCCACATTAAAGTCGACTGGCATATTAATGATAATCAAGTGTAGCGAAAGGTGTTAAAATGATAGCAATGAATGACACAATACTAACAGGTTTACAGCTCACAGGTAGTCTACATCTAGGTAACTATCTTGGCGCTGTCTTGCCCATGGTTGACATCCAAAAGGCTGGCCATACAGTCTATATGTACGTTCCAGATATACATGGTTTGACAGCTGATGTAGACTACTCATCTTTCTACGAGAGGACTGTCGAGTTTTTACGTTTGTACGCAGCCGCAGGCTTAGATCTGACAAGCGATGACCTAATCCCGTTTAGGGGTAGCCATGTGCCAGCACATTCAGAGCTTGCATGGATTCTGACCTGCTTTACAGGTATGGGCGAGCTAGAGAGGATGACACAGTACAAAGACAAGTCATCGAGAGCTAATACCCACATAAGTTCAGGCCTACTAACGTATCCAACGCTTATGGCAGCAGATATACTCCTATACGGCGCAAAGTATGTGCCTGTTGGCGAAGATCAGCAGCAGCATCTCGAGCTCACCAGAGTACTAGCTAGGAGGCTAAACAACAGGTTTGGCGAATGCCTGGTAGAGCCTGCCGACCATGAAGCAAATCTGGCCTTTTTTGAGACGGAGAATGCCGTCCGTATCCGCAGCCTCTCTGACCCGACCTCAAAAATGAGTAAAAGTGTGTCAGACCCCAAAGGCACTATAGGTCTACTAGATGATCCCGAAGATGCTCGCAAGAAGGTGATGTCTGCGGTTACAGACGATCTAGGTTCGATTAGCTTCGACTTCGTAAACCAGCCCGGTATATCTAACTTGATTCAGATCAAAGCGCTGCTAGAGGGCAAAAAAATAGCTGATGTTGCCGCAGAATATGTTGGCCACACACAGTACGGCCAGTTTAAATCAGATGTAGCCGATGCTGTCGTGGACTTCTTGAGCAACCTACAAGCTGAGTTTGCTAGGATCAACCCTGACTCTGTAACTAAAGAACTACATACGGGTGAGGAAAAGGCCAATGCAGCTGCAAACGAGACACTCTACAGGCTACAGCGAGCAATAGGCCTCAGGCAGTAAAATGCCCAAAGACTCTAAACTCCAGGTCTACGAAATAGGTGACGATGAGATCGGCAAGCGAGCAGACTTTGTCGTAGCCAGAGAGATCCCAGAACTCAGTCGCAGCTACATCAAAAGGCTCGCCCATGACGGTAAACTCACATTTGAGGGCCGAGAGGTACAGGCAGGCTATAAGTTAAAAAGACCAGGAAAGCTCATACTAGATTATGATCCGGCAGTCCTACAGAACATTCCAGAGATAGAGCTCGACATAATATACGAAGATGACGATGTGCTCGCTATCAACAAACCAGCTGGCCTGATAACACACTCTAGGGGTAGGTATTGGGATGAACCATCTGTTGCCTCGTCTATACGCAAAAAACTGACCAGAAGCGGCAGCGACATCAGAGCCGGGATTGTTCATAGGCTGGATCGAGCGACTAGTGGTGTAATCATTTGCGCCAAGACGGCTGATGCGCAGGGTTTCCTACAAAAACAATTTGAAAAAAGGACTGTCCAAAAAGAATACATAGCAATATGTAACAACGTAGAGCTAAAGGCAACCTCTGGTCTCATAGATATGCCTATAGGACGTAACCCTAAGAGACCAAGTACATTCAGAGTAGATGCCAAAGGTAAGTCGGCGCAAACAAACTACCAGGTGCTGAGTACATCAGACAAGTATATGATGCTCAGACTGTCTCCCAGGACAGGCAGAACGCATCAGCTGCGGGTACATATGGAGAAACTTAACGCACCAATCGTTGGTGACACACTATATGGTGGGAAAGAACACGACAGACTCATGCTGCATGCCCATAAACTTAAGCTTGAACATCCAAATGGCTCGGAACTAGTACTCGAAGCTCCGCTGCCACCAGAGTTCCAGGAGTTACTACATGACAATTAAGTATGTTGCTGCAACTCTTATAGCCGCCTGCTTGAGTATATATGGTGATTTATTCCTGAGGCGCGTAAAGAAGCTGTATAAGAAATACTCCGACTGCGCATCGGAAGGAAAAATCGCTATATATGCCAAGAGGGGCGATGGTGCGATCAGCTACGCTGAGCGGCAGATCAGCCTGCCAGGAGGTTATTAAATGGCTAAGCAGACATATGCTCTCAACGATACTATCCATGAAATGCTATCCAGCTTTGCCTCGAAGCCTCAGGGGTCACTGCTGATAATCGGCAAAGAGGGCAGTGGCCTCTCAACATCACTGAGATACATAATCCATAGCATCTACGGCGAAAAGCCCCGTGTTGGCGAGCTATTTCTTTTCAACGACTACACCATAGACGGAGTACGTACACTCATCAGAGAACTCGGTCAAAAACGTTCAAACCCCAAAAAGCCACGTATGATAGTCATCGATGATTTCGAAAAACTACAACACGAAGCACAGAATGCTCTGCTGAAATCAATCGAAGAACCTCCAGAAGGCACTCATTTTGTACTTACAACCTCAAACGAAGATAAAGTCCTCGGGACTATTGCATCCAGGTGTCAGGTTGTTAAGATGAAGCGCCCTGCAAAAGAAGAGCTACGAAAAATATTCACAAGCTCCTCAGATGCAGAGTTCGAACGTGCCTATCTGATAGCTGACGGATGGCCAGGGCTGCTACGACAGATTCTAGAGGGCGGTGAATCAGAATTCTTATCTGGCATTGAACAGGCCAAACAATACTTGTCTGGCAGCATTAGCGATCGTCTCATCTGGGCAATCAAGAACAAGCAGCCAGAGGATTTTGATAGCCTGACAGACTCTCTGGCGAGGATAACGCAGTCAACCATACGCTCTCTTAGCCTAAAGAACAAAAATGCGGATGCCCGCGAATGGTTGGACAGAGCGATTGTACTCCAGGACGTCCGTAGCCAACGCGAACAAGGCGTGAGCCCAAAGCTATTAGCACTATACCTAGGGATTAACGTATAATCAGGTTATGTTTACACTAGTATTAATACTTTTATTCGCAGCTGTTAGCGCATATTCTCTGCATACATACCAGAAGGATCCTGACGATATACCACACCGTCTAGGTAACCGTATGGCGAGACTATGGGATGTTGCACAGGTAAGCATGCGTGAAGGTAAATTAATGCGATCCGAGAAAGCGCTTCTTACAATACTAAAAATTGATGAGAAAAATGCCGCTGCATATAACCGTCTCGGGATACTCTATGCCAAACAAAAAGAATACGATGATGCTATAGATTGCTTTGAAATCGCGAGCACACTAGATAGAACCGCCAGTAGCTTGCATAATCTAGGGCTCATTTATTTCGAGACCGACTCGTACGAAAAGGCTGGGATAGCGTTCAAACAAGCGCTTGAGCTAGAGGATACCCTAGCCGCCCGCCACATAGCATATGCAAAAGTACTAGAGCGACAAGGTAAAACAGAGGAAATGGTCGAGCGGCTAGAGATGGCAGTAAGTATTGAGGAAAACCAAGAAACTCTCGGCTTACTCAAAAAGGCTTACAAATCAGCCGGAGACGAGACAAAAGAAAAAGCCATCGACAAAAAACTCCGCACCCTCATAACCCCATCAGGCAAGAAGCGTCGTGTGCGCAAGCCAGTCAAAGCAGTAATCCAAAGCTAGCGCTTTAATATACTTGAGATAAATACTACTATATAACTCCTATGAGAGAGTCACGTCCAACTAACTGTCTAAAGTACTATATCCCTGAGGGCTGGTATGACTTCGCCGCACTTGACGGAATTGATAGGCTACTTGCGTCCCAAGAAGTACCAGGGAGCAAGCTAAGGTACAAATCAACACTAGGCGAGACAGTACTTACTAAGTGCGTTGAATCCGAGCTCGGTCCGTTGCTACACGTTAAAGTCTTACGAAGAGATAGCAGCTTTAGGCTCAAAAAGGTAGGACGCGTCATCGGCAGCTTTGAGTCCCCCAAGTCTGATATTGTTCTAAAAGATGTAATACCAGGAAGAAACACGGCACTAGATGTAGGTGATGGTCAATTCTGGAGGATGCCGCCAATTGAGAAGGTGCTCAATCCTGCCTAAGCAGAAAATACTCAGAACACGAATACTGCCACCTAAAGATTGATCCACACGCGTCTGGTGATATAATGTCACGGTCCAATTCGCAGGGATAGTGAAGCGGTCAAACACGACAGACTGTAAATCTGTTGGCTTATGCCTTCGGGGGTTCGAATCCCTCTCCCTGCACCAGGGATTAAAAGCTCACATTTATGTGGGCTTTTAATTTCTAGTATAGAAAGAGGATTCGAACCCCAGGCGCTTCGAAGACAAGTCTGTTGCCCGAGTGTACTCGGCGCACAGATTTGGCGTGCTTTATCCCTCTCCCTGCACACATGCTAAAATCAAACCATGAGTAAAAACAGAGTACAGTTGCCAAAGTATCTTTTAACACTACCAATCCTAGGCTTAACCCTAGCCATATTTGCACTGTACATATCATCCGGCACATATGTTATAAGAGACACAGATGACTCCGAGCAGAACTCATTAAACTGCGAGTCGAGAGAGTTCGAGCAAAAACAAACTACCAGCTTTGGTGCCTTGAACGCGCTTTATGGAGACAGACTGGGTCCAGAAGAGGTGGATAATGAGATATCTAAAATAGGTCCATGCCCATATGACAATGATGCTGTCGTCAAAATAGTCCCTATATCAGCGCTGTTACTTTCCGTACTGCTCATATACAGCCCAAAATACCTGGTACACAAGAAATCTAAGCGTACTTGAGATACCGTGACTAACGGTGTATATTATCGTAGTTACATCCGCGAATACTCAGAGGTTAGAGTAATAGTTCTATGAACTGGGTCACAGCGGTTCGTAAGTAGCAAACAGCTAAATAATTGCTTGTTTGCATCATCCCATCGATGGGATTCATAAATATCAGTTCTGCCGGTGTAGCTCAGGGGTTAGAGCAACTGTTTTGTAAACAGTGGGTCGCGGGTTCGAATCCCATCACCGGCTCCAATAGTAAGCCCTCCCTCGTGGAGGGTTTACTATTGGAATAGTTGTATGAGAACCCGCTAGATCCGCAGGATCGGGTTCGATGATAATCGCAGTCAGAAGAAAGCAGCTTCAGCTATTTTCTTCTGGCAAGTGCAATCTAGCGAGCTTGCTCGCAATCCCATCACCGGCTCCAATCATAAAAGCTCACGCTTTTTTAGACACAGATAACCCCAATATCACAGATCCTTGGGGATAGGATAACCCTTAAACTCCCTCAAAAGCCCACGTCCATAAATCAAACGATAAATAGACTCTGCTTCCCATAGAGCACCCTTCAGGGCGTTATGTGGTCGCGTTTCTTTTGGTAGCCCGCAAAATGGATGTATAAAATCCGTATCCATCACACTCCACCCATCAGTCAGAGGAACAACCTTTTTCTGCTCTAGCATGCGCGCATATGCAAGTGTATGCAGGTCGATAGTACGCTTCTTTAGCTGCAAACCCACACGTGACTCTTTGGCTTTGAGGTTTATGAAAGGTACATCAAACGCCTGTATGTGCAGCCCTGCGATAACCTTTACTGGTCTAGAGTCGTACCAATCAGCAAAGCTTTTTAGTAAACTATGGCGACTCTGCTTGTCCTTTGATCTCGCCGCAGACTCACTAATGCCATTGATCTTACCGGCCTCTGGGTCGTACTCTTCCGTCTCATGTAACCTAGCTTCGCCGTAAAAACGCTTGCTAGGAGACTTTAGATCAACGGCCCCAATACTCAATATCCCATGCCTATTAGGATCCAGCCCAC
>JBCCHY010000004.1:0-48707 GCA_039028495.1 Patescibacteria group bacterium
CATGGATGCCCTGTCGCGGGCTACCTCTATGGACGAATGCGACAACGACCTCGATCGTTCGCGCCGTATCGAGGAATGGCTGCCTAACAAACTCGAAGACCCAAAACAAGCCCAAGCTCTTCTGGCCGCGCTCTTTGGCTTAGCAGGTGTCAGCCAACCTGAACTTGGCCTGGGTCCCGAGCTGCAAAAGGAACGTACGCTCGCCCTATTGGCAGACTGCGCCATCGGGGATGAGCTGGAGAGCGCAATCATTGTTGTCGAAGATGTTCATTGGGCTGACGCCACTACGATAGAATGGCTTGGCGTTCTTCTCAGCAAATTGGGAGCTTCAAAACGGCTCTTGATCGTCAATTTCCGTCCCGAGTTTGAACCTTCATGGAATAGCCCCGTTTCGCCTTGCCAGTTGACGCTCAGTCGAATGGGATTTGATGAAGGACGACGGATTGTCGAGGAGGTGGTCGACCACAAGGAGTTTCCGGACGCGATCCTTAACCAGATCCTGCAAAAAACGGATGGTGCCCCGCTGTTTGTAGAAGAGCTGACAAAGGCAGAGATCGAAAGTGGACTGCTCGAACAAACTGAGAGTGGCTCCAAGCTTCTCGGACCCGCAAGCAGTTTGAAGATACCCGACACACTCAAGGATTCGCTCACAGCCCGCCTGGACCGATTGTCGTCTGCCAAAGAAGTCGCTCAGCTTGGCGCATGTATAGGCCGGGAGTTCAAATACGGTCTCGTCACTGCTGATTCATCGTTGAATGAGCACAGTCTGGATAAAGCTCTTTCGCGGTTGGTCGAGTCGGGGCTTGTTTCCAGCCGGGGAGATAAGCCGCACACGACCTTTGTTTTCCGGCACGCACTCGTTCAGGACACGGCCTATGAAAGCATTCTCCTAAGTCGCAGGCAGCAATTACATCTCTTACTTGGCGAAGCGTTGGAGCAGCATGCAAATCCAGAAGCGAGCGAACTTGCTCGGCATTTCTCACTCGCAAGAGATCCCGAAAAGGCAGCATCCTACTATTTGAGGGCCGGCAAAGAGTCGCTCGCCCGAACGGCTTTATCCGAAGCGGAAGCGCAGCTTGCATTTGGTTTGGCTGAGGATTTGCCATTGTCGGATAAGGGAAAACGGCTCGAACTTGAGCTGCGCGTGGCACTTGGCGCGGTGCGCATGGCGCATCTTGGCTGGACGCACGATGGTGTGCTCGATGCTCTTGAACCTGCCGTGGAATTGGCCAAGCACCTTGGCGATTTGGACAACCTGGTCAGATCGCTTTGGGGCATTTGGGTCAACCGTGCCTGCGTTGCCCAGTTTGCGACCGCCAAACGCTGGCTTGGCGAGCTGATAAATGACGATGCCGGTGTTTATGGTACTGAATTCTCGCTTGTAGCGAATATGGCAGGCACCGCGACAAATTTCTGGCCGCTTACTGAGTTCTGTGGCTAGTTTAACCCTCTGAGCTTCACCACCACTGAGGGTAGTCGCGGGCTGGCCAAGTGTCATGTAGCCGAGGCCTACTTCCTGCAGAGTGCTGAGTTTTTTATGAATACCTGGCTGGTTCACAAAGAACTCGACACCCTCATCAATTGTCATCTGCAGCACATCGGCAATAGTTTTACCTTTGTAGTGAATCTCGAGAGCCTCTCGATTGTAGCGCTTACCACCGCAAACCTCACATGGTACAAACACGTCGGGTAAAAAGTGCATCTCAATCTTGATGACACCATCACCCTGGCAGTTCTCGCAGCGACCGCCTTTGACATTGAAGCTGAATCGGCCTGGTTTGTAGCCACGGATCTTGGCTTCTGGAGTGTTAGCGAATAAGTCACGGATAGGTGTGAATAGCCCGACATAGGTAGCTGGATTGCTACGAGGCGTACGACCTATCGGTGACTGGTCAATGATAATCACTTTGTCCAATGTATCGACGCCCTCTATATCATCGTGCCGACCAACAGCATGATTAGCGCGGTTGAGCCGCACGTGTAGCTCGTTAGCCAGCACGTCGTTGATGAGCGTACTCTTGCCGCTGCCTGAGACCCCAGTGACAACAGTCATAAGTCCTAGGGGGACATCGACTGTGACATTTTTTAGGTTATGTTCACGAGCACCCTTAACTACTAGTTTATTACCGTTGCCACTACGCCTGTTCTGCGGAGTTGCGATGGTTTTTTTACCACTTAGATACTGCCCTGTGATACTTTTGGTATCTTTTGCTACCTGAGCCGGTGTTCCGGCCGAGACGATCTCTCCACCATTGACGCCTGCGCCCGGGCCGACATCGATAACGTAGTCTGACTGGCGAACGGTGTCTTCGTCATGCTCAACTACCAATACGCTGTTGCCAATATCCCTAAGCCGCTTAAGTGTACCTAGGAGCTTGTCATTGTCTCTCTGGTGGAGTCCAATTGACGGCTCATCTAGTACGTAAAGAACCCCCTGAAGCCCACTGCCAATCTGGGTAGCTAGACGAATACGCTGTGCTTCACCGCCACTGAGTGTGTTTGCGGCACGATCGAGGGTCAGATAGCCTAGGCCAACCTCGTTCAAAAATCCAAGACGTGCATTGATTTCTTTAAGTATTTGTTCGGCTATTTTCAGTTCATTTTTATCAAGTTTGATCGACTTAAAAAACTCGACCCCTCTCTCTACGGACAGCTCTGTCACATCAGTGATCGAGCTCCCATGCACTGTCACCGCCAGCACTTCTGGCTTGAGTCGTTTGCCGCCGCATTCATGACAGGGCTTCTCGACCATGAAACGCTCTATCTCACGGCGCATAAAATCACTCTCGGTCTCTCGGTGGCGGCGTTCTAGATTAGGGATCACACCCTCGTAAGTCGTATCAAACGTGCGGTTATTACTCAGCGCGACTGTGTATTTCTGCGTACCTGTCCCATAGAGCACCTTTTCCAGATCAGCATCACTTAACTCGCCAGTAGGTGCGTGGATACTGAAATCATGCTCAAGGGCAACTGCCTCTAGCTTTTTAAGTGTCCAGGTGTCTGCTGCCATGCGGTTATAGGGCCGTATGGCTCCCTCAGCAATAGTCAGGTTACCATTTGGGATTACTAGCTCTGGATCGACCTCTTTACGAGAGCCAAGACCCATGCAGGCAGGACAGGCCCCATGGGGACTATTAAAGCTGAATGTTCTGGGCTCTAGCTCTGGAGCCTCAAAATCTGGATAGTCAGGATTATAGTAGCGCTGTGAGAACCTGTGTTCGCTATCGTCATCGTCGGCATCAATAACTATCAAGTGTCCTTCAGCAATCGCTAAGCCAGCCTCTACTGACTGAAAGATGCGGCTCTTGCTGTCGTCATTATTGACAACTCTATCTACTACTATCTCGATTGAGTGTTTGTATTTTTTATCAAGACTCGGGAACTCGTCTAAAGCATAGATAACTCCGTCTACACGTGCACGAGCATAACCCTGACGCTGATAGAGCTCTGGAATATGCGCATGTTCGCCCTTTTTGTCTACTACTACAGGTGCGAGAATGATCAGCCTATGACCCTCAGGCAGGTCTTGGACACCGTCAGCCATCTGTTCTGCTGTCATCTGAGTGATGGGCTCCCCGTCAGGGCCATGCGCTATGCCAATACGAGCATAGAGGAGCCGCAAATAGTCGTAGATCTCTGTTACAGTAGCTACAGTACTGCGCGGGTTGCGACTAGTAGATTTCTGATCAATAGATATCGCTGGGCTAAGGCCATCTATCTGCTCTACATCAGGCTTTTCCATAAGACCTAGGAACTGGCGTGCATAAGAGCTAAGTGACTCTACGTAGCGGCGTTGGCCCTCAGCGTAGACCGTATCGAACGCCAGGCTGGACTTCCCACTGCCAGAAACACCGGTTATTACAACCAGTTTGTCTCTCGGGATATCTATATCTACGGACTGGAGATTATGTTCTTTAGCCCCAACAACACGAATAAATTTACTCATAAAACCAACCAATTATACATGCCCAGATTACTCAAGCGCAATCATGACCAGCAAGAACCCAATCAATATCTAACCCCAAAAATGTGCGATCGCACATATTTGGGGTGGTGTATACTTCTGCTTGAAATGAAAGAGAAAATTGTATCTAAATTCAAGAGCAGCATGATCCTGTCGGATGTGACAGGAGTGATAATGGTGATTATCGGCATAATCATTGGTCCATTACCGGGTCCAGGGTTCGTCCCATTCTTTTTTGGGGGGTTGGGGCTCATGAGTCTGCACCATCCGTCTATCGCACGTAAGCGAGACTGGCTACTAAAAGACGGCAATGACCTATTGGACAAGCTATTCCCTGATCATCACGTCATTATGATCTTATGGGACGTTGCGGTGGTGATTGGACTCTGTATCGGTACCTTCGCGATCCTCGGTCTTAATGGATTCCTGCAAGTAGCCTTTGCAGCCATGGGATTTACTGGAGCGTTTATTGTGTTTGTAAAGAACAGACGACGGCTACACCGATACTCCCAGCATAGGGCCAAAAAGAAGCAAAAATAGATTGACTTAGAACCGATAATATGATAAAGTATCGGCATAGTTAGAGGTTGGGATCAGAGCCGACAAACCATACAAATGGTTGGTGGGTTCTGGTGGCACTACAGCGAGGTATAGGTACACGTGAGTAATACGTAAACGGGAGTCTAACACGTGGACACACTAATAACATTCATGATCGCCGGAACCATCCCAGGTACCGACATCAGCATTAACTATGAGGCTTTTTTGCAGGGCGTTCTTATAGGTCTGACCGCTATCCTCATCCATAGATTCATAAGTAAAGTCTTGCGAGTACGTAAGAACCGCAAATTCATCCAATCACGCAGCATCTAGCGCGTTCATATATCTTCGGGCATGATGGACTCTACATATAGCTTGAGTTCTTCGAGTAAGTACTGCTTTTCTTTGTCACTGGCTGCCAGCTCACTGGCTTTTTGAAACTGGGCACTGAATGCAGCTAACTCTGAATTGTCTCCTCCGCTTGTGAATTTTGTCTTGCGGTATGACTCCCATGCATCGATCTGGGCACTTGTTAGCTCAGTATGATAGTTTCTATACGTATAGAGCTCTAGTAGTGGGTCTAGACGAGAATCAGCAAAATCATAAGTAGTTTCTAGGAGATCATCTGACGAGCGGACCTTTGCCATTAATGACTTATCCCGATCGGTCATGAAGCCACCACTATAAAGTAGTCCATCAACAGCCTGAATATCTGTCAGCATAGGCGGCTGTTGAGCAGTAAATCGGATCGAGAAAGCCTCCCGGATTCTGTCTGTTAGGTCACTGTTTTTTAGCTTTTTTAGATTAGCCTCTATCACGCCCATATCAATTGCAAGCCTTTCCTGAGACCGATCGTCCAGCACACTGAGCGGTGCTACAGCCGGACACTTGTTGGCTGCTAGAGTTTTGACTGGTAGTCTCTGTAGATCACTGCCCCTAGGGACAAATATCCGCTCGCTCAGCTTCTCGGCCGACAAGTCAGAGAAATCTTCTGGATCTTGACGCAGGTCGTACACGAGTAAGCTGCCTTTTATTTCTGGATGATAGCCGATACTAGTGACTACTGTAGTTTTTTCATGCTCGCTGACGTAGCGACCGCTGGTGTACACAAATGGTTCGCCTTGTTCGACCAGCCGTAGGACTGCGTTTTTTTCCCGCATGCTATGCAGGTATTCAAAGAGCTTGGGTTGAGTTTTCTTGAGTAGTCTGGCCATCTCGATCGTCGCATAAACATCACTATCTGCACGATGAGCCTCTGTATGCTCGATATTGTTGACCGCCGTCATTTTTTCAAGTGCAACGGTTGGTTTGCCCTCTGACGTGAACGGCCATTCTATGCCATCAGGTCTGAGCGCCCTGGTCATACGCATGACATCTAGTAGATCCCACCTACCTCGACCGTCTTTCCAGTGCCACTCATACGGGTCGTGAAAGTTTCGGTAAGAAGTAAATCTCATGAACTCATCATCAAAACGAATATTGTTGTAGCCAACCATAACGGTCTTCTCAGTCGCTACTTCTGAGTGGAACCAGGCAATGAATTCTCTTTCAGTTATACCGTCAGCCTTGGTCATTTGCGGTGTGATGCGGTGCGTTAGCACAGCGAAAGGGTCCGGAATGATATCCTCGTCAAGCCTGACTAGTACATTGTCCGGCTCACCAATGGGGTTGAGATCCTGATCAGTGCGCTGCCCAGCAAACTGCATTACGCGCGAGATGGCGGGGCTAACGCCACTTGTCTCTAGGTCATAAAAGTAAAAAGTCATCTTACTAATGATGACTAAGTGGGGATAAAGATGCAAGAACTGCTAAGTTTTTAAATGATCCCTAAATCTTTGATGCAACGAATAAAAACCTCCGGCTCTGTGAAGATGCCGTCATGGCTTATCCCCTGGATAGTAGTAAGGTCTACTGAGTACTCTTCTGGGCGGTACACTTCGTCATCCGATGCAACAGTAACTACCAAGTTATCGTGCTTGTCCACGAGTTCTTCTAGATTGTAATCCCCAACCCCTTTTGATATCCATAGCTGCCGCCAGTTTAGAACTCTGTCTCGATTCTTTGGCTGCTTGGCCCCCACAATCTCACGTCTAACTAGTCTGTACAGTATCTTTCGCATGCTAATACCATTGGGAGGAGAGTTAGCTACAACTCTAGCGAAAGAACCCACATGAGCTGCCATGGGGAGCAGCCCACTAGAATGAGTTATAACTATAGTATCTGTAGCGTACTTTTCGCTACCCAGTATGGCACCATCAAATCTATCAAGCGTATAGGTTCTGACTATATGACCTAGTTTTTCTAGGTGCTTTTTGAGGCTGCTCATTTTTGAATGGGAGTTAGTGTATCCCCCAATAATAAGTATCTTGGCCATTATCCTAGGGTGAGGCGTCCGATTTCAGGGTTACCAAAAACTATCGGCGTTGTCAGCTGGCAGTCCTGTCTGTCGAGCTCATGTGTGATGCCGGTTTTCTTCATGATGTCTTTGAGTCTCTGCATAGAATGATAGTCGTCAAAATGTGTTTTCATAGCAAAGCGCTCTATTTTGGTACCTGTGACTATGAATCTGTTGCGTTTTTTTGTTACCTGCCATTCGGACTCCTGTGAGTCATCTAGCGTGTATATCGCCTCTGGCGGCTTCTCTGCAGACACCCAGCCAGTATCTACGTCTTCTACAGGTGCATGTACAAGATCTTTTAGTTGCCTCAGGGTGTCATCGAGATTCATCCCGGCACTCGAAGATATCGATCCGATTACGACACCTCGTCCTACAGCCACTTCTAGCTCTTTGACCAGTGAAGCAACAATCTCTTGGTCCAAGCCCTCAATCTTTGTTAAGACAACTAACTCGGGTAGGCTGGCTAGTTTGTCGCTGTAGGCGTCTAGCTCACTTCGAATCGTCGTGTATGCCTCCGCGACGTTGTCGTGATACGCATCAATAAGATGAAGGATTGCCTTGTTGCGTTCAACGTGGCGCAGAAACTCATGCCCGAGACCCTTACCCTTGTGCGCCCCCTCTATCAGCCCAGGTATATCTGCTATCAGCAGGCTCTGCTCATCAATATCAACAACCCCGAGGTTGGGCGTTATAGTCGTAAACGGATAGTCAGCTATTTCCGGTTTAGCATTACTCACTACACTCAGGAATGTACTCTTGCCTGCATTAGGAAGTCCAACGAGCCCGACATCAGCAATCAGTTTCAGCTCTAAACACACTTCGAGGTGATCTCCTGGGGTTCCTTTTTCAGCAACCAGCGGAGCCTGCCTGGTGCTGGATTTGAAGTGAGCATTACCGAAGCCACCCGTTCCACCATCTGCGACAACTAGTCGCTGTCCGTCTTCCGTGACATCACCTATGAGCTCATCTGTTTCGGCATTTGTAACACTTGTACCAAGTGGTACTCTAACCTCTAGGTCATTGCCACTCTTGCCGCGCTTGTTTCGAGATTCTCCGTTACTACCCCTTTGGGCTTCTTGAACTTTGTGGTGTCTAAATCTAGACAAGGTATGCTCGTTCCTCGAGCCGACAAACACAACGTCACCTCCAGCACCACCATCACCGCCATTAGGTCCGCCCTTGTCGACATACTTCTCACGCCGAAAGCTGACAACTCCGTTGCCACCGTCACCGGCCTTGACCTCAATAGTTACATTATCCAAAAACATATCGTCTATTTTACACCAGTAGTAATGGTGCTAAAATCTAATTATGAAAGATCTGGCCCCCTCTATCACAAGACAGCGCCTACTCATTGAGGCAACTTATGAAAAAGAAGTTAACGAAGATAACGTTAGAGAATTCCTAGCTGGCCTATGCAAAGAGCTTGAACTACGCGTCTACGGAGATCCCATAATTCACTCCCCCAGTGGAGAAGGTAAGGAAGAAAACCAGGGCTTTGACGCCTTCATACCGTTAATTGACTCTGGGATCGCACTATATATCTGGACGAATAAAAAATTCCTCTCAATCGTCATCTACACTTGCAAAGAATTTTCCGAACAAAAAGCGCTCGACTACACCAGAAATTACTTCAACACAATTGACCTCGAAAGCTCCAGTTTTTAAGTGACAAGCCCAACACGCCCACAAAGATGGGAGTTTGGTTACACGAATGAACATAACGTAATTTACTGTGCGGACCTACCCAATACGGAAATGAATACGATAGACGCGTTTTTTGCCAGAGCCAATAGTTGGTTCGACTCTCACGATATAAATTGTGGTGAGGGCGAAGTGGTGCAAACAGAGAACCCTAATGGAACAATATGCACTATACTATACGCCCCTAGGATTGTGGGGAGAGTGGGCATACTAGAGCGAATTTGGTTTGATGAGGGAAACATGCCTTCAAAAAAGCAAGACTGCAGTTAAATAAAATTCACAAAACAATTACTCGTTCATTGTTTTGTGACTCCACTTCTGGTGGGAGGATCACCCGAGAAAGTCTCAGCTTGTGAGTTACATGTGAATCCCTGGTGCTAAACCTCTCAGATGTGGAGGTAGAATCGAATTTTCTTGCGGAAGTTAGCTGATGGCTGTACGGAAAGGTACTGCCTCAGCTGAAACCGTAAAAGAAATTATCGATTATGGCCCACAAGGCCTAGTCTAAAGAGCAGCTTTGCTGACTCTTAAACTAGGTTGGTCTGAAGGCTTAGTAAAGGAACCAGTTGTAGGACGATACAGGCACCCAGTCAGAGTAAAACACCCTATTCCATCCGCCAATACCATTCATATCAGAGTACTTGAACATCGTGCCGTCAGCACTGACCTCTTCTACATAAGCCACATGACCATACCTACTACCCCAGTCTTTTTGAGCAATTGCACCAACAACAGGAGTCTTTGATTTAGTGTAACCAAACCGCTCAGCACGATTATCCCAAGTGTTGGCATTACCCAGACCGTTCGGAGCACCGGCCTTTGTAGCTATGTAATACGTACAGTGGCCATAGGCGTATCCGTTAGAACTGTATAAGGGGCTATAGCCGTAGACAGTCGTACCGGTGACAGGTGTTCGGCTAACGCTACTTCTAGAGACTGATGCTGTTCTGACTATTTTTCTCTCTGCATCCTGGAGAAATAGTAGCTCACCCTCTCCTGGGAGCTGATCATCGATAATATCGTTGAAGGCCAGCATTTTTTCTTTTGATAAGTCGTACTTATTAGCAATACTCTCTACCGTATCACCCTCGGCTACTTTATGGACGATGCCTTTTAGGCCTTCTGGAGGTAAGAAGAGCTCTTCGCCTGCATCTAGAGAATTGCCTGTTAAACCGTTTGACCACTTGATGCTGTCAGAAGACGTATCAAAAGTTGTCGCTAGCTCATTAACAGTGTCGCCTTCAATGGTTACATAAGTAGTTATGTCGGCTCTAGTTTTAACGCTGTCATTGACTACTTGGGGTTTTTCTGCGACGGGATCAGCCGCTACGACTACCTCTGAGAGATATTTGACATCTTCGGCCTGCTCGGTGATCCAATAGACTTCCTCGAGTCTACTGAGACGAGCCAGATTAACCGCTATATCAGCAGAGCTCAGTTGGTCTAGTGGTCTTGAAGTGCTGCTCTGTTCATCTACTGCTGATAGGTTAAGTACTGTGGGCGTTGATTCGTCTCTACCGCCGGATAAAATGACGAATCCAAGAATAGCTGCGATCACAACTAGGTTGCCTACAGAGAATAGTGCTGCGTATAGCTTTCGTTTTAGTCTTTTTCTGGATCTTCCGTCTCGCCACGATGCAATGAGACCTGGAGTATCTTGTATTTTGTGTTTTCCGATTTCTTTGATTGTATCTACTGTGGAGGTAGATGTATCTGATTTACGAATAGTATTTTCCTGCTCCCAAAAACTTATTGAATACGAGAGCTGCCTTTTTGTCTGATATTAATCCAGCGACTAGTCTGGGTCGGACAAAAAAGGAGTCTTGCTAGCCCTCTATCAGTTGACAGATTGCATCGTCAAAACTCCCTAACATTTTAACATAACTATACAATGTATAGCAATATATTCACAAGATCTCTAACAGGAGTTACTACTCTAAAAAATCGACTTATTTCTTGAATTTATTTAGATTACAGCCAGATTTTGTAGATTTCTCAGTAGCGATAGCGTGCATACTAGCCCCATCAGCTATAGCGCTAACTCTGGAGAGGCTGTAGATCTTTCTCCTTCTAGTGAGAGCAACTGCTGCTAGTGGCGCTGCTGCTAATGCTGTGCCGACGTATAGCAGGCTGCTTAAACCTAGTCCGGTGGCAGCGAGAGTAACCGTAGGCTCAACATTGACTGGATCGTCGTCTTGAACAGTTGTCGCACCAAGAACTACTCCTAGCTTGTCCGTTGGCTGAGCGTCAACGAGAGCCACACACTCACTTAGCTCGTCAATATCATCGCTGCTGCAGCGGTAGCGCCAGGTTTCGTCCGGTGCGAGCAGATCTAGTGAGTCTTCATCACCAGCATCAATCCTGCTAAGCCCTTCGCAGCTGAGTGTAAAATCATCCTCATCAAATAGCAGGTACGTATTACCTGTATTTGTCACGTGTATTTCGAACTCTACTGTTTCACCGGCGGTAAACTGCACACTGTCACTCTCTGTATCAGCATCTACTAGATCCCCGTCGACAACTACATACTTTTTGAGATCAATTGATGGAGTTGAGACGACTACATAGGCAGGATCGTCATCACTGACATCACTCAGTATAGATATATCTGCACCGGCCTCTGTAACTGGGTTACCTGTGACTGAAGCTGTATTCACCAGTGCTGTATCACCTGAGTTGTTGTAGCTAGAGGTAGATATAGCTGAAATTGTACAAGCATACTCCCATGCCTCATCAGTATCTAAAATACTATCCGTATCCGTGTCACCGGACACGTAGCTGAGTGAGGAGCAGGTTGTGTCCGTCAGATTATTCGTAGATGCATCTGTACCACCAATGTCTAGATCCTCAAGACCATCACCTGTTGTAATTCTGATCGTGTAGACTGCGTCATCACCATCGAGCAATACAACAGACTCAGACTCTTTCTGAGCATCATCTTCGTCTCCACTTTGGTCGTCAACGTACTTTTTCAATAAAATATCGGCTCTAACTATCTCGTAATAAGAAAAGTCTGAGTCGCTTACTGTGCTACCTGTGTGCTGTCCGTCAGCCGTTACCGTCCCCTCGTTATTGTAATCAGCCTCACCAGCAACCCCGGTTGCCGTACATGTCATAGTAGCTGCTGGGGCAAGTGTACCTTGAGGACAGCTTGGGTTTACACCCGAGACAGAGTCGGTTACAGCTACGTTCACTAGCGGCTCATCACCTGTGTTTGTAACGAAATAACTCCAGGTCAAATTCGTGCCCGTAGTAGTCACATAAGCATCTCCAGTATCGTCCTGGACGGTTGCGCCAACAGCTTCAGATATAGTGCTGGAGCCAGTTTCTTCTACAACCTTCTCTACATCAACATCAGGGTTGAATACCGGAACCGTGTAATGGGCATCGTCTGTATCACTATCGGTAGTGGTGCTAATGACTCCAGTACCCTGGACGGTTGCTGTGTTGCTGTAGTTTGCTTCTGTAAGGTGATGATATATAGCGGTATCTGTAGCAGTACAGGTCATACTGCTACCAATGGTAAGCGTTGTAGCTGGACAGCTCCCTGTAACAGTCCCTAAATCCGTGTCTGTAAGTGTGATGTTATTCAGATCATCTGTACCTGTATTACGAATGATATACGTAAATGTTATTGGTGTACCAACTGTGGTCGCTAGACCTGGTGCACTGTCTTGTGTATCCGCACCAGCTGCTTCTGTGAGGGTGCCAGCTGAGGCAGTTTCTTCAACGAATTTTTCTACATCAATCTGAGGAGTTGCTGTAGTCGTATACCATGATTGATCAGTGTCACCTACATTTGTCGATGTATATTGTCCGTCTGCGCTTACGGTACCTATATTGTTGTACTCAGACCCAGTGGGGTAAGAACCAGCAACCCCGGTTGCCGTACAAGTCATAGTAGCTGCTGGGGCAAGTGTGGCTTGAGGGCAACTTGGGTTTACACCCGAGACGGAGTCGGTTACAGCTACACTCACTAGCGGTTCATCACCTGTGTTTGTAACGAAGTAGCTCCAAGTCAAATTTGTGCCCGTAGTAGTTAGATACGCATCTCCGACAACATCCTGTACTGTACCCGTAACTGCAGTTTCTGTGATAGTACTTGAGCCTGTCTGTTCTACGACTTTTTCTACATCAATATCAGGGTTGAATACTGGCACTGTGTAGTACGCATCGTCTGTATCACTGTCTGTAGTAGTGCTGATAACTCCAGTACCCTGGACAGTTGCGGTGTTGCTATAGTTCGCTTCTGTAGTGTGGTGGTACACGGCAGTGTCCGTAACAGTACAGGTCATACTGCTACCAATAGTAAGCGTCGTTGCTGGACAACTCCCTGTAATAGTGCCCAGATCTGTGTCAGTGAGCGTGATGTTATTGAGATCATCTGTACCTGTGTTGCGGATGATGTATGTGAACGTGAGAGGTGTGCCGACTGTCGTTGCTAGACCCGGTGCACTGTCTTGTGTGTCAGTGCCAGCCGCCTCGGTGAGAGTACCGGCTGAGGCGGTTTCTTCAACGAACTTTTCTACGTCAATGTCAGGTACGGCAGGTATAGTTGTGGTACAACTGTCCTGTTCCCCTGGACCCATAGCTGGACCAACCCAAAAAGTACCATCAAAATAATAAAAACTGTATGTATACGTCGTCCCAGGAGTTAGCCCGGTATCCGTGAACGAAGTGGATCCTACGCCATTTACGGTCGCGCCAGTTGCTACCGTTGTGGGGCCTATTCTATATATCTGAGATGTTTCACCACCCGGAGCGGATGTAATGTTCAAAGTTATTGAGGCTGTAGTGTCTGTTGTCCCAGTACAACTGATTGTGCCGTCTGTAGCGATCGTGCTAGGGGAGTTAACTGAGATGCTAAAAACCATTAGCAGCAAAGCTATGCTGAGTGTAATCGCCTGGATTACACGCAATCTTGTTTTGTTGATTTGTTTTAGAGAAAATTGTGTTTTCATGAGCCTTTTGTCTTTGTTGTTACATATTCATGAGTTACAAACTTCAGATCCCGAAGCATAGAACCAGCTTCTTCAGAAAAAGAAGCAAGCAACCCAAACAAAAACAGTTCAGCTGATCCCTGATGTAAGTTTTTTAAGTTTTTATTTCTCGCAGTTACCTGAAATAATGCCAAACCATAACCACAATGTCAACAAGAATATACCCCACTGACTTCGAACCGTTTTTGAACTTTACTGCAGAAGCTTGCTGGTAGCCGGTGACTCGAAGCCCTCAGACGTGCTGATCCCTGCATTTGCATAAAAGTGAGTCATGAGTGATTACTTGCTCATCATTCATGACTTCTATCCTAGTGGGAGGATCACCCGAGACAGCTCGCTGTCCCAGCGTCTAAGGAGGGTGTCGCTCGCACAGACCTAAACCCCTCAGCTCGAATACTATTTGGAAATTCTCAAGCTAAAACGCAGAGAGGTGTACAAAAGGTACTCCGACCGAGTATTTAGATTAGAGAAATATCCAAAGAGTGCCGAGAAGAGCCAGTGCTGCTAGCTACGCTAGCAGGCAGGGCTCTGGCTGAGGGGTTTAGGGGAGTTTGCAGAGTTCTATGCAGTAAGTCGCGGCATCCCTATTATGTCCCGCCAGAGTCTCATTGAAATACGTCGTACCATTATCTCCCGCTACGAAATAGAGGTACTCTGTATCTGCAGGGTACGCTACTGATCTAAGCGTAGATTTACTGAAATTGCTTATTGGACCAGGTGGCAAACCACCATAAAGCCTGGTGTTGTATGGGTTATCGAGGCTCGGGCTTGCTCTACCGCCAAATACTTCAGCTGCATAGAAGAATGTCACATCCGATCCCAGCTGAATGCCCTCTCTATATCGTTTTAGAAATACCTGTGCTACCTTGGGCTTATCGTCCTCGTTACTAACTTCTTTTTCGACAATTGATGCAAATATAACAGCTTGAGGAATAGTTACGTCCTGATTAGCGAGACCCGTCAATATGTCTCTGTCAAACGCCTCGTTCATCTGGTCTAGAGATTTTTCAACTATTTCTACAGCAGTGGTTTCCCTGCCTGCAAAAAAAGTCTCTGGGAATAAATAGCCCTCTAGCGTGCCGGTCTCTTGTAGATATGCATATAGAGGATGGTCAATATAGTTACGTATATCTAGGGCAGCGTCAACATCCGCAGCACTAAAACCCTGACTGACGAGTGATTCGGAGATCTGATCAAGCCTCAAACCAGGCAGAATTGTGACCGCTCTAGACTCTTTCTGCCCAAATGACAATATGTCGACTATCTCTGATACTGAGTTAGATGGTGAGACTGTAAACTCTCCTGCCTGCAAGTTGGCGTCATTAAGCCTAACGTGCCACTCAAACGCAGTTGCGCTTTTGATGATTGACCTTTCTTCCAGCTTTGCTGCTATAGAAGCTACAGAGCTGCCTTCAGAAATAGTCAGTGGCAGCTTCTCTCCAGATTCGGGGCTAATAGCCTTGAGGTTACCGTTATACCATCTAACCACAAGTAAACAGGTCACAGCTAGCGCAAGAAGTAGTACGACGCACAGCTTCAAAAACAGCACCCCTTTTGAAGCTTTTTTATTTTTGACTGAAAAAGTCATACATTCGTACCCTTTAGATAATCATCCAGAATAACACAAGCGGCGATATCATCGATATGCTTGTCTGACGCAGTGCTAGCCCGTGACCTAGCCTCAACTGAGGACAGGGTCTCGTCCCAAGATATATATTCGGCATCAGTACGTAGCGACTGCTTAAGCTGCTCAATCCAGTTGAGGATCTTGTGCGACTGAGGGGTGAGCTCGCCGCTCAGGTTTCGAGGTACTCCGACAATTATTGACACAGGCATTAGTTCATCAACCAGTTTTTGAAGTGAAGAGAATAGATTATCATCATTATCCAATATCGTGATTGGCTCTGGTATACGAGCCAGACTACTGGCGCGCGCCACACCGACTCGCTTGTCACCATAATCAATCCCAATTAGCTCCACTAATTATTCCCATTAATCACAATTGTGACTTTGCTTTGATCGCTTGGTATGGACGTTGACCAGAGAGGACTGGTAGAAACTTCGACTGACTTGACACCCTCTAGCTGCCTGATGTCTGTGGCTGCTTCATCCCCTGGCCTTCCAAGGACTGCTTGATAAACCTGGTCCTCTGTTAGTAGCAGTCCTGCGAGGGCATTCAGCTTTACGACCACACTATATCCATTGGTTGTTTCGGTAGAGCTATAGTTTGCACTACTCAGACCACTATCGATTATTTTTAGCGTTCCTGCTTTAGCCTCCAATTGTGGTAGAACAATCGCCAGGACATCAGTCTCTTTGATCCCAGACATGGTGTAGGAGATGGCTTGGCTGATCGTCCCTTTGTCCACCTCCTGGTCAACCTCTACATCTATCTGTAACTCCCCTGGAGTCGCTATAAAGGTGTCTTCTAGCGGAATCAGACCCTGCTCCGTTAGCTCTTGAACCAGCTCTTCACGGGCGTCCTGATCTCTACGGGCTATGTCTATCTTATTACCAGCATCATCGATATCTATCTGCTGAATCACGGCAACGACATCACTACTACCACCTGTCATATCTGCACCGAATGCAGTAATGCCGCTAGGGCTACCGGCAATCGTGTAGTTTCTAGAACCTAGATTGTACTGATCGCCTGGCTCTTGGGCGACGACTGTTATTGTCTTGACGTGCCCACCAGTTGATTTGCATATCGAGTCTGACGTAAAGTTGCCGGAATCGAGACTGACATCAACCTGACTAATAAATGTCAGGTTGGCGGCACTAAAACCAGTTCCGGAATCAAGTGTTAGGGGGCTATCAGAGCAGTTCGATATCGTCACGAGGCCCGACGCTTGCGTACCAACCTGCTTTTCACCAGTCGCTGTTACTTGTTCGCTGAGATCATCCCTACTTGAGACCTCAGTGTATACCACTGTCTCAACCGCATCCTCTGGAGCCTCGAGCACGGCCGATATATTGCTCTGCAGGCTTATTGAACGAGCGTTCGTTTCAATGGTCAGCGTAGCCTTTGGGAGCACCCGATACATTACGTACCAAGCAACTGGCAGCAGCAGTAACACTAGTAGGGCCAAGATTAAACGCAAACGGAAAGCCTCAAAATTGGGTACCTTGAACTTCTTTGGTTTAGATTTCTTAGACGGTTTAGTCTTTTTAATGGTGTCTTTGGCTGGATTCTGCTTGGATTCTGACTCGTGATTGGCGTGCTTTACAGGCTGCTCCTTGGCTGCAGGCAGAGTCTTTTTCTCTGGGATGGATGGTTTGGAGCTGACTGTCTTTGCCGTATACATGCCCACATTCGCAGCTACTTGCTCGACGTTGCGGTCCTTTGTTACGAGAACAAGCTTTTTGTCTGTGTCTACGGCTGCCTTGTTGAGTAGCTTCATATTTACCAGACTCTTAAGTAGCTCTGAACGCTTGGGTATAACAAGTGCTACTATATCAGTCTTGGCTGCTTTGACACGTTCTATAACCGAAGTTATGTCATCTTCGGCGTCTATATAAATATTGTCTTTGCTGGTTTGCTTTTTTTCGCTCACGGATTAACTACTTTTTGACTACTTTGCTTATTTTCTCAACTATTTGACTGCCGTCTGGCTGCATAGACACTGTGTCAGCTGCAACTCTGGCAAGTCCAAGAACGGTTATCATCGTGTGGTCTCGAACAGAATCTGTACGATCACGGGTATCGCGTACGTCACGTACGTCAATGGTTCTAACCTGTACCATTTTACTAAAGGGTAGGTCCTTTTGCCAGGTTTCGCCTGCTAGCTTCTCTTGCAGGAGCTCTAGTCCTGAGCCTCCGCCGCAAAGCATAATTTGATGTGGCAGATAGTCAAGCCAGTCAAACTCGCTCAGCGCTAGTTGGACACCTTGGATCCAAACCTCCAGAGTTTTTTTCAGGGCTGCTTCTATATCCGAAGTTTCGTCGCCAGAAACATCCTCACTAAGAGTAATTTTTTTAAACTCTGCCTGATCAAACGAGACATTCATATCACGAGCTATAGAGTTCGTGAATGCGCGGCCTCCGATTCCGAACATCCTCGTTCCCTCTAGCCCTCCATCACGCACAACCGCTATATCGGTTGTCCCACCACCTATATCTATGAGGATCGCGTTTTTACTAACAGAAGGATCATCACCAATGATCGCTCGCGCCACAGCAAAAGGCTCTGCAGCAACAGCAAGTATGTCGAGATCTAGATGACCGGCTACCTGCTCTATGGCACCTATGTGAACAAGTGGTGCGAACGCTGTATAGAGCTGCACATCGGCTGTCGAGCCTTGAAAACCGATGGGATTGGTTACTTTGTACCCATCCACCTCAACCGACACTAATGCACTGTTAATGAGTCTTAGCTCTGTTGATCTACCGGATAATTCAAGTGTAACTTCATGTTTTGCCTGGCCATGGGCTCTGGATTGAGCTTCTTTAACAAACTCATCAAACTCTGGTTCGCTAATTGGTTTGGTAGCCTCTGGCCTGTCAATTGTCACCGTATCAGTAATACCCTTGATCAACTCGCCAGCTATGCCTATGACAACACGTTCTGCCCGTAGACCAGCCTGCTCTTCGGCTGCACTAAGAGCTTTGTTACAGTTTGCTACCACTGCCTGAATGTCGGCAATTGCTCCCGCAGCCATGTCGGCGAGATCTTGCTCTTGTCTACCAACGCCTATTACCGATATACGAGAGTCAGCTATCTCTACCATGACAGCTTTGACATTGGTTGTCCCAATATCAAGCGCCAGAATCGTCTGGCCTTTTAAGGCACTGCTTTTGGGAGTGGTAGGTACGAGATTTTTGAGCCTAGAAAGCATGAGCTCTATTATATCAAGTCTAGACCTGTTGTTATACTGTGAGTGTAATGAAGCACTTTCTAGTAGATATCAGCAGGTGGCTGGTCCGTCTAAATCCGGCTCTGTCGATTGGACTGATCTGGGCATTCGTATCATTTTGTTACGGACTGATATACGGGCTTCTGTCAGCTGCGTTTGGGCTGCCTGTGTATAGTGATGGACAGGTTCATAACTTTGTTATTTCAACAGTCATCCGAGACGGTTTCTTTATATTCTTCCCATTACTGATTATCGGTATAGGTCTGCATTACCGTAGCAAGAACGTACTAACGAACTGCATATTAGCTGGCCTACTGGCTATACCAATACTACTAGTTCTAAGTGGTGATAGCTGGCTAGTCAACGATCAGCTCGTTGATATACCACATACGCTTATAGCAGCAGTAATATGTGCTGGGCTACTTTTACTAAGTCTGAGAGTATCTATGCTGGGATATAGGTCAGTTAAAGAAGATCTAGACTAGTGCTGCCTTGATGCGGCGGATGCCTGCAGAGCTAGACTGTTCTTTGAGAATCTTAAAGCGCTTGCCGTCATCTCCGAGCTTGCCGGTACGCTCAACATGTGGGCCACCGCATAGCTCCATAGTCCAAGGTTCTTCCTCTGGACCAATAATGTAGACAATCACTGTATCACCGTATTTATCACCAAAGTGACCGCGTGCACCAGTAGCCAGAGCATCAGGCGTTGGCATCTCCTTGAAAGAGACCGGTAAATCATTGTCGATGACTTCATTTACGATACGCTCAACTTCGGCCTTTTGCTCGTCTGTCATGCGTTCTGGATGGTTAAAGTCGAAGCGTGTTCGCTCGTGGGTGATATTACTCCCCCGCTGTTCAACGTGATCACCAAGTACAATGCGAAGAGCCTTGTACATAATATGAGTCGTCGTGTGATACTTAGTGTGTATCTCGTCACGAGCAGCCAGGCCACCCTTGAAATCTCCCTTGTCTGCAGTACGTGATCTTTCGCGCTGCTGCTCCATACATTCCTGGAAGTCAGGCTCCCAAGAATCCGAGACCTTGATCCCTCTCATCTTTGCCTCTTCAATACTGAGCTCTACTGGGAAACCATAGGTGTCATAGAGCTTGAACACGTTTTCGCCTGTTAACTGATCCTTAACGTCTTTTTCAAACATACGGACACCAGCACGCAAGGTCTGCCTAAATACTTGTTCCTCCTTGTGCATTAGCTTCGTAATGGCTGCTTCATTCTCGGCAAGTTCCGGATAATCATCCCTGTATGCCTCAGCAATAATTGGTACTGCCTGAGCACAAACATCTTTGTCCAAATCCAGATCGAACGCAAAACGTATAGCCCGGCGCATAAGTCTACGCATCACGTAGCCATGCTCTTTATTACTTGGGATTACCCCATCTACAGCCAAGAACATACTGGCCCGCAAATGATCAACGATAACGCGCATACTTTCGGTGTGCTCTTCATAGGATTTCCCTGTCAGCTCGACAAGTTTTACAATCACTGGCCACATCAAACTAATCTTGAACACGTCAGGGCTCTGAAGCTTAGCTGCTGCTATGCGCTCTAGCCCTGCGCCGAAGTCAACGTTTTGTGCAGGCAGGTCTTCAAACCCACCCTCAGTGCGCTTGTACTGCATAAAAACCTGATTACCGATTTCCATGAACCTGCCAGAGTCATTTGCAGGATGAGCTTTGCCCCACCTTGCTTCATCATGCAACTCTTCACCAAAGTCATAGAATACTTCGCTATCTGGACCGCATGGATCACCTGCCGGTGTCTTATCAATACCACCAGCGCGACTCCACCAGTTCTCCCCATCGTCGTAGTAGAATATGCGACCACCTTGCATGCCGACTTTATCGCCATCGTCGCTACTACCAATTTCTACAACTTTGGCCTCTATGCCTCTTTCTTTAAATAACTCAACCCAAATCGCTGCCGACTCCTCGTCTCTGGGTACTCCTGCATCCTCATCCCCGATAAAGCAGGTTGCGTAAATCTTGCTAGGATCAAGGCCGACCTCGTCTACTAGAAACTCAAAGAACCAGCGTATCTGGTCTTTTTTAAAGTAATCACCAAAACTCCAGTTACCAAGCATTTCAAAAAATGTTGTATGGCTATTATCTCCGACTTCGTCCATATCCTGGGCGCGTATACATGTCTGCGAATCAACCACTCTCTCACCGTCAGGATGAGGTTCTCCGAGCAAGTACGGCATAAGTGGTTGCATGCCTGAACCTGTAAATAATGTAGTCGGGTCATCATGAAGGACAAGTGATGCCCTATCGATAACTTTGTGGCCCCTGGCCTCCATAAATTCTAGGTATCTTTTACGAATGTCTTGAGCTGTCATTTGGTGATTTCTCCTAAAAGTAGTTTCTTGTTGAGTTGTCAGGGTAATAGTAAATACAGCCTACAAGGCACATGCGCTGATTGAGCTGTAAGAAAAAAATCTCATGAGTTTATTTTACCAAATAAAAAATCTAGGCGATAATCCCGCCACCTATACACTCATCTGCGCGGTATAGAACTGCCGATTGGCCTGGAGTTAGTGCCTTGATCTCAGATGATAGGTTTAGCCTTATAGGCGAAGTCTCACTGCTACCTGCTGCTACGACACAGTCAACAAAGTCTGCCCTATGTCTTGTCCTGACCTGCAGAGTCACGCCCTCAAGCGAGCTTGGTCCGTAGCTACTATCTATAAAATGAGGTGACGTGAGATCTATATATTCGCTCCACAAGCTCTGGTCTGCTAGGTCCCTAGTCACGTAAACCTCGTTCTTTTCCATGTCTTTGCCAGTCACGTAGTACGGCATACCACCCCCTAGCCCTAGGCCATGGCGCTGTCCAATGGTGTAGAATATCGCACCGTCGTGACGACCGACTACTTGCCCCTTCTCGACAATGTCACCAGATTCTGTGTCGATGTATTCGCTTAAAAAGTCTTTGATGCCTATTTTACCAACAAAACATATCCCCATGCTTTCTTTACGATTTGCATTTGGAAGGCCTGCCTGGGTTGCGAGGGCACGGACTTGAGGTTTCTCTAACTCACCTAGCGGAAAGAGTGTCTTATCAAGAGCATCCTTTGTGACACGGTACAGAAAATATGTCTGATCCTTGTTATCATCAACGGCCCTTAGCAACTTGCCGTCATGGGTACGAGCATAATGGCCTGTCGCAATCAGGTCAGCCCCCCGGTCAACAGCTGCCTCTAGAAACAGTTTGAATTTTATTTCTTGGTTACACATTACATCGGGATTGGGTGTTCGTCCTATCCGAAACTCATCCAGCATGTACTGAACGACCTTATCAAAGTAGTGCTGCTCAAAGTCTAGTAGGACAAACTCTACACCTAAGTAGACAGCTACTCGCTTAGCCTCCTGATAGTCATCCTCCCAGGGGCATTCGAATCCTCCAATGTCTTTCGACCAGTTCTTCATATGCGCACCGACCACGCGGTAGCCTTGCTCTTTGAGCAGCATAGCCGTAACAGCCGAATCTACCCCACCACTCAAGCCTACAAATACAATTTGTGAACTATTTTTCATAACCTAAATCCTAACAGTAGTACGATAAGCTGCAAACATTGATCTATGCTAAAAAAGATTGTACAGTTATCTTATGCCACAAATGTTCAGTGAAAACTTTAGCTCCCTGCGTGCATCATCAGACTTTATGGCTATTGAGCACGCAAGAGATTTTCGTAACACACACGTTCCAGATGAATTCACTTTACAAAAAGGTTCCCGTGCTTTTGGGTTACTCGTACGCCCAACTCAATCGTGTAGCGGAGAGGTTGGTATTAGCGATAGAAGACACCTTGAACCTACGAGCTTGGGACTAATTGTTAAAACCAGAGAAGAACTAGGATTCCCTAAAATCCCCGGTGAAACAGTCCATAAAAGGGCTGTGCAGGTAGGTAGCTTTCTCTCGTTCATGGAAATACCACTCAGAGATATGCCCTATATTTTTGGTCTGAACAAGGGTACCTATGCTTTCCTAGATAAAATGCGAGGAAAGCTACTAAAGCAAATAGCCTCCGGACTTGATAGCGGCCACATTGTCAGCAGCACCAGATAAAAACTTTATCCACAGAGTTCAGTTAACCGAGGTTGTCTACGGGGACTAAAATACGGTTTCTGCTAAAAATCCTCCCCAAGGTTTAAGAGTACTGAACCCTAGGCATAGGGGTAGGGCTAATTTGGAATTTCTCTACGAGAAACGCAAAGGAGCTGTGCTGTTTCGTTCGTTATTGGTCTCTGACTTTGAGTCAGAATTGAATTTTCATGAGGACAACGAAAGGTTGCTGTGCATATGGCACTGCGCCTTTTGTTCCCGGAATGAAAATATCAATTGTGGCCAAAGAGCCATCAGCTAGAAACGGCTTCCGCCGACTACAAGCTGGTGGTGGTCAGTGACTAAGACAGGTTGAAGGGGAGCTCGCCGCCTTCTATCTTGTCCCGAATCCGCTTCAGCTCATAGCGTCTACCGAGCCAAAAAGTACTAATGATAAATGGTATAAGTAGAAGGAGCGGCCACCATACAAATCGGCGTTCGATAATAGTTGTCTGAGTCGGTACTCCATCTGTTTCTGCCAGAGTAGATACTGCACCATTAGCAACTGCGACAAGCTGCAAGTAGGCTACTCTGCCCTCGTTATCGGTGGCTTTTACAACTATAGTGTATATACCAGAGTTTTGATACTCATGATCAATATTAAATTCACCTGGAAATGCCACACTGGTGAGACTCTCTTGGCCATCACCCCAGTTAACACTAACTGCATATGGGCCATTACCACCTGCTATACTCAGCGGCCAGAGCAGACTATCACCTGGGTTGGCACCCCTGCGAGCAAAGTTACTGGTCAACGTTACCTTATCCAGAGGAGATACGTCATCACTCTGCAAAGTAACGGTGACAGTATTTGACGCTGGGCCCTCCTGGTCTAGGTCATCAAATACAATTGCCACAAGCTCATTCTGACCACTGAAAAGATCCGTCTGGATAGTATAGCTACCGTTCTCACACGTAGCAGAACCAGCAAAGACACCATTTTTAAAGAGCTTTACAAGTAGCCCCGTCTGGCAGACACCAGTAACGTTGATGGGAACTTCAGTGAACACTGCACCCGCAGCTGGCACTGATATAGTGGCTGGTGTCGAAGGTGGTGGAGCACCAATCTGCCCTTCTAAACCAACCGATCCAGAGTCAGTCTGAGCATATAGCTGCACTGGCAGAGCAATGCTGAATAAGACGACTGCGAGACTTGCGAGAATTTTTTTCATCTTGGTTACTATTGTAGCTAACAACGCTTATGATTGGAAGTCTAGGTCGCGAACTTCTAGCCAAGGAATCTACGGTATGCAGTTACTCCACCGAATACAATACCTGCTAGTAGTACTAGTAGTAAGATGATGAACCAGATTGGTAGTACCCAGAAAGATACAGTGCTGGTTATGACTTCTCCACCCTGGATGTAGCTGACGTTAGCTTCGATCGTGTAGCGCCCGAAGCCACCGATGTCTATCTGGTCAGTGAAGGTTCGACTTGAATCCGGAAGGATGTTGCCTCTGACAGCCGGGCCATCACTCTCCTGAGGGCTGTTTAGCTCGTACTCTGCAGCTGTGCTACCGAACATGTTCTTAACAATTACTTTACCAAACGGCTTAACAAACGATCCGCCAGTATTTCTGACACTTACTGCAATTTGGTTTGGAGCTGACATGAAGAATGATCCTCCGGACACATCTCCCGTTGGCTGACCTTCTTCGTTTAGGTCTTGGCTTTGGGCCTCTACGGCTGTCACTTCGGCGCCCTGAGTAACATTACCTGGTACATCGATGAGCACAATCACGCCTAGACTTGCGTTCAAAGAGAACTGCGTAGTATCAGACTCTTCACCTTCAGCATCTAACGGCACTGCCTGGTATCTAACTATGCCGTAATAAGAACCAGGGGTGGTAGCCTCTGGGATTTGCGCAGTGATTCGGAACGTTTTTTTCTCATTCGGACCTAGATTGACATCTTCTAGGTCAACTAGGAAATCTCTAATTGAATTGTCTGAGACAACACTATCATCAACAATGATCTTTGGATCACCAGACACGCCATCGGACTCAAAGTCATTTATAACGTACTTAGCAATGACTGGTTGATCAGCTCTGTTTGTAAGAGTAACGTCAAAGCTAGATGCCTGGCCTCTTTCGATAGTTAGCTCTGCTCTGGGAGGGCTGACCTGTAGACCGCTTCCCTGCTGCGCGCCAACCGGCATTGATACTAGCTGAAGCGCGACGAAAGCGCTCGCTAGGAATGTAAGTAATACTTTTTTAATGTTAGTCATTATCCCTCCTGAAGTGACTCCTTTTTTAGTCGTCATAATACGTATTAGCGCTGACATGCTTGCACACGCTAACGTGTTTTACGACGACTGCGAGAAATTATAACAGGACGCCAAAAGTACTCAAGCTAAGTATTAATATTGATTAAACTCTTCTGCGCCAACTCTAGTAGCAGCGTGGTTATTTTTCACAACAGACAGTTAGCCTAGAACGAAGCAGTAGCAATATATTGGAGCGTAGCCGAGTAGTTTCCAGGGGGCTGGTTTTCAGGCACATTGACTATATAGCTACCGTAAATCTATTGAACTCTGTAGGTAGCGATGAGGTTGCAACCACCTCTCCTGGGACAAACCTGAACTGATCAGAGCTAGAATAGTTAGCAGCCACTACCGCCGTTCCGACGCCATCAGGGCCTGAGCCAATAACCGGATCGATGTTACTAGTTAGGTTAAGACCGAATTGACCTACGCCCGGGGTGTTTGGTGTGTTAGACGCGTTTGGTTGAATAGTATTCACTCCAGAAGTCATAGTGTTACCGGTCACAAACACAGAATACCCAGATGGGTAGTTTGTGGCTGCCGCGAACTGAGAGAAAGCAAAGCGTGGCGACAACGGGTCAAGCTCCCCTAGGTCAATTAATGTACCGCTGAAGCTGGAGCAATCCACAGCCACAACGAGGCCAACACAGAAAGTTAAGTATGGGGGGACAAACCCGCCTACCGCCAATTGCCCACTAGTACTGAACACGATAGCACCTCTATCGGTATCGGGGCCGGTAGCGTCCACACTAGCGTAGGTCTTTATCCTCACGAAATGAGATATATCTGAAGTACTGGGGTTCGTAACATTATCAAATATGTACTGCGCTGTCACTGGCCCGGTCACAGCCGTCGGCGTCCTACTAATAACAAGCCTACTCGCTGTAGTGACTGGATCAACGGTAAAGCCCGTTTCACCTGTTTGGCTACTAATTGTCGCACCCGATACGTCTAGTCCTGCGGGAGCTGTGCACGGGCTATCATGCAGCGGTCCTTCAGAGCAGTACAGAAATTCAATTGACCCAATATTACCGGATGACTGCAGATCCATCTGATATGCGTGTGAAGTATCCTCAGCTGCGACCGATGTCCCTAGGGTCAACGATTCCCCAAGAATAGCTAGCGCACCTGCAGAGCCTCCAAAACCAAGAGGTGGCACTATCAGAGATAGTGCCACAAACAAACTGACCGTTCGACTATGTAGTCCTTTTATGAACACTGTCATTTGTCCTCTTTTATGTGTTTATTTGCTAAGACAAAATCACTCTAGAGTGAATTGTCTCTAGAAAGTAGCCGTAGCTATGTACGTAGTAGTAACTGTGTAGTTACCAGTTGGTGTAGTAGCAGCAGCTCTTGCACCAAAGCGTAGCTTCAGCATTTCATCGTTAACAACTGTAGTTGAACTCGCAATTGTTGTTGCAGTACCAGTGTTATCCCATGCGTAAGTTGTTGAAGTTTCACCAGCTTCACATGTTGCATCACTGTTATCTGCCTGGTAAGCAGCTACGTTGTTTAAGAGGTTTGCAGTAGCGTTTTCACTAGCTGTTCTCTCAACACATGTAACCTGCATACCGAAGCGCTCACCAGCAGAACTTAGGTCAGTTCCGGCTGTAGCAGCACTCTGGAAACATTGGTCAGTTACGACTGTTTCTGTGGCGTCACAAGTAGAGCCTAGAACACGGAAGTTTCTTAGTTGCTCTGTACCTGTAGCGTCTTCTTCTGGGAAGTAGCTTATTACCACACCGCCAGAAGCGTTAGTGTCAACCATAGCAGCACCTAGTTTGTCGTTGGCTCCGTTGAAACCATCGTTGTCAACAGGTGACTCAGCTGGACCAGCGTCATCTATAACGCCAATGTCAATTGTTTGGTTAGTTGGGAAGTTGCTGCAGTCTTCGCCTGAAGCAAAGGTGTCGCCATCATCGATAGCGGCTACACAGAACTCAAGTCGCTCTTGGACACGTCCATTGATTATGAGCTGCTGAGTTAGCGCACCTGCAACTGTTCCGTTGTCTCTATCTGTAGTGTAAGCAGTGTCAGTGTATGTGTTTACACGCACGTAGAAAGTTGTGTACGGAGCAGTCATTGTTGGGTTTGTAACCCCAGTGAAATCTATTGTCATCGGCGTATCAGCAGCAACGTTAGTTGCGTCTGTACGTGTGACTTGAATTAGGTTTGCAGTGTTTGTACCTACTGACCACCCTGTAAGGCCTGTTGGAGTGCCTATCGCAGCACTAGACGCATCTAGTCCTGTTGGGGCAGTACACGTTCCTAGTGGTGTTGTGCAGTATAGGAATTCCATTGACTGCATAGTGCTCGCATCACCAGGGATCGTAAGCCCGTAATCATGCGTAACGCCTGTCGCATCACCTTCTGACGTACTAAGTGTTAGTACTCTATCGGTAATTTGAGCTGCATCTACACTGCTACTCGCAAGTAGCGGCAAAAGACCAGCACTAGCAAGCACAAGTGCCTGCACGAAAGACGATACTCTTTTAGCTTGGATACCCAAGCCAGATTTGTTCGACATATAGTCTCCTTTATTTGTTGTTTTTATTTTGTCTTAGCCCGGCTATTATCTCATGACTGTAATCAAGATGTAAATATAAGCACAACCCTTTATCCACACCTCTGATTAAGGAGGGAGGGCACCTCCCTCCTTAGACGCCGGGACAGCAGTGGCTGTCTCGGGTGATCCTCCCACCAAAAGCGGTATCACAAAACAATGAGTAAGTAATCGTTTTATGATAATTATAAATACGACTTAGGGACGATCAATTACCTATAGCCGTAAACCATCCCACGTATCAACATATGATTACTTGTTCATCATATGTTGATCCCTCTTGGGAGGTGAGCAACCAGACAAATCTCAGGATTTGCCTGCGTGTTGAGAGGAGGAGTCACCTCCTCTCAAATTAGAATGTTGCGGTGGCTATATAGACTTGCTCCATCTGATACAAACCTGCCTCAGTGATAGCAGAAATGTTGGCTATATAGCTTGCAGTGAAGTTCGTCTGACCGGTGCTCCGAGGGGAGCTAGCGATCGTATCGCCTTCAGCATATTTGTATTGATTGGTCGTATTGTAGTCGGTTGCTGCTACACCATAGCTAAACGAAGCGTCAGGAACCTGAACTGGGTTTGCCCCAAAAGCAGCTGGGGTAGTGTTAGCAACTAGATTCATCCCAAACTGCTCTGTGCCAGCCGTTGAAGCTGTGGGGGTGGCTAGACTATCTATCTGATCGAGGTTTTCGCTTATGAGTCCTGGCCCAAGTGTTGTTACGACATAGCCTGACGTTAAGTAAGAGCGTACATAAAACTGCGCGGTACCCGTAGCAGTTGCTCCGTCGGAAAGGTTACCAAATGCTATATCAGTAGCATCTACATAAAATTCAAGGTACGGCTGGTCTGTTGTTGTAAAGCCCGCGAATGCTTCAAAAGCAGCGCTCTCTGTGAATCCAACTGTCAAGTCACCTACACTTGCCTTAGCCTGAAAGCTAGCAGAGCTAGAATCAAGCTGCCCTCCACTACCGACGAATGCTTCGCTAATCGAGAAGTTAGGCGAGCTAGTCTGGGCGTACACCGTACCAAAAGGCAGGACACATATTGCGAGAAGACATGCGAGAATTTTACTCATAACGCTTATTCTAATACTTGAGACAGACAGTCGCAAGTAGGTGGCCTCTGGCTCTGTTCAAACGATACCGCTATACGACCTGAAGTTCTAGGGGCAGGCGCTGAAACTTACCTATCGGTTACTTGAACTCGAATGATCTGATTATGTTCTCAAAGTAGCTCGGACGGGGGGAAAAGGTCACGTCCTCATAAAACAATACAAATGTACGTTCCTGACCATCGGTCTCGCTAACGTGTGGGATTCTAATTCCACCATCGACTACTCCAGCTGCCGCGGAGTACAGATGGCCATCTACGTTGCAAAGGAATCTTACTCCGTTCAGATCAACGACGCGTTTGTTTTCGGTGACGTCTGATTTTTCTTGCCCACTACAATGAGAGCTAGCTTGCTGAACAATCGATAGCCCATCGTCATTTTTGGCCACAGCTACAACATGGTCTATTTCTCTCTCCGAACTGTCGTCAACATAGATAGTTAAGTGTCTTTTGACCAAATCACCGTCGAACTGCGAGTAGCGGTAGCGTTTACCCGCAAGCGTAAAGTTGTCTACTGGTTGCCAACCTGGATCTGCGCTAAATGAAAAATACTCTGTGGCGAAATCTTGATCGCCAGCAACAACCACAATTTGACTACTAGTCTCACCCTTTGTGATCGAAACGCTGGTCGAGCGCGAAACGTCATACATCACATATAAAACGCCACCGACACCAAACATTAGTAGTAGTGTCGCAAACATAGCCAACGGGGCTAAATGGGTGTAAGCTCTAGACTTCTTTTTGAGCGAATATTTCATGTTTTTGTTTTAATTTTGACTAGGATTAAAATAACAGTTACGTTTATTTTTGTAAAGCCGACCATGTTTATAGGACCCTGCGCGTAATGCTTATGCTATAATTTCTAGCAATAAAACAGGTAAAGGACCCAGGTGGCCGACAACGAAGAAAACATCAATGAATCTAGTCTAGAAGATGCCCCTCAGGAGGAGCCTGAAGTACAGGCACAAACCGTAAAACCGAGTTTTGGTGATCGCATGAGGGCTCGAATGTCTGGTGTCAATATATACTTAATAATCTTTGTTATTATCCTCATCATTGCGATTGTAATCATCTTCGTTTTTTGGCGCATAAATTCAAATAGCACACCAGAAAACGCTACAACCCTAGAATTTGAATCACTCAGTCAAGAAGCACTGGATGATCTACGTAATAAGGACGCCAGCATCGGTGATGCTAAACAGACCCTGACAGTCGCTAGTAACTCAATCTTCAACGGCAGGGTGCTCGTACGCGATAGTTTAGATGTTGCCGGGACAATCAACGTTGGTGGTGCGCTGTCGCTTCCAGGTATAACCGTATCTGGGAATAGTACTTTTGATCAAGTAGAAGTGTCTAACAATCTAACTATTGGAGGCGATGCATCCATCCAAGGTGTGCTAAACGTGCTGCAGACCCTCAATGTGACTGGAGGCGCTAGCTTTGGTGGACCCATATCGGCGCCCTCACTGAATATAGACAATCTCGTGTTGAGCCGCGACCTGCAGCTCAACAGACACATCGATGCTGGTGGCGGCACACCAGGCTCAGCCCGTGGTTCTGCAATCGGTTCTGCCGGTACAGTTAGCGTTAGTGGCTCTGATACAGCCGGTACTGCCACGATCAATACGGGCTCCGGTGCTGCAGCAGGAGCAATGATCACAGTTACTTTTGCATCTAGCTTTAGCCAAACCCCTCATATTGTAGTTTCGCCAGTCGGCTCATCAGCTAGCTCTATCGATTACTATGTAACGCGGACTGCCAATAGCTTTACTATTTATTCTTCTAGCAATCTATCGTCTGGTACGACCTATTCATTCGACTGGATCGCAATCGACTGAGTTAGGTGGAGGTGAATCCTCCCTCTAACGTGCCGGCAAGCTAAAGCTTGTCGGACTGTCCCCCTCCCGTAGCGGATTCCCAAAAGATGAGCAAGTAATCGTTTGGGGTGCTTATTGAATGTTTGAAATAATGTCGTTCTTACGAGGCTTATATGACTCTCGATCTTCGCCGTTTACTAGTATATTTTCAAACACTAGTTCAACTGATTCTGCCACTGGTTCGTATTGAAATTTCGGAGGCATTCTTTTACCTATAGTGAGGCTAGACATTATGTGCATGTGAAGATGTGGCTCTGTGGTGTTCCCGCTGTTACCGATTACTCCCAGCTCTTGTCCTTGTTTAATCTCTTCACCTTCTGAAACAATGGAGCTGGCCTTTTTAATATGGGCAATAACTGAGTAGACATTTTCTGCGTGTCTTATAATTACGTGATTTCCAAGCGCCATGAACCCATCTAGATAACCTGGTTCATTATCTGGCATACCGTCAACGACCTGTACCACTTGCCCATCTGCGGGTGCATATAACTTTTGCCCAAAGCCTGGATAGTCGGTTAAAGAGTCAACAAGATTTCCAACTACTTGCCCTGTCGGTACCATGTCTATAGCAAAATCTTGAGGTCTATGTCCGTTATGGAGATTCTCCTCTGGGATTTCTCCGCCAGAGAAAACCAACCACTCACCCATTACCGGCAACTTAAACTTCATCAGATAAGTATATCAATAGACTTCAGCAAGTAGCTAAACTAACTAATTCTGGTCGGCCTAAACCTCCTCAGCTCGTGCGCAGTCTGCGGAAGCTAGCTGGTAGCCCAAAAACGGCTATCTGTCTCTAATATGATCATACTTCAATAACTACTTGTTCGTGATTGAAGTATTCTGCTCTAGGTGGGTGGATCACCCGAGAAATCTCTGATTTCCCGGAGTCTAAGTAGGGAGGTGTCCTCCCTCCTTACTAGACGTCGAGGAAGAGGTGGGCCTCATCAGCCTTAACATGCATCACACCACGGTTAATCTTTAGTGACTCTTTGCCACGCTTACTGCGTATGGTGACTTCGCAGGGATTAACAAGAGTTAAGAAATTGCCGTGTCCAGCAAGCACGTCAAAGTCACCGGCATCATTAACCGCCGACACCGAATAGGCAATATCGTCATAATACGTCTTGTGCGGACTGTATATTTTGAGATGGAATTCGCCTTTTGGTAGATTGCTCTCACTTTTTGATGGTTTGGCGGCGCTAAAGCCAGTCATCTCGCCAAACTGCTCGTTGGCTTTTTTCTTCTCAGCTGCCTTAGCCTTCATTGCGGCTAAGATTGCATCTTCATCCTTACTCATTAGGTAATGATCTCTTCTATACCTTTAAGTGTCTCTTCCCTGCTGGAATACACGCCCTTGATAGCAGTAATCTCCTCCATCACATGCATTGGCTGATTGAAGAAATCAATCAGTTTCTTGGCCTTGGCGAAGTCGGCTCGATCACCAGGGCTAAGCTCATTCTCACCAATGATCGCTATGATCTGCTTGAGGCTCTCATGTTTCTGCAAAAGTGACTGAGCACGGACACTGAGTAAGTAATGTCTATCACCAACAATCTCTGGTGTTAGAAGGCTCGAGCTGGTTTTGTTTAGATCAACGGCCGGCCTTATACCCAGCTCGGCTACTTTGCGGCTAAGCACGATCACACCATCTAACTCGTGCTGGATGGCAAGTACAGCTGGGTCGGAGAGGTCATCTGCCGGGACATAGATAGTCTGCACGGAGGTAATCGATCCATTGTCATTCGAGCTGAGTCGATCCTGGAGGGTTTTAATATCACTAAATATAGTTGGCTGGTAGCCACCCTCGCTTGGAACTTGATCCATGATCGTCGTTAGCTCATTGCGCGCCTGCACAAACCTATACATATTGTCAGCAAAGAATAGGATGTCTTTTTTCTCTTCGTCGCGGAAATACTCTGCTAGCGCAACAGCACTAGTTCCTATCAAGGACCTCTGAACTGGGTTTTCATTCATCTGCCCAAAGAACATGCAGGTGTTTTTGAGTAAGTCACGATCCCTCAGCGTTTCGTATAGCTCGTGACCCTCACGTATACGCTCACCAATACCTGCGAAAAATGCTAGCCCAGCATCGGACTGGCTGATGTTGTATATGAGCTCCATTGTCATGACGGTTTTACCAACACCTGCACCGCCGATAATACCCATCTTGCGGCCCTTCACAAATGGCGTGAAGAAGTCTATTACTCTGATGCCCGTCTCCAGAATCTCGGACTCGTGTGCTTCGAACGTCGTGTCACGTGGTGGCAGTGTCATGATGTTTTTGGTAGGTTGATTATCGAGAGCCGCTGCCCCGTCTAGGGGCTTGCCGAGTGCATCAAGAATTCTACCAATAGTATATTGACCAACTGGTATCTCGATGCCTTTATGCGTTCGCTCAACCTCTAACCCTTGCGCAATGTCACGATGAGACCTGATGTTCAGACAAACTGCAGTATTGCTGTCTGACAGCCTTTCTACTAACAGCGGTGATTTTCTGTCATTGCCAGCTAGTAGCAGCTCTCCAACAATTGGCAGCTCTTCATCAAACTCAACAGTGATTACGAGATCCTTGATGCTACGTACTCTACCAATCATAGTACGACCTTTTTTCTGGTTTGTTTGAGTCCATTAACCACTTCGCGGAGCCGTTCATCCTTGATTGCCCTTTTTGCTCTGCTGTAGAGTAGTTTGACCTCATCCAGAGACTCCTCGGCTTTGGTATGAGCAGCTGACATAGCCCTGAATCTGCTCGCATACTGAGCAAGCTTCGACTCCAGAATAACCTGGCTCAGGGCGATCTGTAACATAGAGCGCTCCAGATGACTGACAACCGCATGTGTCGAAGGTTCGAAAATATACGTTTCTTCTGAGATAAAGTCAGCCGATGTCTTCAAGCCTTTACCGGTCTCCTCAACAATCGATGACAGCTCGATTGAGCGTACGTCTTGGATGGTAAGTGATACATATGTCTGGTAAAACACCCGAGTGGATTTGTATCTTTGAACTTCTTTTATGATTGGGGAGACATTGATGTTTCTGTCTTTTGCAGGCAGTTTAAAATAGCGCTTATACTCTACCCCATTCTGTTTCAGCTCAACTGCGCCGTGGTGGCCAACAACAATCACGTCCTGCTTCACTGGGTCATAACTACGCAGCATGTAGCTGATGAGTTTATGGTCGATATCACCCGTAAAGCTGCCCTCTGCTGTAATGACAATATAGAGCTCTTTGTCGACCACTTCTTCATCCTCAAGCATACGTCCAAAATGGAACACACTATCAACACGTATCTGTGTGTATATTGCCCATAGCTCGTTAAAGAATCCTTGTGCCTGCAGTACCTGATTTTTTACTTTGGCAATCTGCATGCTGGCTAGCCCTTCGAATACTCCCGTAAGCTGCATTAGTGTACCCATGGTCCTGATATCGCCCTCGAGCTCTTGTGGCTTAATCATTTTTTGATCTCCATAACACTCTTTTTGAGTAGCTCTTGCCGGGCGGACTCGAAACCTTCGTCACTGGTGACATTCGGGGAGAGCTCTCGTGCGTACTCCTTGACTGCTTTGACATCCAGCAACGAGCCCTGTTCAGAGCTGAGAATCGCTTCGAGCATCAACTGCTGCTCGACTAGGCCGTAGTTCTCTCCTGGTGCCTGATTGAGGATGGTCTTTATTGCCTCACCACGGTCTAGATCTGATCTAGCCTCAAGTGCAAGCTCTGAGCCAAAGTGTGCGAACTCTTGTGCCTGAGAGTAGGCAGACAGGGCCTTCATGACGCGGGAAGCAATCGTTTTTTGTCTATTAACATGCCCCCTACCGCCAACACGGGTGACACTCTGACCTGAATTGAGCGCTGGTCGTTGACCATGTCTAAATATATCCATGTCCAGTATCCACTGCCCATCAGTGATAGACATAATGTTTGTCGGCAGGTAAGCGGTTACATCACCACCTGGGGCCAATACAACTGGCAGTGCAGTTAGCGTTTTACTGTTGGACCCCAATCTACCTGCTCGCTCTAGTAGACTTGAGTGCGCATAGAACATATCGCCAGGGTACGAGTCTCGCCCTGGGCTAACTCCAACAAGCAGTGATATCTCTCTATATGCCATAGCGTGAGCAGTCAGATCATCATAGACCACGACAACATCGATGCCGAGCTGCTGCCAGAGATATTCAGCCATCGAACAACCAACATACGGCGCGATATAGCTCATAATTAGCGATTCAAACAATGTTGCAACAACCACTATGCAGTTTTTCAGTGCGTCATTTTTCTCTAGACGAGATAGCAGCTCGTCAACATCTGCTCGGCGTTTGGCAATCATGACATAAACGACAACTCGTTCAGTATCTTTCTGGTTGAGAGCGATTTGAGTAGCAATCGTGGTTTTGCCTGATTTACTCTCGCCGATTATAGCCATCCTCTGACCCAAAACTATCGGAAATAACGAGTCAATAATTGTAACTCCTGTGACGAGCTGGTCATCCAGCTGTTGGCGAGCATGGAGTGCTGGTGCGGAGTTAAATATTGGCCAAACTGCATCCGAGCCAATCGGCCCCTTGCCATCCAACGGCTCACCGTTAACCGATATGACTCGGCCAATATAGTCCTTGCCTACTTTGCTGACTAGCTGGTTATGCTGCAGTACACATGTCTGACCAACCTCGATCGGATTTGTGCCCAAATGCAGAACCACTACATGGTCTTCGAGTACATGATGGACAAAACCTTTTTCACCATTACTAAACATAACTAGAGAGTGCTGGTTGCAGGGGTAGAGCCCTTTAACCTTGACGATAAATGAGTCAACCGAGACGACCTCTCCTACGGGGCGGCCAGATTTGACCATTTCCTCGAAGTGTTTGACGCTCATGCAGGCTGCTCCTCTTGCTGGGCGGTTTCTTCTGTCTCTGCTTCAGTCTCCGGGAGCTCCGTAGCCCTCTCTTCAACAATGCCTGAAATGACTTCTCTTAGACTCGACTTGTTGTTGGCGAAATGCTGCTTGAATGAAAAATCAAATACTTTGCTATGAGTTCTGAGCATGCAGCCCCCACCTATAGAAGGACTAACCCCTACAGTCAGTAGCACTCTGGGGTGTATCTCGCGCCTCAGCCACTCAATCAGTTTTGAAACTGTCTGAGCTGATGGGTCATTGGCGAAACTAAAATGTATGACCGGTGACTTTATCTTTAGAAAGTCTAAGAATTCTAATAGGGTTTTACGGACTATCTGATCGTGTAAATTGAGGCTGTTTTCAGAGCTAAACGCCTGCAGACCCTTTGATATTTTGGGTAACTGAACATTCTCGGTTTCCTTGCCCTGCTGATGCAATATAGCAAAGTACCTATCTAGCGACTCAACTTCACGCCGAAGACGTAGAACATCTGCTCTCGTTGCAACCAGCTTTGGCAGTGTCATAGCTACTTACGCTCCATGAGAAATATCCTCAACGATCGCCTGCTTGTTGTCTTCTAGGTACATCAGAATATAGTCGAGCTGGTCGGCGATATCTACTTCGTTACCGATGGCAGTCAGCACGTAATGATTGACTATCTCCGTCATATTTTCTTGAAATCTAGAGAGAATACGAGCTTTTTCTGCATCTACCTGTGAGATCAACTGACCCTCTAGAATCGCTCTCTGCTCTTCAATAGCTGCCTGAGTCTTTTCAATTGAAGCAATGGCCAGATCCTTTGCGCCTACGATTGATTCTTCGTATTTTGAAAATTCGTCGGTCAGCGTCTTTTTAATCTCCTGCTTCATGTAGTCATTAAGCTCACTGGTTGTCAGCCTGAGATCTTGCTGCAAGAACATAGCGTTTTCGTTGATTATCTTTTCAAAGTAGAGCCGGCCGCGGTTACGTAGCTCCTCTCTAAACTCGGTGTTAAATATGTGCTCAATGTCATAGTCGGCAGCATCTTTGATGTCATCGTCAGGGCGTGGAGTAGCAGTCGGATTCTTAGCGACCTGCTGCTTGGCTCGCTGAGACTTCGGCTCAACGTGGGCATGAGATTTCTTCTTTGAACGAGCAACACTTATCCAAAGCAGACAAACTCCGGCAGCTAGGAGGCTGCCGATTATTAGTACGATCTGTATTGTGTCCATCCCCACCCCTTTCGTATATTACTTATAATTTTAGCATTAGATAAACCGCAAACAGACCGCTAATGAGCACAATAAACGCAATACCAACAACCTGTATTAGGCTCTTAGTTATGGACCGTTTACTGAGAGGGTTTCTGCCGATTGCGACTATACTGCTTTTTACTGATGCATAGATCAGGCTACCTGATATAGCAGTGACAAGAATGAGGATTAAAATACTGATATATGTTCGTACGGGCGTGACCGGCTTACCTGCGATTGTTTCAGTGGTGTTACGTATAAAGCCTGGTACTGATTCAATATTCTCTACTTTATTTGGGTTGCGACTTACCTGAAGATCAACGAGTATCCGCCCAACATTAACTGTACGTCCACTACCGTCGTCAGTTGTGCTAAGCACTAGGCTTCCCTGGTCGGGTACAAAATCCTGAGCAGCCTTGCCTATGACTAGCGCCTGATCTTCGGCAGCTAACTGTCCTACACCCACCACACTCGAAAGGCTTATATAATCATCCTGTTTTATAGGCCCATTCGTATCAGTAACAAGCACTCCATAACGTCCAGTAGTTGCAACGTACACATCGGACTCTTCATCACTAATTAGTAGAGGCGCATCACTCGCATCCACAACGACACCATGCATGCGCTCTAACTCATCATTCTGAACAGGCGTCACCTTGACTGGCTCACCGTCTATCAGCCCAACTATTTGTCCTCTTTGGAGCTGTTCATCACTAGCAAATCCCTGTACAACCTCTTGGGCAACCGCTGGCAAAAAGAGTGACACAAACAGCGCCAAGCCTGTAAAACCCACCAAAACTTTTGACAGTATCTGTTTCATAAAAGTTATGGTTAATTATAACAGATACGGAACATTTCTCGAGTCTTATAGTTTTTTAATTGTTGGCTACGAGCTACCCGACTAAGAGATCTTCAAGGTTTGCCAAAAGATCTTTGATGCTATCCCTAGTCGTGTACCTACCAATTGATAGGCGTATCGACGATCTTTGCTCGTCACGCGAAATAGCGAGTGCCTCAAGTGCTCGTGATGGTCGTTTTGAGCTAGCATGACATGCTGAGCCAATACCGACAGCAAAACCACGTTGTGAGAGCTTATGCATAAGCTCTTCGTTGTCAACACCTTCGAACACAACCATTAGCACGTGTGGAGATTTCTCTTCGGAAGCCAGTACTACTGAGCCTCCCAGACTCTCTATACCCTCTACTAAATATTCGTTGAGAGTTTCGAGTTGATTGAGCTGAGGAGCACGCTCTTTAACAGCTACTCGAAGAGCTGTAGATACTCCAGCAATGTTCTTCGCTGACTGGGTACCGGGGCGATAACCATTCTCCTGGCTGCCGCCCGTAGCGTCTGGTTTGAGCTGAACAGACCTAGAGACAAACAGAACCGCTGCCTGGCTGGGTCCATATAGACTCTTACTGCTGTAGGTAGCGAGATCAGCATTGTGCGTACGGGGCGAAAGTGTATAAAGACCGGCCTGAGATGCATCAGTATGTAGGAGCAGCGGTAGGTCTATGCCTCGCCCCTCACGTGATTCTTTGACCATAGCTAATAGCTTACGTACCCGGCGCATATCAGCAACCACACCAGTCTCATTATTCACGAGCGCCAGACTAAACACGACAACGTCATCTGGCAGATTTATGATTGCATCTTCTTTGACTTGTCCTGTTGCTCGCTCGACTTCTAGAGTTTCGCCGCCCATGGCTTCAACCGTCCGAATAACCGAGTCGTGCTCAGTCATTACACAAGCCGGACGCCCACCGTAGTGATTGACAGCACCTCTTAGGGCCAGATTATTGGCTTCAGTAGCGCCTGCCATGTAATAGATTTCTTGTGGTTTGACCTGTAGTTCGGCTGCCAGTTCTTGCCTGTGTTTCTCGATAAAGGTTGCAGCTTCCCGGCCGAACAGATGCTGCGCTGACGGATTTGCATAAAAGGCATCTGCCTGCTCCATAGCTTGCTTTACTTCAGGCAGTAAAGCTGTCGAAGCTGCGTAGTCAAAATACTTTGGGTCCATGACCTAAATTGTAGCCTACCAATCGTGGTTGGGGTAGAGCTGCTTCAAGACACGCTCGCGGTAAAGGCGTACGGCCTTTAGTAAGTGCTCTGCTTCTTGCAGACCGAGCGATTGCTGGCCCTGGCCATTAGTAGATTTTAGAACCCGCCCCGGACCTACCTCGTAGCGAGTATTGTATATATGCTTGTCGCCGTTTTCGTCACGTACTTCTTCGTGCCAGACCCATGTGTTTTCGTCTAGGCAGAAGAACTCTCTACGCAGAATATCTTCGTTATCAATTGGGAAAAGACGTCCACCCAGCTCAGCTTCTTTTTGGATAAGTCGCTTGTGCATATCGAGCACAAGATCTTGTTGTTTCTTGCGTGTAATTGTATCAAATAGACTTGTCATTATTCTGTATCCTTCCAGGCATTTTCTAGGTTAGCAAAATGATCCGAAGCCGAAAGTGCCTGAGCATTTGTCTCCGCACCAAAATCTACTACTTGAACATTACGGGCGTCCTCGGCTGAAGTTATTGTTGCTCCATCACCTCTACGCTCCCTCAAGTCATCTGCATCTCGCTCTGCAGCTACTGCCTCGTTGCGCTCTGCCCTAATATCCTCAAGCATTGCGTCTAGAGGGTTGTTACCTGGATTTGATATAGACCCATCAGCAAAAGGAGCATCAACTATTGTAGGAAGTGGAGACATCTCAGTCATGTCTGGCATCATACTTGGTCTTCTAAAGTTCATGTCAACTAGCTCACCAACTGCTTTATTTCCGGGTTTAGAGAGACTATTAATTAGGTCTGATATTTCACGCTCAGCGTTACTAACACCAAGAGCAGGAACCGGGCGGCGCATTTCAATAGCTTGCCCAGCAGCGCTCTCTATCTCTTTTGGGGAATCTCCCATTAGCGCACGCTTGAGATTACCTGGAAGGTCCAATACGTTACTCATCTCTACCTCTGTTATTTATATACCAAACAGTTGTCGAGCATTGGCTGTTGTCTGATCTGCCAAAAGGTCGCTCGCCTCTCCACGCAGATCAGACAAAAAGTTTGCCACCAACCTCACATTTGCTGGTGTATTAATAGTACCACGTAACGGTTCTGGTGTCAAGTATGGGGCGTCTGTTTCTAGCATGAGTTTTTCAAGCGGTATTCTGCGTGCTGCTTCTAGCTGCTCTTCTTGTTTTGTAAAGGTCATGATGCCATTTAACCCAAAGAATAGTGTACCCCTGTCTACAGCTTCATCTACGCGCTGCACAGTATCACTAAAACTGTGCAGCACACCTAGCGTCTTATACTCATCGTAGATTGGCCAGAAATCATCAAACGCCTCACGGACATGAAATATAAGAGGTAGATCAAGCTCTTTGGCTATATCGAGATGCCAGCGGAGTAGCTCCGCCTGAGCCAGTCTCACTTCTTTCGAGTCATGGTAGAAGTAGTCGAGGCCACACTCACCTATAGCCACAAGCTTGCCGCTGCCACTGTGCTTGTGGGCTAGTCGCCGTATCTCTTCAAACTCCGACTCAAGCTGCTCACTGGTGAGTTTGGCGGCCTCGTGCGGATGAAGCGCTAGGCTGAAATAACAATCAGGCTGGCCTAACCCATTCAGGCAAAACTCTACAGCCTCGTGAGATGTCTTGCTGTCTGCACCAACACATATCATTTTTGAGATGCCCGCCTCTTTTGCTTCTGCGAGCACTTTTTTAATCACAAAGTCATATTCACTGGCATGGATATGACAATGGCTATCAACCAGTATCGGGATTTTATTTGTCATTTTTAGTATCTAGTCGAGGGAACAGCGGTGCCTCTAGGGGCTGGACAACTCCGCCAGTAAATACTTCTGTTATTTTCTGAGAGGCTGATGGCATAAATGGTCCTAGCAGCCTAGCAATCTCAAGCAAACTAGATGCAGAATAAGCTAAAACCTCCTGCAGGTGTTCAGTATCTGTTTTCGCTAGGGACCAGGGCTGCTCAATCTCGATGTATTTATTAAGATCTTGGACACGTAGCCAAACCAGGTCAAGAGCGCGGTCAAACCGGAACGCCGCAATCGCTTCATCATATTCCGTTGGGTCATGCAGCTCGTCCTTTACTTCACCTATGACGCCCTGCTGATACTTTGTAATCATACTAGCTACTCGTGAAACTGCATTACCAAGCTCGTTAGCAAGCTCACCGTTATATGCTGCCTCAAAACGCTCGACACTATAGTCACCATCATCATGACTAGGTATATGCCTTGCTAGAAAATAACGAAATGCATCAACACCGTATGTATCGATGACCTGTACTGGATCGACGACATTCCCAATTGTTTTGCTCATTTTCTTGCCTTCACTGGTTATGAAACCATGAGAATATAGCTTTTTGAAAAGAGGCTCTCCAAGACCTATAAGAATAGCTGGCCATATAAGCGCATGAAACTTTGTTATGTCTTTACCAATCACCTGTACATTAGCTGGCCAGTACTCTTTAAAGTCTTCATGCTCTGGGTAGCCAAGTACCGTTATGTAATTACATACTGCCTCAAACCATACGTACATTACATGACCATCGTCTCCAGGCACCGGTACGCCCCAATCGAGCTTGTCCTTCGGTCTACTAATGCTCACATCATTAAGGCCAACTTCTATGAGATTGAGCATTTCTTTGCCTCGATAGCTCGGTACTATTTCAAAATAGTTATTCTCAATACTCTCTTTGAGCTGAGCAGAAAAAGCCGAAAGCTTAAAGAAGTAGTTTTCTTCTTTTAGTTTCTCGTATGCTCGATTGTGGTCGGGGCATTTGCCGTCGGTCTCCTTAACAACTGTGTCGGTCTTATACTCTTCACAGCCGACGCAGTACCAACCCTCAAAATTACCTTTGTAGATATACTTTTCAAGCTTTTGCCATATTAGCTTAATACGTTCTATATGGGCATCTTGAGATGTACGGATAAAGCGATCGTTAGATATATGAGCAATCTTTGCAAAATGCTGCCATTTTGGGACGATGCTGTCTGCGAATGCCTGTGGGGATAAGTTGTTCTCCGCTGCTTTCTCAGCGATCTTCGTACCGTGCTCGTCAGTACCAATACTAAATACAACATCCTTACCCTGAGCCCTATTATAGCGAGCAAGTATATCAGCGTATATAAAATCCATGGCGTGTCCTATGTGGGGTTTGTCATTGACATAGGGGATCGCTGTACAGATGTAGAAATTATCTTTCATGTTATTTCCTAGATTATAGATTAATTAAAAATAGATAAAAGAAAAGCTACAGCCCGCCGGGCATATTGGTTCTGCAGATGTAGCTAATGCGTCTCATGAGATCAGTATAACAAATGATCTGTCTCACGCGTAATACTGTGGTGTCTGATTGGTAGGTGGTCCTGGTGGATAATGTTCTCTATGTAGTATGTGTAATTTGTGATGTCTAATCATCCAGAGCAAGGAAATGACAAGTAGCAGCCCACCAAAGCCTGCTAGACCTATGATGAGCGGCACATTGAGGTCACGCACTTCTTCGCCATTTGCGATGGCTCGTTCTGAGCGCTGAATATAAGCCGATGACAGGCGATGAGCGGGATAGCTAATCTTGACCTCTTCGAACCTATCGATTGCTTTTGAAAACCTATTAGTTGAAAAATAATCGAGACCCTCGAGCCAGTACTGTTGTGTATCTCCGTCATGCTTGAGCGTTACATTATTACGCTCAAGCAAGCTACGCAAGTCGCCGATCTCGCGCATGTAGCTCTTGCTTGCATCCGAGACCTGATCGCTCTTGAATCTGTAGGTTAGTAGACCAATAGCCTCGGCCGATGTGTTGATGGCTGGTCCACCGCTATTACCGCTCGACGCGTCAACGTCACTTTGAATGAGCTTTGAATTAGAGCCAACCGCATCTCTCACCGAGCTAACCGTGCCATTCGTGACACTGACCACTAAATCTCTTTTGTCTACTAGCGAGTTCTCTGCATCATCAGGAAAGCCCACAACCGATATCTCTTCATTGGCAAGCGGGAGTTCATCTGCGAGCAATATGTACGGAGAGTCAGTTACACTTATTTTCAGTAGCGCTACATCACTAGAGCTAAAACCTTCTGATGCGTCAGCGTACAGATCAGCCGACGAGTAATCTATATCTATGATATCTGCTTGCTTCACAGAAGTGCTGGTTTGCTTAGCAAAGAATTTCGCCGCGTCACTGAAATCAATCGCGTCATCACCTATAGCGACCAACGTCCTCTCCCGTCTGTTTTCGAGCGTGTAAGTATTCTCCGGCGTACTGTAGACTGCCGCTACAACTCCTGCAAGTAGGTCAGGACTGGTCACCACCTGAGCTGCCGAATCAGCGTCCAAGCCTGCACCATTCAAGAACTCTAGTAGAAACGAAGTATCTGTAAGCAGCAGATCAGCAATCAGGTCTTCAGCCTCGTAGCTAACAACATGTCCATTGGTAGCAATATATCCATCGCTGCTGATTATGAATCCGCTGCCACTGACTCCATTACATAGCTCATTAGACTGCACCACCTGGTTGACTGCCAACTTACCGCAAACCGCAGTGTAGACTTTGACTACTGCAGGCGAGACGAGATCCGCTAGGTACTGCTCCTGTAGACTCAAGACGTCCTCTGCATACTGATCCAAGTCATTCGAGCCTAGCAGTTCACGATTTAGCCCTAGAAGCTCACTTGCATTAGTGTCAAAACTCAGACTTTCTATAACGGTGGCATACGGCTCAGGAATAGCTGAATCTCCAACGAGACCTTTGAGCGTTACGATCAGTGGACGCCCAGAGACGACTGCAACCCACTGTGTGCTAAACGTCCGAGATGTGCCCAGCTCACCACCCAGATCTGAATCTACAAAATAAACTCGACGCTCAAACGTCACACCGTCAATCTGCTCACTCACCTTATCTGCCAGACTGTATGTTATACGTGCCGTGCTACTCGGTCTGTAAAGCTCAGCGATCTCGCCGAGGACACCCTGGCCTGACGCTAGCTGCTCTTCGGAAAGTTCCGGCTCAACAACTATCTGCAAAGAGGACGCCTTAGTCCTTTGATCAGCTAACTCTGGTCTGGGTGTGAAGCTCACCTCTACTAGCGCCTGATCATTTACCAGTGATGGGTCGTCTGCGGGCTGGTCGACTACGCTGTCTGAATTAGAGGCCACAGTGTCAACACGTAGTTGGCTAGCATCATACAGGGTTGAGTAGCCCAGGCTAGAGCGCACTGCCTGCAGCCTCTCGCCTGTATATGTAGGTTCGGGTGAGAGCTGTCTGGCAACTTCTGTGGCACCTGCACCCAACAGGTACACGGCGGCAGCCAGGACCACCAAACTAAGCAGGCTTGTCAGTATATGACGTTTGCGGACTGGCTTTGCGTGATGCTTTTTAAGCTTGTGTTTCATCTACCCTCAAGTTCTAACCATAAGTATATAGGAGTTGAGAGCATGTATCTAGGCCGGGGAACCAACATATGCCTAGAGAGAAATGGCTCTCACAGACTCAAAGAAGTACAAAAGTATTCTGCTTTTGGTGGGAGGATCATCCGAGAATGCCACGCATTCCCGGCGTCTAAGGAGGGAGGTGCCCTCCCTCCTTACCTATTCGTGGGAAATTGCGTCCAACACATCCATTCGAGAGGCTCGCCAGGCCGGCAAAGCAGCTGCTATAACACCCGCGATCGCCGCAATGATGAAGAAGCCAACTATTTGTCCTATGGGGATTACCAGCTCATCAATACCCTCTGAACTCAGAGCTCTGATGAGCGCCCAGCCAAAGAACAGCCCTATCGCTACACCAAGTATTGCGCCGAACAGCGCGATAATGATCGACTCGGTCCGAATCATACGTCTAACCTGACGTCTTGTCATACCAATGGATCTCAGCATACCTATTTCCCTGGTACGTTCAGATATAGATAGAGCAAGTGTATTGGTAATTCCGAGTACCGCAATGATGACTGCAAACCCAAGTAGACTCCAAAGCAGCTGCAGAATCTGATCGATCTGATTGCGAGCATCTGCGATGAGTTCGGTCTGGTCCTGAACTTTGATCGCCCCGTAACTCGAAGCTACCCCGTCAGCAGCAGCACGAGCTTCGTCAGGATCTACGCCAGCTGCGTATTTTGCCGTTGCTAGTGTAAGGCTATCGTCAGTACTGTTAGCTAGCAGCATCTCATTTGAGATTAGATAACTGGTATCAAATGGTTCACTGAACGAACCAACAATTGTCGTCTCAATTACTCCAGAGTTCGGGAACTCAATTGGTATAGTATCCCCTACTTCCCAGTTCTCAGTCTTTAATCTTTCTTCGAAAATGACAATTTCATTCAAGCCTAGTGATTCATAGGCGTTGTCTGTTGGTTTGAGCAGGAAGCTGCTGCCGAAGGTATCCGGATCGATGCCAGCAATAAAGCGAATCTCGTTATCAATCTTTGCTCCATCAATTCTATAGCGCACTGAGCTGACATCCTGTAGCTCTGGTAGCTCCGCCAGATCTTGGGCTAGCCTCACAGAGAAACCATCAGTACCCGGACCATTATCGCCTATGTTCTCTGAGGTGAATATCAAATCTGCCGGGAAACTCTCTGTTAGAACTGTGTCTATAGTTCCCTTGAAAGAGCTCGCCATAATGGACACAAGAACAACAAGCGACACACCAATCATGAGAGCAGCCGCAGAACTAGCTGTTCGCCGCGGCTCCCTAGCAACGTTTCGCATACCCAACCTAGCGGCCATGCCTCGCGCAGCAGCGATTGGCCAGCCTACAAATAACGCTATTGGTTTCGCGAGCAGTGGCGCGATCACCGTGATGCCGATAAACAGCACCAAAGCTCCAGCCCCAACATAGTAGATTGGGTTCTTCAAGCCAGATCTGTTCAATCCATATAGCAGCAAGGCTATACCGATAATTGAAATGGCAAATCCTAGCAGGCCACGAAGGAAGAGCGGCTTCTTGCTGCTTCCGGATACCTCACTGTCCTTCATTGCCTCAATCGGTGAAACAGACGATGCTTTTCGGGCTGGGAGTAAAGCCGACAGAACCGTTACAGCTATACCTACAGCCAGCGATACGATTATAGTACGCAGCTCTATCACAAATGAACCATCAGGTAGGCTGGCGCCAGCAGCGCCGAACACGGCTCGGATGAGTTCAGCGATGACCGCTCCAAGACCTATACCTATCAGTGACGCAATGATGCCAATTATCAGCGCTTCGTACGTGACAAGCCTGATCACCTGATTTTTGGTAGCACCGACTGCACGAAGGAGCGCGAGCTCTTTGGACCTCTGCGTAACTATGATTCTAAATGTATTTTGTATGATGTAGCTACCTACAAAGATAGATATTAGGGCAAAGGCCAGTAGTGCTGTGTTTATAAACCCTAGGCCTTCATTTATATCGTCTACCTGCTCCGATGCCTGTTGCTCACCAGTAACTGCTTCTAGCTCTCCTGGCAGAATGGACTCTACCGATGTTCGAACCTCTTCAGCCGAAACATCCCCGCTATACCTGATAGATATCTCTGAGTATCCATCAGCTGAATCAAGTAGCCGTTGTGCTTCGGAGAACTCGAAAAGTGATAGTGTCGCGCCGGCCAATCCATTAGCATCTCCAAATTTTGCTAGCCCAACAATCTCAAAATTTTCTATGCCAATATCGGTTGCTATATCTATCCTGTCGCCAATACCTAGATTGTTGTTGTCGGCCGTGGCAACGTCTAACACCACTTCACTAGGGCCAGCAGGAGCTCTTCCGTTTCCTTCTGGAATGTTCAGCGGGTTCAGTGTCGGATCATCTCCCCAGGAGAACCCAAATGTAGGTGGCCCCTGACCACCGATTGCATTGCCCTCGGCATCTATGAGCTGAGCGTACCCTTCAATACCTGGCTCAGCAACCTCGACCCCGTTAATTGCTTGGATCTGCTGCAGCAGCTCGGGATTGACCGCTCGATCTTCGTCACCAAACTCGGCTGCTGATGGTCTAACCGTTAGGTCAACTCCCTGAAAGACTTCACTAAACAAACCATCGAATGTACGCCCTATACTATCTGTGAATATATAGGTGCCCGAAATAAAGCTGACGCCCAGCACAATTGCAAAACTCGTAAGTAGTACTCGTAGCTTGCGTGCGAGCAAGCTCTTAACTGCATTCTTGAACATCCTCTTATCCGCCTAGCTTTTTAAGTCTGTCGAGAATTTTAGTGCTTGTTGGTTTTTTCATTTCATCGACAATCTTGCCGTCGTCCAGAAAAACAACGCGGTCTGCGTAGCTAGCCGCTGTTGGATCATGTGTGACCATAACTATCGCTTGGTTATATTCGTTTGCTGCTGTGCGCAAGAATTCTAATAGCTGTGCCCCTGATTTTGAATCTAGGTTACCACTGGGCTCATCAGCAAAAATTATGGCTGGCCGGGAAACAAGTGCTCGAGCAGCTGCTACACGCTGCTGCTGGCCGCCCGAAAGCTCGCTAGGTGTGTGTTTGAGTCTGTCCGATAGGCCTAGCTTGTTGGTTATCTCTGAGAGCCACTGCTGATCAGGTGCGTCGCCGGCTATTGATAGCGGTAGTAGTATGTTCTCGCTCGCGTTTAGTGTTGGAACCAAATTGAATGACTGAAAGATAAAACCGACTTTGTCTCGTCTGAGTAACGTTAGTTCTTTGTCATTAATTTTTGAAATGTTGGTCTCATCAATGGTGATCGTACCACTATCAACGTCATCTAAACCGGCGGCACAGTGCAGTAGCGTTGATTTACCCGATCCCGATGGACCCATAATCGCCGTAAACACGCCTTCTTCAAAGTCTATGCTCACACCATCCAGTGCCTTTACCTGGGTGTTTCCCTCTCCGTATACTTTTTTGGCTTTTGCTACACTAGCCACGACACGCTTTGCCATACGCATATTCCCCTTCCATTTTCTTGTCCCAAATTATAGCAAACTAAAGGAGATTATACGTATGGCAGCGAGACTACTGACTACAAGCGTATGCCACTTATCAGCTGACTGAACCCAGGAATCTGAGACCTAAAAAGCGTTTCCAGGTTACTTGCGCTAGTCGTTCTGTCGCCGCAGCTTGTCTGATACTGGCTGACGTAAGTATCCGGGCCATTGGTTAGTTCGTATAGATTCAGGGTGCCGAGTGGACAGAGACCCGTCCCATCACCGTATTTTGCTGGGTCTTTAATACCGGTTAAGCCTGTCCTAGAGATAGCCTCTATAAACTCTTCGTAGGCAACATCGTTATTATCAAACAAATGCCTATCGACTATGTTTTTTTCATAGCCCTGGTATGTCTCTAGGATGCGCCTCTCATCATTAATGATAATGCGATAGCCAAAGTGGTTTTCATCAGCAATAAGTCGGCCGCGCTTTTCCATAGTCAGTGATGCACCATCATTAACTTGTGAGGACAGCGATGGAGCGGCAGGGTCATCAGTGCTACCGTTCCTAGTAATACCAACTAGCCTAGTGACAAGAATAATCAACACAGTAATGCCAACAAGCATTAGTATGATTCCAAAGAATACGCGTCCATTCATATGGCATATTATGTCATAACACCTGCAGTGTATGCAAAAGGTGAACAATCAAGACGATCGTCTCGATTGTTCACCATAGAGCTGGAGGGCTGTCGCTCTATCACTAGGAAACTCAGACTGCCACTGGCAGTCTTCCCCCTTCGGGCAGTGTCCGCAGCAGTCTAGCAAAATTAAAACCCCATCTTTCGATGGGGTTTTAATTTTGGTGGAGCTGGCGGGCACTGCCCCCGCGTCCGAGTGGTGAAAATCTGGAGTACTACAAGCTTATTTCGTCTGCATTTAAATCTTTGTAAAGAAGACATATAAGACGAACAAAAATATCTACCCTACTCAAGCAAAGTCTTAGATCAATCAGCGCTAATGATTAATAGCAATTTGGAGAATATATAAACGCACTAATCTACCCAAACAAAGATTAGATTGCCGCAAACCTAAGTTAGGCTGCTAGTGCAACACGTGCGTTACGCATATCTAAGATATCTGTAACTGTGTTTGCTAGTGAATTTTTTGCTTTTGCAATTATTCTTGGTGATTCGGTAACGGTGAATCGGCCGACTTGCACTACCAGATTGTCAAAGTCCATTCGTCGAGCTTAAAGTCAGCCCCAAGAAACACATGATATCACTTTTGACA
>JBCCHY010000005.1:0-40495 GCA_039028495.1 Patescibacteria group bacterium
CCGACTTAACAGTATGTTCCTGCTATAGCGGTAACTATTGGGTGTCTCAAGAGCTAAAGCCTTGTGGTAGATTTGTCGATCAGGGCATACATACAGACCCCGTTTGGGAAACGCACGATTTCTCGCATGTTGCTTTGATGCGATCATCAACACCTACTGAATTCTATGAGTTGGATTTACATTTTGACGTATCGGTCTTTACAGGGGTTACTGAACTCCGAGCAAATCGTAACCCAGCGACTCTACACTGCGGCCTGCTGGACGGTTTTGGGAAAGACTGGCTACATCAACTGCTAGGCAAGTCAGAGGAGCGCGAACATGCTGATCATCCAGGCACTAAGGTTAGTGATTGTGCAAAGCTTCTTGGCTATGTTGGAGTAGTAGCTGCTGAAAACGCATTAGCTGTTGGAAAGACCCACGAAATCCTACATAGACCAGGGCTGCACCATGAGCCTCAACCGACTATAAGCCACTTCACGGCAATAGACTTCAATATAGTCGAAGCAGGTGAAACTCTTTGCAGGGTATGCCTAGCTGCCTAGCATATTTAAAGTAGATAGAAACTCTTCACCCTCTAACTGCTCAGCACGAACACTTACGTCAACGCCATTAGACTCTAGGAGCCCTCGAACTTCATCCTTGCTGATTTGGAGGCCTGCTGATAAGTTATGGACTAGTTTTTTGCGGGGGTTGGCGTAGGCAATTTTTAGTAAGCGCACATACTCATCCCATTTTTCATTTGGTATTAGAGGCTTTTCGAGCTTCTTTAGTATAAGCACCTGTGAATCTACTTTTGGGGGTGGCTGAAATAGTTCTGCCGGGACTTCGACCCCTAAGCTGCACTGGTACTGAGCCTGCACGATGTTGGCCAGCATGGAACGCTTCTTGCTAGCCGCAACTTTTTCGGCGACTTCTTTTTGGACTAAGAGCACGGCCAGACCAGGCTTACTCTGCTCGTCCGTTAGCCTGCGCAGTAGATTAGCGGTTAGGTAATACGGGATGTTGGCAACTATTTTATAGTCACTCGGAAGTGTCGACAAATCAAAAGTCCGTATGTCGTCATGAATAATTTCTAGCTTTGCTTTATCAAGGTGGTCATACTTTTTCCTGAGCTTTGGTAACAGGTCTTGGTCAAACTCTACTACGGCAATCGCGGCATCAGTCTTTAGTAGCTTATCCGTCATATAACCAAGCCCTGGGCCAATTTCTAGCACAGTATCCCCAGTAGAGATTTCAGCTGCAGCAATAATAGAAGCAAGTGTATCGCTGTCACTAAGCCAGTGCTGCCCCAACCCTTTTTTAGCCATCTAGTTTCTCTGGCGTTGGCTGAAATGTCCTGTATATGTAAGGAGGCATTTCATCCTCGATGCCCTTAAAGCCTTTTCCAAGCAAGTAGCCAAAGGTGTCATCACCTAGCTCAACACTACCATCAAGTACTGGGAACCTCAAAGTGAGGTTGGCTTCACTAGCTGTAGCTTTACTCGCAATAATATCCAGGACACTTCCTATAAAACCCTTCATTAGCAATGCTCCAGTTGGCCATGTAGCCGGTGTTGTTTCTTGCCCAGGTGCGGTCCAGCTATCTGGTGCAAAAACAAGTGCCTGAGCCTCCAGGCCGCAATAGTCTTCGTCGTCGACTTCACACAGTACGAGTGCTGCCCCCAGGAAAGCATCCTTTGCTTCCCGGCCCCTCTTTTCTCCAGTTTCAACAGGATACTGAAAACCCGATTTCTGCTGCGGTTCAGCTGGGGGTAGTATCCCAAGTATGGTTGAACCCATTGATTCCGTTGCTACAGAGTCAAATGCTAATTCACGCAGGTAATCTCCTGGACATATTTTCGAAGCACCCAAGTCAAGTACTGTTTGCCATAATCCATGCTTGCCCAGACCTTCCAGCCTTCTCTTCCGCCCCCTGAGCGGCTGGCCGCCATCATGCATGAATTCGACAACCTGCATAGTCTTTCCATCGAGTTTAAAAATCTTCATACAACTTATTTTACTTGTTTAGAACTATGTTGTAAACCTACCACCACTTATTGCTGGCGGGCTTGTAGACGGTCGTATTCGTGCGTGGACTATAGCAGTTACCGACGCAGAACTTGAAGGTGTAGGCTGGAGCCCATCCACCGTATGCAGCAGCATACCCACGGTAAAAACGCAGCTGACAGACCGGGTCATTGGCCCAGTTTGGACACTCTCTAATCAAACTACTCTTCACACCGGCCGGACAAGCTTGACCTAGACCAATACAGCCAAAGCTATTAACTACACCGGGTCGCCAACCGCTCTCCTGGGAAATAATCGCATCAACATAGCCCCAATCGGATCTAGCTATACCGGCCGCACTCATTAAGAATTCTTTGTCAGCAGATACATTGCTGCTCACAGGGCGGGCCTTGGTACCGCGGACCTGCTCCTGCGCAACTGGCTGCGTAGTCACTACTTCGCTAATCAGTTTCCGAGATACCTCAATATCGTTCTGAAGCTCAATCTCATAGGTGACTGTCTTGGAGCCTTTTATACCGCGCTTAGTAACATTAACTACACCGCTATCTAGGCTTGAATCGTTAGTTGTATTCGTTTTAAATGCAATGTCTTCTACTACCGTCTCTATACGAGTCCCAAAGCGCGCCACTACCACCTCGGCACCTGATGATATGGCTGCATCAAGCGCTGGTGTTACTACATCACTATCACTGAGCTCTATACCAGCATCACTCAGCAGGCTCCGTACACTTGCAGCATGAGATTTTTTGGTGAAGCGGCTGCCATACAGATTGACTGTATAGTCTTTTGCCCTTGTAACGATTACTTTATTGGCAAGATCAAGGGATGCCAGCCCACTAGCAACGTCGACATCGAAAACTGCTATGTCTTCTGGGTCTAATTGATAGCCAACATCTTCAGCTATAGCCCGTGGATCATTAAACGCGGATAGATACCTGCGCGTTTCATCGCCGTCCGTGACGCTCACAGGCGTAGCCCGATAAATATTGACCTGATAATTATCACTGTCAATTAGTGAGTTAACTTCGGGCTCAATATGATCGTCTGGTCCAAGCGTTATCTCTAGTCTACTTAACAGGTCGGCTACACTGGCAGCTCTTGTCGGCAGTGTCTTCGTCTGGCCATCAAAAGTTATATCCACTATATGGACATCTGTTGGACCGACAGACTCGGCATTGACAACCATCAATCCGCCAACACCCATCATAAAGAAAAAAACAGAAAGCACCGAGAGGCTGATATACGGCCTCGACCTCATTACCTTCCCACGCCTAATCATGTGCGCCCTAAAGCGCGATACATACGAACTCATCATGCTCGAGCACATCTGTTAGTCAGCCTGGAGGCTGGATAGCTGAAGTGCTCTTATTTATACATCCTCATTTGAAGCGGATGACAGTGTACCACAGCTAGATAGTCTGTCTAGTTAGCTATGCAACATACCAAACGTGCCGTCTAACTCCACCTCTGTTAACGTGCACCAACGTGCAGACGTTAATTCTGGTTTAAATCGGCTGAATTCGGGCTTTGCCGTTAGCTGGTATGAAAAAATGTGTATATGCCTGGCCCTGTAGCTATATTTCGTTTTCAGCGTGAGCACGTCTGGATCAATCTCTATTGATAGCTCTTCGTATAGCTCCCTTGCAGCTCCTTCGGCTGGTGTTTCATCACTATTTACTCCTCCTCCTGGGAGCCGCCACTTGCCGCTTCCGATCCAGTTTTTGACCAGGAGAACCTGGGTACCGCATTCGAGCAATACATAGCTTCTCGTAGAACCACGCATGATCCTACTGGTGATTGGCCTTGTAGATATCCAGATCAGCCGGCCCAGTAATTCGTAAATTCTCGTCATGACCTATAGCTTTTCAAGTGGCGCAAAACTAGTGTTTAGTTTTTTGACGCCTTTTTTCTTGAAATATACAGCGACGTTGTCGCCATCAACTTCTAATACACTGCCCTCACCAAAGACTTTGTGTGCTACCGTATCACCCGGCTGGAGCTCAATGACTACGCGCGGCTCATCCTTCTGCACAGGTGTGGTAATATCCCAGGGCTCCTCACCAAAGTTGAGTGACCGTGAACTAGCAACCTCTGGAGCTGCGCCACTCATATCTATAGCCGATGACGGTATGTCGGCGATGAAACGACTGGGTGGATTATAGGTTTGGCTACCGTAGAGCATGCGGCTGCTGGCATAGACTAGGGTTAGATCTTGCATTGCTCGTGTCATGCCAACGTAGCAGAGACGCCGCTCTTCCTCCATCTCACTGGCGTCATAACTTGCACGGCTATGGGGAAAGATGCCCTCCTCCATGCCCACCATGAACACATGAGGGAACTCTAGCCCCTTAGCCGCGTGAAGTGTCATGAGTGATACAGAGTTTGCCTCTCCGTCAGCATCGTCTGCACTACTGACGAGCGCTACTTCTTCTAAAAAGCCTGCTAGACCTAAGTCATCGTACTCGCGCGCAACGCTGATCAGCTCTCTGACGTTTTCGGCTCTTGATTCTCCCTGCAATGTTCCATCATCGACAAAGTCCAGGTAATTAATCCTTTTTATAAGTAAGTCTACTAATACAGATACGTTTTGGTCCTCCGCCTGTGCGCGCATGGTACTGATCGTATCGGCAAATTTTACGAACGAGTTTTTGGCTCTAGCAGTAATGGACTCGATCTCGTTTATCCTGTCAAGCGCCCCACTCAGACTCAAGCCCTCTGTCGCCATCCAGGCGTAAAAGTTTTCGACACTTTTTGTGCCGATGCCTCTGCTCGGAGTGTTAATGATCCTCTCGAAACTCACCCTGTCTTCTGGCTGATATATGAGACGTAAGTAGGCCATGATGTCTTTTACCTCTTTGCGGTCATAGAATCTAACTCCGCCGAATATCCTGTACGGTACACCGTAGCGTACGAACTGCTCCTCAATACTACGGCTCTGTGCATTGGTCCTATATAGGACCGCGAAATCACTATATGTCCTGGATCCAAGTTCTACATGAGACGTAATTCGACGAACTATCGCTTCTGCCTCTGACCTCTCACTGGCCACCTGGACAACCTTTACCTTGGAGCCAGCACCAATGTCTGTCCATAGCTTTTTATCTGTTCGGCTAGAGTTCTTTGCGATCACAGCATCTGCAGCATCAAGGATGTTTTTTGTACTGCGGTAGTTCTGCTCTAATTTTATGACCATAGCATCGGGGAAATCACGCTCAAAGTTGAGTATGTTCCGATAATCTGCCCCTCTCCATGAATAGATCGACTGCCAATCATCACCTACTACTGCGAGGTTTTTGTTAGTTCTAGTTATCTGCTTGATTAGTTTGTACTGGACAGCGTTTGTGTCCTGGTACTCATCGACCATTATGTATCTGAACCGTTCTACCCAACTGGCCAGTACTTCGTCATTATTGAACAGCTCGACAGTCCGAAGTAATAGATCGTCAAAATCCAGGCTATTTTGCTCTTTCAAGGCTCGCTCGTAGCGGGGATAGATTTCGGCCACCTTTTGCTGCAATGTACCTTGATTGATACTGGCATACTCTTCGGGACCTATAAGCTCGTTTTTGCTACTACTTATTATGCCCGCGATCGAGCGCGGTGTGAACTGCTTCTCATCTATATGTAGCTCTTTCTGTATACGCTTTATGAGTTGCAAGCGATCTGACTCGTCTATAATCACAAAGTTTGAGTCAATGCCAATCGCTACCCCATCGCGTCGTAATATACGTACACATATGCCATGAAATGTCCCCATAAATGGCATGAAACTTCTGCCAGACTCTGGGGTGCCGTGGAGTAGCTCATGGATTCGCTCACGCATTTCACGCGCTGCTTTGTTCGTGAATGTTACGGCTAGGATTTGATGCTCCGTAGCAAGACCCTCACTCAGAATATGGGCTATGCGGTGTGTAAGAGTCTTTGTCTTACCGCTACCAGCACCGGCGAGTATTAAGAGCGGGCCCTCTGTCTGCCTGACAGCCGCAGATTGAGCGTCATTTAACCCCTGTGTGTAGCTACTCATTCTGCCTCCGCTATTTTTTGTGTTAGTTCTACGCGTTAGTTAACTGGATCTTCACTGGGCGTAACGCGTCTAAGAATAGTATTATTACCAGCGTCAATTTTATCGTACTCATCCTGTATGCGCGAACTCTCTTCCAGCACATACCAGCCCGTAACACCGATGAATAGAACGAGTGCGGCCAATATAACAATGCCAGGACGCACGCTTGGTTTTGAGATAATCTCTTTTTTGTCTGACTTCTTTGCCATAGTATCCAGGCTCCTCTTAAAACTATAGATCTTATAGCCAGTAGTCTAGCATGCACCGCGGACTAGAGTCACGTATTTACGGCTCTGTACCTTGTCTACAAAACATCAAAGGGTAGTTCTATACCTATGTTGATGATCTCAGCATCTATCAATATGGCAATAAAAAGCATAATCAGCGATAAAATCACAATTGTCTCAACAACGTACATCCCATTTGGGCGTACTCTTTTGTCGCGGATACTGATCTTGTAGTCGCCGCTCCTGTAGTGCTCTTTAGTGCTTTTACTATCCTCTACTTTGCTCATGGATCGCTCGGCAGGTATGCCCTCAATACCTTCGAGATTTGTAAGCAGCTCTTTCATATTAGACTCTGTTTGTCTGCTTTTGACTGTTTCCTGATCATGTGTGAAGTCTTCTAGGATGTCCCCTAATTCTTCCCTATTCGGCTTCGGCGTCTCTTCTAGCTCTGTCTTTGAATCAGACCGTTGGCTGTTGAGTGAAGCGCTGTACTCATCAATCGGCAGATCAAGTGGCGCTAGCTTAACTCTTTTTTTCTGAGATCTTTTAGTATCAACCCCTTTTTCTTTATGTTCGAGAATCTTGCTGCCCAGCATTGGTTCTTTGGGGGTTTTACTCTCTAGAGGTACTGTGGTTTTGGGCCTTATAATCTGAGGCGAGTCGCCATCCTCATAGTGCTGCTGTAAACGCTTTTTAGCAGAATCACCGAGTAGCTTTTGTTTCTTAGGCTTTGTCTTCTTTTTGCGGGCCATACCGACTGATCATCCTTTACGAGAATGGGCTTCTTTGACGGCTGCATCTACCATTTTGCTAAATTCATGATAGTTCATGCTTGCACCGCCGATGAGTAGACCGTCTATTTCTTTTATGGCTAGCAGGCCAGATGAATTTGCTGCATGCGCACTACCGCCGTAAAGAACGCGGACGCTATCAGCGACTTCTTGGCCATATATATCCGCTATATTGCGCCTTATTGTATTAGCAGCTTTTGCGATAATGTCAGGGGTAGGAGTTTGCACATCCCTAAAGTTCGTCCCATTACTGAGCGCCCAAACAGGCTCATAGGCGATTACCATGTTTCGGACTTCGTCAGCTGTCACATTCTGCAGAGCAGTTGTGACCTGATCATGCAGTACCAGATCTGTTTCGCCTGCAAGCTTCTCGGTTTGCGTCTCACCAACACAGAGTATCGGTGTTATACCATTGCGTATAGCTGCCGCTACCTTGTCGCGAGTATCTTCTAGACTCTCATTAAACTTGTAGCGTCTGTCGCTGTGACCGACTAAACCGTAGTGAACTATATCTCGTAGCATCGAGAAGCTAACTTCACCCGTGAATGCGCCTTCGTCATGATGATTGGCATTTTGGCTAGCTAGCCTGAATTTACGTCTATCGAGCTGAACACTAAGAGGCTGCAGAGACAGCATGGTTGGAGCAATGACTACCTCAACATCACGATGTATACGGATGCGCTCATGTAACCGCTGCATAAGCACGCTCGACTGGTGCACATTCATATGCAATTTCCAGTTCCCAGCAATCATTAATTTCTTCATAGTACTCATGCTTATTCTACTCTTTGTCCTGCAACACCTCAACTCCTGGAAGCTTTTTTCCGCTCATGAGGTCCATCGAGGCACCTCCGCCAGTGCTGACATGGTCATACAAGTCATGGTGTTCTAAGCCCAGTACGAAAGAAGCTGTATCGCCACCGCCGACAATTACTTTTGGTCGACGCCCGTCAAATCCTGTCAGACTTTCATGCAACTTGATATCGGCTATCTCAAACGGGCCCCATTCATGCCCGCGAACCGGCTGTGTTTCGGTTACGCCCATGGTCCCATTCCAAATAACTGTCCCCGCCATCTGGACGGCACCTGCGATATATGCGGCCGAGAACGGACCCGTATCCAAAATCATTTCATCCTCATCTACTGTATAGGCAGATTTTTTAGGATGGGCTGGGTATGCGGACATATCCGCGGTGGTGCCTGAGCCCCAGTCGACTATGCGCGTTTTAGCATTGGAATCTATGTCTCTGGCAACAACACCGTCCATGGGTACAAAAAAGCTCAGAGAGCCCTCTTTTTCACGCCTGCGCGCTTCGGCGAGTATCGTCTTTGCATGCTCGATTTCATCTGGCTCATACATGCTCTTGCCAATTGGAACCCCCTCTGCAGCCAGAAATGTATTAGCCATAGCACCACCAATACCTATAAAGTCTGCTTTATCCATAAATCTCTGGATCAAATCAATCTTGTCAGATATTTTGGCACCGCCGATAATCGCAACCAGTGGCCGCTCTGGTGCATGCATTGCCTCATTAATACTAACGACTTCTCGTTCGAGTAATAATCCTGCAACAGATGGAAGGATCTCAGCAACGCCCGTTACAGATGCGTGGCTGCGGTGTGCTGTACCAAAACAATCCTGAACAAATATCTCTCCGTATTTTGCTAGTGTCTTGGCTAGCTCCGGGTCGCCTGCCTCATCTCCTGCATGAAAACGTGTATTTTCGAGCAGCATTATCTGCGATGGCTCGAGGTTCTTGGAGGCTTTTAGCGCCTCGCTACTGGTGCAGTCGTCAGCAAAGCTAACTTTGTCTTTGCCAAAAATACTTACTAGATGACGGTAGACAGGTGCTAGGCTCATACTAGAAACAACTTGTCCTTTTGGTCTCCCTAAGTGGGACATGACCGTGATTTTGCAGCCTTGGTGCATAAGATATTCAAGTGTTGGCACACTGGAAGAAATCCGGAAATCATTTGCTACTGAACCGTCGTCATTGAGCGGAACATTATAGTCTGCTCGCACAAGGACTCGTTTGCCGCTGATATCTACATCTTGAACTGTTTTTTTAGGAAATATGTAACCCACCCTGCCGATCCTATTCTAAAATTCTAACTTTTATTGTATCAGTTGCACCAACAACTCCAGGATATTGTCCGGAAACACTAACTATCACGTCTCCTTTATCGAGAACGTTGTTGGTCCTTAACCAGGCGGTTAGTTTCTGCGTCTGAGTCTTACTATCTCGCCGCACGAAACTCATCACACCGCGGGTCAGACTAAGCTGTTGGGCAACACGCAAGCTACTAGTAACAGCTATGACAGGCTGGTGTGGCTGGTGTGAGGAGATGTGGTAGGCAGTAGCACCAGACTTTGTTTCGGCGACTATCGCCGTTGCATTAACCTGATCCGCCAGAGAAACGATCGCCGCACAGATGGCCGTTTGCTTAGCCGGGCCTCCTTCTGGTGGATGGATTCTGTTTAGCGGTTTGTTGACTTCGTTATACCTCACGATGCGCTTCATTACTTTGACGGTCTCGATAGGATACGTACCGATGGTGGTCTCGTCGCTAAGCATGACTGCATCAGCACCGAGTATGACGGCTGTTGATACATCGGAGACTTCTGCCCTAGTTGGCTCAGGACTGTCAACCATGCCAATCAACATCTGTGTGGCAACAATGCTCTGCTTTGCATGTTTGTGACACAAGCTAATGGCCTCTCTCTGGATAAGTGGTACAGCCTCAGGACCCACTTCGTAGGCTAGATCACCACGAGCGATCATCACCGCGTCGCTTGCCTTGACGATGCTTTCAAGTCGCTCCGCTGCTACGCGCGTCTCTAGTTTACATATCACTCGTGCCTCTGATCCGAGGTTTTTTAGGCGTCTGCGTAGATCATGCAGGTCATCCTCTGTCTGGACAAAGCTGAGTGCGACATAGTCGATATCTTGAGTAGCCCCAAAGCCGAGATCCTCCAAATCCTTATCTGTCAATGTTGCGCCCGAGAAATCAGTGTCTGGTAGGTTTATACCCTTTCTAGACATAATCTGGCCGTCATTCTCTATGCTGACGCTAACTACGCCATCCTTTACGCTTGTAACTGTTGAACATATCCGTCCATCATACATAAACAGCCGGTGACCTCTTTTGACTCGTTCCGATATGTCGTATTGGATAGGTACTATGGCTGTACGCTCATAGTCTGCGTCTTTGCTGAGGCGTAGTTCTTGACCCTTTTTTAGATCGAGCTCGCCGTCAATTTCACCCAGACGTATCTTTGGTCCTTGCAGATCCTGGATGATCGCTACTGGCTTGCCATACTCTTCACTCGCTTTTCTGACCCATTTTATAACCTCAGCTTTTTCCTGGTGATCACCGTGACTAAAATTCAGCCTGATGCCATTCACGCCACTACTTATAAGTTCATAGATCCTTTCGTACGAGTGAGTAGCTGGTCCAACGGTTGCCACGATTCTGGTGCGCTTTAGGTCTTCGGGGGATACAGTTGGTTTCTTGCTGGTTACTTGTGACATGTTTATCTCTATTTTAGTTTCAATGATCTAGATGTTTAGTTCCTGCTCAAATATTTCATCCAGAATTGCCAGTATTTTGTCCGGATCTGTTTGCTCCAATGAATCATTCAGGTAGCGTCTAGGGAGTATCCCCTCGCCTTCGGGGTCGCCAGGGTTAGCATCTATCGCGCCTGTCCATTCACCACCCGGTGAAGCAATAGCCGCAGACGTCGGTACAGTTTCGTTCTGGGTAGACTGATTGATGTTAATGACAGTAAACTGAGCGGTCAGTCCACTGTAGCCGTCCTCGGTAAATACCGTGCCATCTTTGATGGCATTGAACTCACCATGCTCGAGCTCTACGGTAAAACCAGCCCCGTTATCATCGAAATATCCATTTGGCTCCGAAGTATCCCGCTTGAGAGATGAGCAGCAGCTCCCCCACGGTGGAACTCCACCACCATAGGCATCAGTGAAGAGGACGTACTGAACATTTGTTGCTCCATTTAGGTCTAGCTCCCCTCCTGGGCCATAGACGGTATCTTGCCTCATAACAGCCAGAGATCCAGCTAGGTGATCTTGCCTATCCCAGTAGGCAGTTGTTCCGTTACCATACCGCCTATCCCAGTTTACTGCAGTCGCTGAGTCTCGAGTGAACGGTACGGTTACATCATATTTATGCTGCTGGATGGAGTTATTTGTCCCGTATTGGACCACTGCCACTTCAGCAGTTGGGACAGTGTTAATAACATGGTTAATTGCTATATCTATTGTTGTTTTAGAGTCATTCCACTCCTCAATGCTCATAGAGCCAGAGTTGTCGACAATAAAGATAAACCTAGATGATTGACCGCTGCCTGCAGATCGGGTTAGTTTACCCCTAATTGAGCGGTCTAGTATGGCTGTGCCACCTCCTGTATATGCTGCTCCCACAGTGTGCATCGTACCGTCGTTATCATAGACTCTGCCAATCGCGGTAATAGTAGCCTGTGTATTGGCTAGATTCGTAAAACCACCGTGAACCACTTCATAAGTGGTCACGTATTGATCATTAGAGCTCAAAACGACTTCAGGGCTACCCAGATAATTGATGTCGATCTCGTACTGTTCCTTGGCAAAATCCATCGCAGTTGCGCTAGCTAACTGAGCCTGCTGAATATTCTGTTGGCGAACAGAAGATGCTTGGGACTGAAGCGATACCTGCACAACAATTACGCCCAATATAGTTATTAACACGATAAAGGACACGAGTGTAGGCAATATGAAACCTCGACTACTAGTTAATCTTGCGAATCGCATGCTTTACCTCCACCTCTACATCTCTGCCATATACATTATCACCCAGCGTGAGTGTAATCTCTATTTTTTCCGCTGCTGAAGGCGAAGTCGTCGGCACATTGTTACTAGCAAAGTAATCAATTTCAAAGTCCAAGACATTTTCTGACAGCACCGAGTCAGACCTAACGCAGCTACCTGTGCCTACATTTGCCTCTGGGCATGTTGTCTGCTTTGCAAGACCAAGGCATGTTGAAGTAGCCGGTTGGCAAGGGTCTCCGGTTGAGCGGTCGATACTGCATAGATCATACGTGGGGGTAATCACGCGCTTAACGAGACGTTGGTATCGACTATCAGGACCGTCCTCTACAAAGTAGATTATGTTGTTTATAGCTGCGGTATTTGAGCTAACAGCTGATGTTGCACATGGATTTAGCCTGCGTCTAATTATATTTCTGTCATCATCAGCCCTAGCCGAGTCAAGCGCTACCTCATAAATGATCAGTGTTTGAGGGGTAGTATCATACGTCCACTCATATACAGACGGGCCCGTCTGATACTCGGCGGTTTGAGGTACATAAGGGTCAGACAAATAAACATCTAGCCCTTGACCATACTCAATTGTAAATAGTAACTCGTCCTGCAAATTTGTTAGTAGTGCCTGTCCACTAGACCGCAGGTCGGCCCTAGCAGACTCCGCCAATACTGAACCGTATTGATTAAAGAGTACTCCAACTAAGTACACAATAATGATGGCAGCAATAGGTAATGTGACTAGCATCTCTACGATAGTTAGTCCTCTTTGTTCGTTACGAAGCGAAGTCATCAGTTACTACCTATTCCATCCTGGCGTATAAACGTCACGTACTCTGCTTGTCGTTGTTGGCCGTATGACTCATATTCGATCCTGGTTGTCACACGCAGGAGTGTTGGATTGTCGGCATCCCCATCTCCATCATTATCAATATATATACCTGGGTTGGTGACTGTTTCTGATTCCGACCAGTCGATGAACAGCTCAGGAGCAGGTGTACGCTCAGCGACGCGTTTATCTGATCCTGATACGTACTGAATCACAAAGGCAGCACTACTGCTCGGACTCCACCCGCTTCTGTTGACTATTTCTTGGAGAATACTAGTCACATTAACTCTGGTGTCCGGGCCAGACTCTCCTGTCGACCAGTCAGCTGGGGTCCATGTAGAAGTAGCCGTCGTGCCCACAAACCCATCTGAATTATCGGTATCAACCGAGTTATCTACGACAAATGTTCCGCTCCAAGCAGGTGGGCTATCTGCATCGACCCCTGTTACGCGTAGGGTCACTGGATCGTCGTCAGATTCATCGGCAGTGAATTCTATGTATGCATCGTCTATCGTAGACCCCTGGGTGGGATCTAGATTATCAAAAATAATGCCCACTGACTGCTGACCTCTATCCCCATCTTCAGCAAGCTCTAGGTCTGAACTGCTGAAGTATAGTGCGCCTGGAGAGTTTGAGGCACCTGCACCATGCTGCTCCACTATATCGCCTGGCACACCTGACGAGAACGCTTCAAACTCTGATATAACTTGGTAGCGCCAGTGGGTTGAGTTAACAAAATACAATCTCCAGTATCGATAAGGCGTTGTATTAGAGCTGACATCGATACTCTGCGAGTGATCAGATGTGTTGTTGGTGTTACACGGTACATTGGTTTTAGACAGTCCGGACTCAATTGTAGTCCAGCCCGAGTTAACTGTAGGTGAACTATTCTTTGCCTCAACCCTAAAATCCGTTGATTCATAGTTGCAGTGATACCAGTTAAGAAGAAGCAGATCGACGGTCTGGGCAGAACCTAGATCTATAGATGGCGAAGGCAAGTTGTCCGGATTGTTATCCCATCTGTTGTAAGTGTAGTTTGTATACTGACTGTTGTTGGTCGTGTTCTCATTGAAATTGCTCTCCCAACGCCAGTCGTTTCCTTGGTTATCGCGCTCTTGGATAGAAACTATCTCTGAGCCATCCAAAAAGGTGCTGTCTGCAGCCACATTTTGACTGTAATTTGTAACTACGGTTGTGGTGGTAGTGTCGACTATACTGAGCGGCTCTACGTATACCTTAGCAACTGCATTAACGAGATTGAGGCCAGATATCTCTGATGTAAAGTCTTCAACCTCATACGAGCCCGTGCTGCTACCAACAGGAATGCTTGCATAACTAGTATTTATGTAATCCTGGAGTTTTTCGAATGCAGCTGCGCTTGCGTCAGCATTTACAGCGGTCCGTCTGTTTACGCTCTGACTAGTAGTGATGATCGTCACCGTGAGACTCAGGATTATTCCAATAACCACCAGTGAGGCTAGCACCTCAATGACCGTGAAGCCAAACTCTGTCTGTTTATTTGTTTTGCGAGACAATTACACCACCTGTTTCTAGATATGCTTTATTATCCCAAAGCTTATGCTTATAGACAAGTGGACTTATGGTTGAATTCTATCCAGTCTATAAACCATCGCTACCCCACCAACAAATGAGATTAGCAGTACTCCCAAAATCGTGTCGACATAGATTGTTGCACCTGTCTCGGCAAGTGTTTCTGTAAGTACAGCAGGCCCGGTCGGGTCGACAATCCTGCCGTTTGCTAATCCATCAGCGTCATATTCCCCTCCGTCAACGATACTAAAGCTGACGGTTGTAACCTCTTTGCCCCCGATATTTGCGGTGTTGTAAGTCACCTGATCACTAAAATCTACATACTGACTGTTAACGAGCTTTCTATATACCCATTCTGAGGTGTCATAGACTTGATCCCAGTAGTGGGTTACCGCTACTGATCCACCAGCTGTAACACAATCTGCCTCAAACCCATGTAGCCCTAAAGCATACTCGTATAAAACGTCCTGAGCTGCTAGCTCAGGCTCAACATAAAACGACACAGCATCAAGAGAACTACAATCGCCTACTAGCTCTGTTGTTACGTAAGATTCAAGTATCGGGTTCACCTTGGTAGTGACGCTGTCTTGCAGATAGTCCTGAATACCGTCGTTATTGCCGTCACCGCTATTGGGCCCTTGCTTTTCTTCTTCCGATGAGGTGTCATCACTGTCCAGATCCTCTGGTATATCGGTCAATGCATTGTCCGAGACTGCTGGGTTAACCCCGTCATCAACTAACGCAACGATCGTGACCACCCCGGGGTTTAGGCTCGACACATCTGTATTCGAGCTAAACTCTCCAGATCCTGATCCATCATCCAAACAGCTAACTGTATTTATGACCGTGCTAGACCCATCACTAATCGTTAACTTAACCTGATCATCGACTGCTTCGCATAATCCTTCTACCAAGTAGGATGTGGCGTTGTTTAGTCCAACGGGAGCTATTGTGCTGTCGTTAATACTCACTGCAGGCAAACCAGTATCTTTGTCTGCAGTCTGCTGTGCTGCATTACCCGTGTTACCAGCTGCATCAGCTTGTGAAGCGTCGGCTATCATTACATCATCTCCGTCAGCAATGGCTGAGACATCGAATGTTGCGCTCCAGGCACCAGAAGTACAGCTGACGTTTTGTGAGCCAGGTGTAGCACCTGTGATGGCGACTGTGACGTTTGTACCACCGTCTTCACACGATCCACTCAGGCCATAGTTCACTTGATCAGTTGAGGCATTTACTGTTGCTAATGCACTAATTGTTACGGTGATTTCAGTATCTTTGTCTGCAGTCTGCTGTGCTGCATTACCCGTGTTACCAGCTGCATCAGTTTGTGAAGCGTCGGCTATGATTACATCATCTCCGTCAGCAATGGCTGACGTGTCAACTGTAGTGCTATATGTGCCGGCGCTACAGCTTGCTGTAGCCGGATTGGGTGCTGCGCCACTAATAACTATTGTTACGTCGCCATCACCAGTTGTGCAGTTACCAGATACTGGGTAGTTTGTCTCATCATAGGCATCATTAACATCTGGGATCGAGTTTAGAGTAATGACTGGTGGGTCATTGTCGTCGACAGACCTAAAGTCAACATCTGCACCTGTATAGTCATCATCATCGTTATCAAGCGTACCGCTCGTCAAGGGATCGTTAACATTACCGTCAGGATCAGAGAAAGATACGCCCGTTATAGTCCCGGACTCCTCTGCACTGCTATCAGGTAGACCATCACCATCAGAATCTCCATCTAAAAAGTCAGGGATGGTATCAGCCGTGTCGTCACCATCAGCGTTAGCTAGTCTTGTATTGCCTGTCTTAAAGCCCGCCAGAGTACTACCAAAAATAGCCCCGCCACCTATCGTAGCTGTGCCATCGCTATCATATATATCTAGGATGCCGTCATCATCAGCATCATGTGCATCACTTGTGCCTATATAGGCGATGTAGGCGTTACTCGCTCTGGCTTCAGTTGCATCAGGGATTCCATCAACATCTGCATCCAAACTAGTGCTTGTGCCAACACTCGACCCACTGCCAGCGACGTTGGCAACTCCTTCTGTGTAGCCACCACCTACTGCTGCTTCAGTTATGTCTATCGTGCCATCTTCTGTCGTATCGGCGGCTATTACTGCTGCATCTGCGGACTCGTATATGTCAGATATGCCATCGTTGTCAGAGTCTAGATCTTGATAGTCCGGTATACCGTCACCGTCTGTATCGAGCGGTACATAAACAATGTTGATGTCTGCTGTGATAGATGTCGGGCTGTAGTCAGATGACGAGCTCCTAGAGGCATTAGCACCTGGCTGGAATTCTAGGTCAGCAGTAGTGCCAGTGGCGGTAAATGTATGTTCTATCAACCCCCAGCTATCCTGTGTGGGCACAAACGGTATCGTTGTACCAGCTATGATCAGATTAGCAGCATCTTCATAAGTTGAGCCATATGCACCACCATGAGAGGTCATCGCATAGAATGAAACTCGATATGTTGCCCCGCTCTCTAGTCCTGTAATGGTCGTGCCTACAATTTCTTGTGAGGCTCCACCTAAACCAATGTCCCTGACTGTTATAAATGTAGAGTCTCCAGTAGGTGGCGCGGGCAACGGCGCATTATCCCATGCAGATCCTCCGCCACTAGTGCCGCTGTCTGCAACAGTGTTAACATCGGACATATCAGGGGTACCGCTTCTAATTGTCCAGCCTGTCGGCGCACATATTGAGCAAGGTGCTGATGCAGAACTAGTAGGAGCAATGGTTGCGCTACTCGCGGTTGGGCTGAAGCCTTCGGCTGTGTCCAAGATGCCGTCGTTATCATCATCTAGGTCGGCTGTGTCCAATACTAAATCATTGTCGGTATCAGTTGTACCGGGCGTAGCATCTACTTGGCCTATTAATGAGACAAGGCCCACTCCCAATACTGCGATTAGTAATAACTTTATATAAGAATACGTGCGCTCCATGTAACCCCAATGCTATGTAAATAAACTAGCCATAAGCATAACCTCATAAACACTACGTTTCAATGGCCTGTTTTTTTATCCACAGCTATTTAACACAACTTTAAGAAACTGGCTCTATTGATAGCTCCTAGCAGGATACGGATAAAATCAATGCAGCTTCTTACCAGTGCGTTTGCTTCGGGCGTTTTGAAAACATCTGATGCTCTGCTATAGTTTGATTATATAGCGAGAAAAAACAAAAAAAGTCAAACGTAATATTGGACGGATTGAACGATATCGTATTTTTTTGAAGCTATCTGTTGGAGCAAACTAACACATAGGGCGTTAGCCGTATTATCGTCTGCTCTACTTATAACCGTTAATCTGTTTCTTCTGGGTAGTGCACCTGCTCGGGCAGCTTTTGATACATGCTCGGCGGTAAGCACAACTTACGGCGAGCTCAACACGGCCCAAACGACTAATGAATCAGCAACACATACTATATGGACACGTATAAAGGGCCCTGCTCTGAGCACAGTCTATGTCTCTGTTGAGAATGACGGAGTGACGCAGCTTTGTAACGAGGAGCTTGATAACTCCCTAACCAACCCAACAACATGGGAATGGGTTAAGACAAACTCAAGCGCCAGCGACATAGTTGCAACTCTCAGTAGCGGCTTGACGGAAGTTCGCTACACAGCAAGTGCGCCCCAAGTAGAGATTGATAAAATGCTCCTACTTATTGATGATTCGTGCATACCCGTAAGTGGGGGCGAAAACTGCACAACTGGTCAAGTGGACCAAGATAGTGACGGAGACGGCATTTTCGATGAAGATGAGCAGGCAATTGGCGACGGAGATAATAACGGAGACTCAACTCCCGACTACCAGCAAAACAGCGTAGCCTCAGTGCTCAGCGTAGAAAGTAATACGTACATAACCTTAGAAGCCGCGGATGGTTGTACAGTTATCAGCAGCATAGGCTCTGTGGCCGTAACTGAAGGAGCTGACAATGACTATGAGTATCCTTTTGGTCTACTTGATTTTAGCGTCACATGTGGGGTTAGTGGCGACACAGCTACATCTCGTTTTTACTTTGACGATGAATACGATACAACCGAGTGGCAGTGGCGTAAGCAAAAGACCGATGGCACATATATAGATATGAGCAGCGTTGTTTCATATGACAGCGCTTCAGTTGCAGGAAAAACCGTCACAACTGCAACCCTCCTCATCGAAGACGGTTCAGAGCTTGATGATGACGGTGCGCTCAATGCAGCTATCGTTGACCCTTCTGGCCCAGCTATATTAGCTACTGGTAACTTAGCTGACACCGGAGTACCTGTGTATGCTGCAGCAGTTACCGGCATAGCCCTTGCTCTACTTTCGGTCGCTACATATCGGGTAAACTATCGTCCACGCAGACTAGCTCGCAGCACAAGCCAGACTGCTGCTTATGCAAGTTACGGAAAAGTCCAGATGCTTGCGGCTACGACAGCAGCCATTGGAATAGTTGTAGCCCTTGGCGCCACGGCATACGGACTCATATATCAATATAATGAGGTTGAAGCCGAGTCAGGAACCCTATCACTGCCGGCAGTAGTTAACTCAGATCCTGCAGCTTCTGGGGACAGCAGTGTGCTATTCCAAGCCCCTGATACCACACCGCCGACCGATCCGTCATCAGCCCCAGACTTACAGTCCGGCTCTGATTCAGGTAGCAATGCAGCAGATGATATTACTAATGCGGCAACACTTGTATTTGACGTTACTTGTAGTGAATCCGGTTCAACCCTCACCCTTTACTCAGACCAGCCATCGGCTAACACATCTGTCGGGTCGCAGAGCTGTGCATCGGCAGGCGCCACAACACTCAGTGCCCCGCTCTCTGAAGCAACCCACACCCTCAGCTACACAGAAACCGACTCAGACAGTAATGAAAGTGGCCATTCACCAACACTTAGTGCCACTATAGACCGCTCTAACCCAACCGCCTCCATCACCACACCAACAGACAGCCAGACACTGGTCGGTACAGAATCTATAAACGCAACAGCCACCGACACCAACTCGGTTATGCAAGTAGAATTCTTTTATGACAGTACGTCACTCTCCACCGATACAACAGCACCGTATAGCTATTCTTGGGACACAACGGCTGTTACTGACAGCACCTACACTCTCACCGTAGTAGCTACAGACGCTGCCGGCAACACAACGACGTCTAGTGGGGTGAGTGTGCAGGTTGATAACTCAATTGCCGCTTCAGCTCTTGTTTATGAAGTTGGATATGACATATTTAACTCAATCAAAATCCAGGACGCGAGTGTTAACGCAAACAGCCCAAACCCACGCGGTATGACATTCTCAATTGATGGGACTAAACTTTATGTAGTAGATCAGAATAATGACGCGGTGTCCGAATACAGCCTATCTACCGCGTTTGATGTTTCAACTTTAAGTTATGTGCAAAGCCTTGATATATCAGCACAGAACGGCAATCCACGTAGTCCAGCAATTAGCCCAGATGGAACTAAGCTATTCGTTGTAGGAAATGCCGGTGATGTGGTCCTAGAATACACATTAACGACACCGTTTGATCTATCTGCTGCAAATGTCACCTATGTGCAAAGCTACGACGTCACGACCGAAGAGACTTCACCAACAGGAATTGCATTCAGCAACGACGGGACAAGAATGTTTATTACCGGTTTGGGCGCAGGCAGTGTCCACGAATACTCATTAGTCAATCCGTTTGATATGACAATGGTAAACGTTACCTATGTGCAATCTTTCGACGTCTCTTCTGAAGATAATACCCCGCAAAGCCTATACTTTACACGAAGCGGCAAAAAGATGTTTATTATAGGTCAGCAGAATGATGCCGTAGTGCAATACGATTTGATCAACCCGTTTGACCTAAGCCCTGGGAACATCTCTCACAACCAGACATTCGCACAGAGCCTTGAAAACACTCCAACTGCAGCATCATTCAATGCAAATGGAACGCGGATGTTTATAACAGGCCTAGGAAGAGATGACGTCGATGAGCTCACGGTCCCAATAACTAACTTTGACGAGTCGGCGGCTAATGACGGTTCAGTAGATGGGTCTCTCGACATTGCCCTGTCTGGCGATACGTTTAATGATCTTGGCGGTAGTGTTCTTACTACTTCAGGAGGAAGCCCCCAGGTTACTATTGGAAATGTACCCGCTGGACTAACCCCAGTATTGAGCCTCACAAATAATAATACATCCGTAAGCCTAACATTCAGCGGCACAGCAGCCGATCATGAGACTACCGACAGTATTTCAGACTTAACATTTGTATTTAATGATTCGGCCTTTAGCGGTAATGATGCGTCATTGGTAGCTGATTCGGGTAGTGGAGCACCGCACAGTACGGGGGTAGGAATAGATTTTGATGACTCTCCAGACACCACTCCACCGGATAATGTCACTGGTTTTACTGCCACCGCAAGCACGGTTAGCAATGAGATAAATCTGACCTGGGATACTACTAGTGACAATATCGGCGGCTCCGGAGTCGCTCAGTACAGTATTCTGCGCGACGGATCACCATTAGTTGATGTAAGCGCTCCAGCGCTAAGCCATACAGACATCAACCTCTCATCCAATACAAGCTATTCTTATACAATTGTTGCGGTTGATGCTGTTGGTAATCAATCAATCAGTCCTACTCCAGCTAGTGACACCACCGGAGATTTCATTGCTCCAAGCCCTGTGACGATCGACTCTCCACTACAGAATGATGCCGTCAGTGGTACCGTGAATATCAGTATAAGTGCTGCGGATGATATTGGTGTAACTTCTGTAGATATACTCATAGATGATGTTGTTGTGGCTACTGACACAACCCTACCGTATAGCTATTCTTGGGATACAACACTGGAAGCAGATGGTCCACATACTATTACAACTACAGCGAATGACGCTGCTGGCAACTCAACAACTGTTGTGGCAACTAACGTAACCGTAAACAACACCGATACGACTCCACCGAGCAATGTATCCGGCTTCACTGCGACAGCACTAGATGCGAACACTATCAACCTAGCTTGGACTTCAGCAACTGACGATGTAGCAGTTACCGCATATGAGATAGCAGAAGTTGGCCAAGGATTAGGTCTAGTTGCTACTGTAAATGAACCGAGCACAACATTCACACACACCGGCCTACTGCCTGGCACACTGTACAGTTATGATATTGTCGCCGTAGATGCAGCTGGCAATAAATCGGTTACAGCAACTAATGCAAGTGATACCACCAATTCTGATTCAGAAGCACCAGTAATCAGCATATCTACACCTACTGACTTGAGCACCGTTTCAGGTGATACTCTAATCCGTGCCACTGCGACCGATAATGTTGGTGTTACAGAGGTTCAGTTCTACATCGATGGTAGCCCAGTTGGCTCACCAGACACTACAGACCCATACGAGTATAACTGGATGACTTCGAGCGGTTCTTACCCAGATGGTACCTACAGTCTAACTGCTGAAGTCAATGATGCAGCAGGAAACGGTCCCGTAACGTCTACAGCCGTCTCCGTTACAGTAGACAACTCTACCCCTACTATAATAAACGACACCAACTACTTGGATTTTGACGGCAATGATGACTATATCAACCTCGGCCCAATGGACGAAATAGCTGGTAGCGCCCTAACTATTGAGGCGGTTGTGAACAGTAGTGACTTTACAGCTGACGGTAGCTGTTCAAGCGGTGATTGTCGCATAGTTTCTAAAGCAAGCTCCACATCAAGTAGTGATCATTATTGGATGATTAGCACCATACCAAGCGGTGGCGACACAGTATTGCGCTTTAGGTTAAGAACAGGCACCACAACGACTACTCTTATTGCCTCGAGCGGCGCGATGCAGGCTGATACTAGCTACCATGTAGCTGCTAGCTACGATGGATCTACTATGAGGTTATTCCTTGACGGAGTAGAAGTAGGTTCTACAGCTAAAACTGGTGCGCTAGCTACCAACAGTGGTGTAGACGCATGGATTGGCGGTAACCCTGACGGAGCTTCGTCAAGACCATGGGAAGGCTCTATCGACGACGTAAGAATCTGGAGCATAGCCAGAAATCAATCCCAAATCCAGACTAGCATGACTACTGAATTAATTGGAACAGAGACTGGTTTGGTTAGCTACTACAAGTTTAATGAATCGACAGGTCAGACGGTTGCAGATAGCGCTACAAGTGCTCCAGTCAACGATGTCTACCGCGGTAGTACTACTGGTACCGACACTAATGACCCTGGCATAGTTAATAACATTCCTGACACTACACCACCAAGTGCTCCAAGTAACCTAGATGCATTTAATCCAACTGATGTAACAATTGATCTTTCGTGGACAGCAGCTACTGACGACGTCGAAGTTTCTGAATACCAAATCTACCAAGTGATTCCAAGTAGTGTTCTAATTGACACGATACCTGCTGCTAGCACAGCCTATACAGTGACTGGTTTAACACCGAGCACAAGCTATACCTATGAAGTCTATGCAGTTGATACGTCAAATAACATATCGGCCACTTCCTCCAACCAAGATAGTGAGAGTACCCTTGCACCGGACACTACAGACCCAACCTGGAATCCTAGCGCAAATCTCGCTGCTTCTAGCCCAACTAACTTCACCGTCAACTTAGACTGGGATGCAGCTATAGATAACGTTAGTGTGGCTGAGTACGAAATAGAAAGAGCTTTAAGCGGTAGCGGTAGCTACGCTGTAGTTGATACAGTTTCAGCTCCTAACACCTCCTCAACTGTGGTTGGCCTCAATCAGAACACTGCCTATGACTTCCGAATAAGAGCCAAAGATGCAGCTGGCAACTTCTCACCATACTCTAATGTAGCTACTGAAACCACTACAAATAATGCTGCAGCCTGTACCTACGACGGCAATCCAAATAACCCGTTTGATGATCCGAACTCGCTATATAATGGTAACGAAGGAAGATATCCTGTTGGTACTCTAGATCCAGGGCTATTCACTAAGAATGATGGTATAACTCCATTCCCAACTCCTCTCACAACTGGTATCTGCGGCGTTGGGCTGACACCAGGTGACCTTACTCCATCGGGTGGCATAACCATCACGCAAGACGGAGCAGTAATTGATGGGCTAGATGTCGATGGGTGCATAAACGTTGATGCAGATAACGTTGTGATACGTAATACTCGGGTAACATGTTCCGGCTCGTACGGTATTAATCTACTAGGCGGACACCATAGTCTAACTATTCAAGATTCTAGAATCAGAGGAGTCGGCGCATCATCTAGAAAGGGCATCCTGCTCAATGGACCAGATTCGGTGCTCGAAAGACTACATGTTTCAGGCGGCGCTGACGGCATACATGCAGGAGGTGGTTCAGGCACTATTGTTCGCGATTCATATATAACAGGTACGTACAAAGCGCCTGGCACCCATAACGATGCCCTGCAGTTCAGGTCTGGAGTTAACCACCTGTTTGAAGGCAACTCAATACTAGGCCCTTATCAAACATCGACTTCGACTCTACTGCTGCAAGCTAAAGCCGGTAACATATCTGGATCGATAATACGCGATAACTTCTTCTCTGGCGCAAAGCTATATACTAGCCAAGCTAGTGGCTACACAATGACCAATGTTCTTGTAGAAAATAACATATACGAAACTGGCTCATGCTTTGGTGCTTGCCACTCAAATTCTGGTGGTGCAACAAAAATAAACAACACGTTAACTGGTGGAGGTACGTGGTAACACAATAAGTCCACCTAATCCAAAGGCTGCTGAAAGCTGCCTCTTGTGTCCCCAGCTACCCAGAAAGAGTTATTTACAACTGACCGCCATCTGTATAGAAGTTATCCGTCCAGACCGCACCCCCACCAGAGCTATTTTGGGCGCATGATCCAAAGCAGGATATTTCCTCAAATACATTTTGTGTAACAGTTACGGATGTCATGTTGTATGGGGCTACTTCTGTCGTATAGAGTTTCGCGCCTGACAAATAGTTATCAGTTATCGACACATTTGAAATATCGCCGGCTTTTGCCTGAAGTAAGATAGTCGAGGTGCTTGTTTGCCAAGGCCCTATAAAAGAGTTGCCTTCAATTATCCAATTATGCCCACCTCTTATTTGAACTACATCATTGTGTGTGCCAGTTGTTTTCACAGTACCCGTCATGTAAGAATCTCTTATGGTAACGTTGGAAGAACCCCCGGTGTGGAAGTTGTCGGCACTACCAGTAATGTGAGTTCTCTCAAATGTTGCCCCTCCACTCGAACCTATCAGCACCGCTTTGGCGGAACCACCCGTTCCACGAATCCTAGTGTCCCGAACAATCAGATTGCTCCCCGATTTAAAGCGGAAGGCGTACTGAGCACTTGATGTAATAAGGCTGCGTGTAATCGTTACATTATCTGCCTCGATAACAACATTACAGTCGAACTTCTGCATATCTAGCACAATGTTATCGGTAGTAATCGTGCAGGTCGTATTATCGGTCAGATCAGACTCTTCTACGCCCACCCCACAGATACCCGTAGTAAGTGGTGTCGGGAAAGGTTGGCCGTCAACAACAGAGTTCACCGCTCCTGGATCAAGCGTTGATACTTGCGCTCGATAGTATGTACCTGACGTCGGATTAAGATCATCGCCCGGGTCATTCGGGTTTCCCGTATAGTTACAGGTTACCGCAGTTGAAGAAGTGGTTCCCGTAACAGCCGGTGTCGAGATGATAGATTGATTCCCAGCTAGATCAACCGCAAAGATAGTATAGCTGTAGCTTGTTGATGGTGTCAGACCGACATCAGTGAAGCTAAGAGTCGAAGTTCGTCCAACCTCAACACCTGACTCGAGTACTACGTACTCACCGATGCCAGTATCGTCGTCTGCTGCGTCCCAGGTGAGGCTGATCGAAGCTCCCGTAACAGAACTAACTATTAAGTTAGCAGTAGTACCTGCTGTCGTCCAAGTTGGAGGTGTAGTATCTGGTACTTGATTAACTATGCTTGGATCATTTATATCAATATCGCTGGTGCTACCTAGTATCGTATCGTTATTCCCTGGTCCATAGTCAAAAACGTCTTGGCCAGAAGTTTCAAACTTATAGTAGTGCACTAGACCTGCTTCGGTGCCGCTGAGTTCGATATCTTTATCTGCAAGTATTTGAGCAGCGGATCGAGCGATATCCCAAATACGAACATCGTCGATTGAGCCATCCCACGGACGATCTGTGGGGCCGTTTGGGTTACCTCCAATCCACGCATCAACTCCAACATTTGTTGAGACTCCACCTGTCTTCGCAGTTGAAGCAACTTCAACACCATCCAGATATAGCCTCATAAACTCTCCATCGTAAGTCGCGGCGACATGATACCAGGTACTTTCATTGAGCGATCCAGTCGATGCTATCAGGGTTTCTGTACCACCAATAGTAGTATTCAACCTAAATCTTAGCAGGTCCTCTCCACCATTGTTCAAAGTACTAAGCATCCAGTAGTGGTCACTTGAACTTGTTGACGAAGCCTTTGAAATAAGTCGACAATCACCACTTGGACAATTATTGAAATTTTCACCGTTAAACCATGTCTCGATGGTCAAAGCCGAACCTGAGATATCTATAGGACCAAGATTTACATAATCATCTTGGCCATCAAAGTTCAAGTAGTTTTGGGTAGGGGCAGAGAGAAGTACCCCGCCAACCCAGATAGGATCATCACCATCGGGTAGGTTTGTACCGCCCAGTGTTCCATCATGAGCGGTTGTGCCGCTATCTGAAGCTACCTGTCCGTACCCATCATTGAGCCTGTAGTACAACATGAGTCCAGACTCGCTACCCATCAATTCTACGTCTTTGTTGTCCGCTATTTCTTGGGCTGTACGCTCGATGTTCCAAATACGAACGTCGTCAATTGAACCCTCTAAGTTTCTGCTACTACCAGTCCCTGACCCAGACGGCCAAGCACCAAGTAGTGAGCGTGCTACTCCACCAGTATCGACCACTCCACCATAGACGGGTGATTCTTTCTCTAGGTTGCCGTTGATATAAATTCTTATCTTTTTGTCTCCATTAGAGTCGTAAGTCATAGCAACATGGTTCCAGGTATTCTCTTCTAAATCTGTGGCAGAGATAGCACTCCTAAGTGTTCCGTCAATTCTAAGAAATGCCTGGATCCTACTGAGCCCAGAAGAGGTAGTGTGAGTTCTTAGCAATGTGCCTGCCTGACCGGCTTCATTACTTTTAGTGTACAGATAGCAAACCCATACTGTCGAAGTCGCGCATTCAGGATTCGTAAAATCTGTTGTTTTAAACCAAGCTTCAACAGTAATGGCGTCAGACGAATGCTCAAAACTAGCTAAGTCTATATAGTCATCGTTGCCGTCAAAGGTGACGCAACCAGTTTGTTCGCATAAGGGTGCTGGTTGATCCAGCCCGCCAACCCATATAGGATCATTAACTGCCGGCAAAGCACTATCTCCAAGTGCTCCATCATGAGCGGTTGTGCTGCTATCTGAAACTGCCTGCCCGTATCCGTCATTGAGTCTGTAATACAGCATGAGTCCAGACTCGCTACCCATCAATTCTACGTCTTTGTTGTCCGCTATTTCTTGGGCTGTACGCTCGATGTTCCAGACGCGAAAATCATCCATAGAGCCCTCTAAGTTCCTATTACTACTCGCCCCCAAACCAGACGGCCAAGCACCAAGAAGCGAGCGTGTCGCCCCACCAGGATCAACTACCCCATCATAGACGGGTGATTCTTTCTCTAAAACTCCGTTGATGTATATTTTTATCTTTTTATCCCCATTGGAGTCATATGTCATAGCAACATGATTCCAAGTATTCTCCTCTAGGTCTGTGGTGGATATTACGCTCCTGAGTGTTCCATCAATTCTAAGAAATGCCTGAACCCTGCTGAGACCAGATGAAGTGGTATGAGTTCTTAGCAGTGTACCTGCCTGGTTTGTTTCAGTATATTTAGCGTACAGGTAACAGACCCATGCCGTCGAAGTCGCGCATTCAGGATTCGTAAAATCTGACGTATTAAACCAAGTCTCGATCGTAACTGCCTCAGCTGAATGTTCGAAACCATCAAGGTCTATATAGTCATCGTTACCGTCAAAGGTGATATAACCATTGTCCGGGTTACTCGCCAGCGTGCTCGATATGCCTATATAAAATAGCGAGAAAAAAATTAACAGTGTTGCTACCAGCCTTACAAACTGGCTTAATCTTTTGGAACTTAACATTACACGCACTCCTGTTAGCTAAGTAACAATATAGCATTTATGAATGCATCATAAAAAGTCTTATGCTTAAGCAAGAGAGGCCACGTAGCGACTCCAAGGGGAGTCGGTCACTTCTGGCGAATCTGAGAAGTCTATTCTATCGACCGTTCTAGCACGGTGAGAAAGGCGCTTACTCTCACTTTGTCACCTCTTGGTACACCGTCTAACTCTTCGGAATCGAGATAAGTTACATATGGGTCTGACTGGTCATCAGGATTTTCTTCTAAGAAATACAGGTGCGACGAGTCCTCCGCCCACCATGACGAGACTTCAGGATTCACTCTGCTGTAGTGCTCAAGTGGGACAACATCACATATTCGAAGCCCCTGAGAGTGTCTCGGCCCATGCTCGAAAGAATACTCGAGGAGCTCATCCTCACTCCAGCTATCAGCATCTTTCATACCGGCAGCAGCAAGCACATCGCGCTGTCTTTTGAATGAAGAATTAAACTGCGTGCCCCTACCGCGTACGAAAGCGCTTTCCAGTGCGCTTCTTGCCACTAAGCTCTTACTGCGAAGTTCCTCCAGGGTTGTATCAAGACCTCGTTCATTCAGCCTCTGAACCAGCTCTTCATCAGATAGCTTTGGCTTATTCACCACAAGGTTACATAAGACCTCAATAACTGAACCTTCCTGATCTGCAGGTAGCGAAATTCCAAGCCTATCTAGCTGTTTTGTGATTTTGGGGTTAATGGACATGGACTAATTATATGAGCAGGTGGCAGTCTTTTCAATTTTGCTTTCTACTGTGCTCGTAGGTTACGACACATGAGACTGTCTCAGGTTCTTCTTATCGACGTTGGCAGCCATAGGCAGTCTTAATCCCTATTTCCGGGAACCCGGAAATAGGGATTAAGCTGGGGCGGCTTCCTCTCTAGCGGATCATTTGTAAGACTATGTAAACGGTAAACTACTAAATGCTACTGCAATACATACTGATAGGAGAAAAATCGATGCCGTTATCCGTTTTGCTCAGTCTTACGATTGTATTTTGCGGGACAGTACATGCTACAGTGAGCTCGCCATCCCAGTTTGGATTTTCGATCTCTGTACCATAATCAAACTTACAGCTACCGTTATCTAGTCCATAACTAAGAAACTCTGTATGCCCAAATCCAAAATATGAGGAATCTCTACCCTCTACACATTCATAGACGTTAATTACTAGCTCAGTATAAGGACCTTGTGTTCTGTCTGATCCATTCTTGATGAGCTCGCCTCCATCAACAAAGCCGCTTACAGCTGAATTTGTATTAAATTGCTGCTCGTCTTGTCTCGAGTTTGAAATAAGGATAAAAGCTAGCATAATTACTAGCGTTGATAGCCCAACAAAGATTACTTTTTTCACCTTTTGAATGATACTTCGATTGATTGCTTTTAACAAGCAACTACCTGTCTAGTTTTGAAGCGAGTTTCCGTCAGATTTGGGCCGTGTAGTGTCTCTGTAAGAATATAGGGCTCCAAGGGGAATATCGGCAAAGCCGATGCGTCTGCGCTTATTCAAAGAAAATACGAACAAGTTCGTGCTTTCTTTTCATTTCACTTGTCTTCGAACCCAGCCCTACGGGCTTGCGGGGTTCGCTTCTCCTTGGACCAACCAGTGAAAAAGCCCACCTTTTGGTGAGCATTTTTACTGGTTGGTCCAAGGGGAATACATAGTAAAACTAATCTGTGCGCCGAGTAGGCTCGGGCAACAGACTAGTTAGCGAACCCCTTCGTGAGCAAGCTCACTAAGGACGGTGCTCGATTCAGCTCTCTTTGAGAGCTTCACCAAACTAAAAACCCGCCAAAAGGCGGATTCTTAGTTTGGTGACTCCAAGGGGAATCGAACCCCTATTTCCGGGATGAAAACCCGACGTCCTAACCGTTAGACGATGGAGCCTCTCGTCGGCGTGCGAAGGCGATTTAGCCGAACCGCCGACGAGAATGAATCTCCTCGGCACTTCTAGCTACCTCGCTCAAGCCGCCTCCTCTCAACTAAAATCACAGATTTTAGTTGTAGCTTGCCAAAGCAAGCTGTCTGTACATTATATAGGTTTGGTAGAGAAATGCCCCGATTATATTCGGGGCATTTCTTTTTTGTTTGACTCTTTTTGTTTGGTGGTTGAAAGCGGTCAGTCAGTGTGCTTTTAGAACAACCGAGCTAGGTTACCAGTTGGAGGTGTGTTTGTAAACCTCTAGACTAGTCTAGCTGCGTATCCGCGGTAAGCGTAGATGCCTACTGTGGTTACGAATGCTAGTAGGGCTAGGTTTTCTGTAGCACCTGTACGTGGTGTAGTGGTAACGCCTACTGGTACGTTGTTGTACTGGCATTCACCACGCTTACCAGTGTTGCTGGCTGCGTCGTCTTCGCAAGTTTCGTACTCGCATCCACCGCGCTCACCATTGTTCAGTGCCGCTGAATCCCTACATACTTCGTATCGGCACTCACCTACTGAACCCGTGTTGATTGCATCTGCATCTTCACACTTCTTTGGTGGTTCTTGTGGAGCATTGATGGTGATTGTGTTCATACAGTTAGTGTTTTCTGCACCCTTAATGACTACTGTGTTTTTTGCGCCGTCTACTGTTGTCTCAAACGTTAGGTCTGCAGTGATTTTGTATGTGCCTGCTACTTCTGGGAGCATGAGGTTGTTGTACTCTGTTGAGTTAACACTCTTGCTGAACCCTTCTGGACCTGTGACACGGATGACGCTGCTGACTAGCTTTACATTAGCACTATTAGCTGGAGTACCTTTTGCAGTGTAGTTAACTTCGATGTTGAACTTGTTTTTATCTACGACAGTTATATCAACTAGGTTACAGGTATGGGTTAGATTGACTGCTTCGATCGTAAACTGCTTAGCACATGCTGCAGCTGCCTGGGCAGTACCATCCGCAGTAAATATGTGAACTTTGGCAGTGTACGTACCAGGTACTAGATCAGTGATCGTAGCTTTGGTCGCGTTGATGCCATTAGTTCGCTTTGATTTAACAACTTCGTTACCTCTAAATATTAGGAACTCGTAGCCAGTGACTGTTGTGTTGCCGAAGTGCTGGCCCTCTACTGGTCTAGTTACTTCTAGATCTACGTTCGTGCGGTTAACAGTGCTAGGAGTTAGCAGTGATGTACATACAGCGTATGCTTCTGGCTCTGGCTCTTCAACAACTACTTTAACTGTAACTGTGATGTAGGCACGGTATTCCCAGCAGCCAGGTACAAGACCGCCGTCATAACCTAATGTAGCGCTGTTCATGATGTTGCCAGTTAGAGCAAATGGGCTGTTCCATGCTGGTGCATTGTGGGCCATGCTCTGGGAAACATACTCGAGCTTGATGTCATCAGACCCACAAGTGACACTAACTGTATCTGTAGCTGTCGCTGAGTTGTCGGCTTTGACGGTACCACGAATAGTTTTACTGTCAGTGAATCCGCCGTTGTTTAGGAAGTCTAGGTCAACACGTGTATTGTGTGCAACACCTGCACCGTCGTAGTTATTGCCATTTACAAATGAAGGGTTGGTATTGTGGACATAGAACCATAGATTGACTGTCTGGCCATCTTCACAAGCTTCGATTGTGTTACCACCTGTAGCATTGTTGATGCGCAGGAAGTCTGCCTCGTTACCAACTCCGCCGCTTACACCAGTTGCGTTGTTGAACACAACGTCTGGGGCCTGGGCATTTACTGCTGCCACCGTTGAGCCTATCAGGCCAACAAGCACTAGAACAGATAAAATATTTTTGAATTTGTTTACTAGATTAATTAGTTTAGTTTTCATACTCTACTCCTTACTCCTGTTCCTTACAGCCTTGCGAGCCTTTATTATCATACGAACCTTCAGGCAGCACTCCACCAGTAGTCTCGATAAAGTGATCGTATGCAGCTTGATCAGCGAATACTCCACTTACAATGACGCCGAATCCGCCATCTATATCATTCTTCTTAGACAGGTCACACCATGTGCGAGTAATTGGCTGTGGGGTTGGAGTTGCTTCTGGTGTAGGAGATGGAGTTGGGCTCGGTGTTGCAGTTGGTGTAGCGCTAGGTGTAGGCTCTGGTGTAGGTGTTGGCGGGATCACACAGTCGTATCCCCCACCTGCTCGTGGCACAAGTATTGTACCTGCTGGTACTACATGTACCGGCTGACCGTTGTAGTAGCAAACTGTCTCAGGTGTAGGCTCTGGTGTAGGTGTATTAGTTGGAGTTACTTCTGGTGTAGGAGTAGTGACCGGTTTAACACATGTACCATCAGGTAGGACTATCCATCCCTGAGCTTCTGCAGTAGTTACCTCAACCTCTTGACCATCAATTATACAAACGTCGCCTACTTCTGGTGTAGGTGTTCCTTCAACTGTAGGTGTTTCGGTCGCGGGGACGGTACAGCCTACGATGATACCAGCCTCATTCGTTTCGAGATCCCAGCCTGCAGCTGCTGCTGCATCGATTTCGTAGTAGTTGCCGTCTGATCCTAAGCATAGTCCGGTTTCGCCAGTTTCACCACCTTCGTTACCACCACCAGTTTCACCGCCTGCTGGAGTACCGGGGTCGCTACTGTTCGTGGTGTCGGTAGCTGTTTCATTGCCATCGTCTGGAGTGGATGTTCGCTCTGGTACCGGAGCAGTTGTTGAATCTGACGTAGTTGTTGTATCAGTTGATTCAGCTGCTTCACTTGTCTCCGCTGCAGTTGTGTCTTCACTGGTTTCAGTAGAATCATCAGATTCTGCGCTAGCGGCTTCAGATTCGGCATCACCACCTTCAGCGCTACGGTCTGACTCTGCAGACTCTGCTGCTGGCACTATCGCGAATAATACTGAATTGTTCCCGTTACTACCTATGAGTAGCTCCATGCCCTCATTTGATACATCAGCGCCAAAAGGTGCAAGCATCCTTGAGTTATATGCTGCATTACCAAGTAGAGGTGCTGCATCCTGGATCTTTATTCTGCCGTCTTCACGAACAAAGGCGACTATTGCGTCTCCTTGCCTGGTGCTTGTGTAGTCACCATATCTAGTACTACTCTCTATGGCCCCGAAGGCTTCCGTACAGCCGTCTCGTAGCGCCTGTGCGTCGTTAGAATAAATCTCATCTAGCTCTATGATTCTTGTATCTAAATCTCCCTGGTCAATGACCGAAGTTCGTAGTTCGTGGAATGCATTAATAACAGCTACAAACTCTGGGTTTTGATTACCTCTTACCTGCAACCATTCGGTTAGAATCTTTTTTGCAGGTGCCTCTGGAAAGTCTCCAAGAATACTTGAGCCTGACAGGTGCTCACCCGAGGCTGCTTCGGTTACACAGAAGCTGGCTAGGTTACCACCAAAGTCAAATTCTATTGAACCCTCTCTATCAACTTGTGCTACTGGTGCTTGAGCTGACTCACCTGGCGTCTCAGCGTTATCATCTCCAAGCAACCCGCAACCGGTAAGTACGGTAGCTGCTGCTGCAGTTCCAAGTCCTAGTTTGAGTAGGTTGGCTCTTGCGCCACTACCTAGTCCGTTGTGATTAGTCATGTCTCCATAACCTCCTTATAATTTCTCCTGTTTAAGAGCTAACTCTGGCCAGGAAAAACCTAGGTCCTAAAGCATTCCACACTCTTATCTTTAATATAGTAACAAAAAGTTGCTAATTTGTCAATATACAATACTTAGCTTTATTTCTTATGCTTCTGTCAGTAGTTGGCGTAGCTGTTCATCCACTTGCTGTAACTCTGTGGATGCGTCAATAGTAACGTGGCGCATGCCCGACAGCACATTAGCTATGCGTTCTGATTTCCTGCGAGCAGTTTCGGCAAACTCTGCAGACAACCTAACCATTTCTGGATCATTGAAGCAGTTAGGGTATAAGCGCTGGTCCTGAGAAGTAGCTCGAATGATAACCAAATTCTGACCTAGGATTTCAAATAATCCCTGTAGAGGTGACTCCCACTCAAAAGTATTGGAGTCGTGATCGTATTCATCTATGAACGCAGAGGCTACAAGGGTCACGTCGACATCATCACTAATACTATCCAACACGCTAGATAGCGGGTGGCTATCAATAACTTCAGCCAGCCTGCTGTCAGGAGCTATGTTAGTGCCTGAGTTGGCAGCTCTTACTATAACGTCATCGCTATCCCTATGAGCAATGTCGGCGATGCGCACACAAGTATCAGGAATGGCGTGCACCTGTGTAGGATTAGAGCGATGCTCCCTCTTGGCAACTACAGGCAACCCGCCACCTATGACCGTCTGTACGTGATCTATATCTGCCGGATTGTCTCCAGGTTGGAAATCTCGTATACCAACCACTCTACCTCGGCCTCTCCTTACTCGTGGATTTCTTTGTCCGGCTCGTTTGTACCTCGCACGTGGAGAGCCTGGCTGATCAATACTAAAGCCCACATAATCACCAGGAGCAATCAATCCACTACCGTCTGATTCATCCTGTTTTAATCTATTAAACACTGCGGCTCACTCCTAGTCTAAGCTACTAAGCTTGTTGCTACCGCATCGAGATCGTGGAGCTTACTGTCTGAAAGGCTGGGTACCTGATATGTATCATCTAGACTTGGGTACAATCTCCTCATCAACTTGAGACCCAACCTACCTATAGTCTTGTTAACGATTACCATCTCTAAATGCTGATCGATATCTGTCCTTAGCTCGGTCTCAACAGTACTTCTGGCTTGGTCGGTTAAGCTGACTCTGGCACCATAAGTGAGTGGTGCAGCAGCTGCCAGCATTGATGTAGCTAATGCTGATTGGCTAAAGTCCAACTCTCCATGACCATTTGCTATAGCAAATACTATTGCAGCTCTGCGTAGCTGCTCAGCGGCACGGCCATCACTAACATCTAGATCAAGCATGCCTGATCTAACAAGTGAGATTTCAAGCTGCTTCATAAACGCATGGTGTCTGTCTGTGCCTTCGTAGAACATATCTGCTGCAGCATCAACCTCTCTAGAGGCTGCCACTCTTTCAGCTGCACTAGGCAAGCTTGAGTGAGGATTTATATTCAATCTTTTTCCCTGCTGGTACCTCTGATAGTCTAGGTCTGAGCTCAGAACACCATGATCACTAACAAGCCGTATCGGGAATCTCCAGCCGAGGTTATTGTCTAACCCTACTATTGTTTCAGCATCCATATCTTGAGGGTTAGCCGTTGCATAAACAAACACTCCTTCTGCTGGAGCGACATGACTGTTTATGGGTTCCATATCTCCTGACCTAGTGTCAATTACACCGGAGATCATCTGTTGGTTATGCTGCCTGTTAATTTCATCGACGCCAATGTTTGGCTGTGTAGCTGTATATGCGTCGTAGATAGCTGGTATTGTGACCTCCTTTACTGCACCGTCAGAAGTAGACTCACCCATAATAGTGCCTCCAAAAGCCTGATACTTGGTAGTCTCTGGATCAAGCTTTTTCATAGACCAACTACCCATCATTGCCTCACCGAAGGCAGTCTTACCAGAACCACCAGACCCTACACGAAAAATAGATGATTTGATGCCTGTAACTCCTGAGGCTGTCCCAATCCTGTTTTGAGGGGTTAACAATATGCCTTGCGCATGCACCCTTTCTGCAGTTTGCCTAAACAGGTTTTGACTATGTCTTAAATTAGTTCTCATTATTGTCTCCTCCTTCTAAAAGGTCTTATGGCTCGGTCGTATAGGTTCATGCCGGCCATAAACACTAGCCCCACGATACCTATCGTTGATGTTGCAGTAAAAGGTTCCCGGACCGGCTCTTTGTTAACCCTTGTTTCTACGAATTCGTTAATAACATCACTCACTTCGGCAGCAGATGTTGCTCTGGCAGTTACTATCTGGGGATGCTCGATACTACCACCTACAGTGTAGGTTGTCCCTCCGTAGACGCCTTCGCCGGGTATGCCTAGATTGATAAGTAATGTGTTGTTATCATCACCTAGCTGCTGTCTGGTCAACACATATTCAACTAGCTCGTCAGTTGCATCCTGACCAGCTGTCTCTCCTGGCAACGGATTTAGAATCACGCTGTGACTGGTTTCTGCAGTTGCTGCAAGTGCAGCACCAAAGTTCGGGGTATCATCAATAACACTCAAGTTATCTCGTGTAAAAATCTCATCCTGTAGAGTACTTTCTGCTTGGGTCCTGCGGCTATCCGCGTCACCTTCTAGCCTGAGATTAACAGTAGTACCAAAGCCTGCGTATATATCGACGGGCACTTGAGATGTATCAAAAACACCACCTTCTGCAATCACACCATCAAGCGCTGAAGCGATTATATAGTTATCCTCACCGTATATGTTTGGCATCGACCCAGCTAGTGAAGGTATACCGCCCATGGCAACTATACCAACGCGCTCACTAGGATCTGTCTGGGGCTCGACAGTATACGGGTTAGCCAGATTAGCTATGAGGCCGAATGCTACTAAGCTAGCCGCTCCGATAGCCGTACCTAGTCTACTGCGCTCTTTGCGCTGGACGTTTGACATTTGACCTCTAGTATTCATATCAATATCAGATATTCTGTCGAGATCTTCTTCATGGGACCTACGTAGCTTGAGGTCCCCGAGATAACCTGCCGCACTGATCGCAACAGCAGCGGCTACGCCTACGGCTAAATACTGCGGTGACTCAAACCCATCAGGTAACACATCTAAAGTAGCTACGTTGTGACGCGCTACAGCATGCTGAACTGTTGATATACCTCTCATGTCGAAATATATACTATCACAAATTTGATTATTTTGCAAGCATTAGTTTTATAATTTTATCTTGCTGGTCGGTAGTGTGAACCCGAAGGTGCTGCCTTTGCCATGTTTGGACTTAAATATGATCGAACCACCCTGGGCCACGATCACTTTGCGGGCCATATAGAGACCTAAGCCCGTGCCGTCTGGACGAGCTTTGCGGGCATTGCTAGCTCTATAGAATTTAGTAAACAGATTTGGAGCGTCCTCTTTACTAACACCTATGCCTGTATCTGTTACCGTAAACGTCAGTTTAGACCGAGTAGCCTTGAGATCCACAGTAATAGTGCCGCCCTTTGGTGTGTAGTAGACAGCATTATCTATGAAATTCATGATCACTTGGCGAGTTTTTGTCTCGTCTAGATTGAATTCTGGAAAATCTTTGGGTTTTTTGTATTTGATAGCTAGCCCGCGCACTGCAGCTGTTTCTTTGAGCTGGCCTATTTCGCCTGCAACCAGCTCGGCAACGTTAGTCGGGCCCCTATCGATCACGAACTTACCTGTTCGCAGTCTGCTAACGTTGAGTAGGTCAGCTATCAGATAGACCATGCGCTGTGAAGATACAAATGCCTGGTCGAGTAGCTCTGCTTGCTGTTTGCTGATCTTGCCGGCGTCGCCTTCCATCACCATGCTGATGTAGCCTTTTATGCTCGTCAGGGGTGTCCGTAACTGATGCGAAGCCATGCTGATGAACTCGTCTTTGGCTTCATCCAGCGCCTTAAGCTTTTCGTTACTCTTTTGGAGCTTACGGGTAGCACTCTCAATCTCTTTCTGCAGCGTCTCGTTAAACTTCTCTATCTGCTCGAACTTCTCAGCATTTTGGAGTGCAAGACTAATCTCGTTCACAGCCGTATCTATCAGCTGTCTGTCTCGTTGGCTATAGGGGCTACCACTTCTCTTGGGGCCCAATAACAAAATGCCTGCGACCTCTTGATTATTCTTTAGCTTAACAGATATAGAAACGTTATGACTACGTAAACTTCTAAGCAGCTTATCGAGGCTAGAGTCTATTCCTTCGTCTTCGAGATCATCAGAAACCAGCAAGCTCTCGCTATACGAGCCGATATCCTCAATCAACTTTAATCGCTGACGGACTCTGAGGCCATCGTCCCCCTGCACCTTGTATATCTCTCCTTGGTCATCAAATATACTCAGTGATGAGAAGCTAGGCCTAAACACAGTTTCTAGCTCATCTATGAAGCTCTGTGACAAAGCATCGACGTCTTTGCCGCTAACAGATAGATCAACAACCCTCTTGATCACCTCCTGAGGTGAATAATCAGAACGGTAAAAAACAGAGTGCGTAAAACTGTTTACTAGCGGCTGAACATACCTAATAGAGATAACCACTATTACCACCAGAGCAAACAACGCCAATTGCTCTCTCTTATCCAGCTCGATTTCCAGTAGATTTTCGAGGACAAAGATAGATAGCAGAATATATAGCGACGCAAGAATCAGGGTTAAGAATAAATAGCCTAACGACCGCACAACGATGAGTCTCACGTCTAAGAACCCGTGCTTGATGATTGCATAGGCCAAAAAGGCAGTCAGCAGAACCGAAGAGAAAGGAGAGAGATCATTGTATTGATTGTTACCCGTAAAGTTAGGTAAAACAACCGTTGTTATCATCGCCAGCACAAATGCCATTACATAGCCTGTTAGGATTATCAGCGCTTGCTGTTTGTTGTAGCTACTCGCATTTCTGTACATCCCCACCAGCCGTACTATTGAGTATCCTGCTACAAAGAATATCCAGGCAACTGCCAACGGGTAGAACCAGCCTCTGTCGGGTATGATCAAACCATCACTCCGTTCGACTGACATTGTGACGAAGGGGCTAAAGATGCTCATATAGCCTACGACTAAACTGACTATCGCACCGATGTAAAAAGTATTTTTCTGTATCTTTTCATTTACTAAAGAGCCAATGAACACATATAGACTAAGTGCCATCACCAGGGCAAACACAAATAGGAGTCGGAAGTGATGAATAAGCAGCGACTCACTCGTAAAGTCCAAAAACACTCCAGTTAGCCAGAGTGAGCTTGATAGCGCGTATACTAGAAAAGCCCAGCTCGTTTTTCTCTTTGTCCCCCTGATAAGAATGAGAGTTGACAGCAGTAGCGCAAAGAAAACTATTAACGTGTAAAGAAAGGTTATTAGCACGGACGCAACACCTCTCTACGCAATAGTCTATACGCAAATGGTAGTTTTTCTGGTTTGTTTACGTCTATTTTCACTGGGTGTACGATATTCTCTCCGTGGCCGATTTTGTACGGCTTGGCGATTTCCGTTGAAAATGGTCCCATAAATATCTTGAACCTCCTGTAAGGCTGGTCGGTTACTACACTGTACGCTTCCAGAGAATTACTCTCGCAATACTTCATCATATGGAGGATCAGCGCGGGAACCACTAGACCATTGGCGCCCGACTCTTTTACTGCACCACTAAGCTCTGCATAACCTACAGATTTTGTTTTGGTATTTAGGCTGACACCTTTTGAAATCTGTAGATCTTGTACGTCCATGGAGCTAATTACACGCGCAGCACACAGAACGTGGCCTCTTCTGACAAATCCAAAATATGTAGATAGCTCTACATAAGGATCGGTTTTCTTGTTTAGCACCCCTTGCGGAGTGACCTGAGCTGGATTGACATTACCGTGCTTGAGATAAATCTTTGCCTGGAGTTGACGAGCTCTTAAAATATTGTCCGCATCTGAGAGCGTTCTGATCCTGCCCATGGCTAGCTGCAAACGATAATATCCGAGTAGAACAAGCACCTGCATAAGCCCCAGCCTATGTTTATTTTTTAGCATAACTACTTTATTATACCTCGGAACGTAAAAACAAAATGAATACAAAAACCGTAAAAATAACCCAAACTCTGACCTATATTTTATTTTGGCCGATACTGTATGTTTTTGGCAGCAGACTCGACTCTTCGCGTACGAGCAATTCAGCCACAATTATTGCCTGCAATCATGTGTCTGTCTTGGATTTCTTGGCGGTTCCAGGATCCATAAGGTTTAGAAATTATCTATCATCTAGCACATATTATTTCATGACAGCTAACAGGTTTTTAAACACACCAATAACTGGATGGGCGCTACTAGCCAACGGTGGGTTCCGGGCAAAGCCACACAGAAACAGCCTAGTGGGCGTAGAGCGGGCTGTTGAAATCCTCAAGCACAGAGGCAACGTCATAATGTTCCCTGAGGGAGGCTTCCCAATAAATGGTAAGCCTCGTGCTGCTCGTCCTGGAATCGAAAAGATTATTGACCAAACCAGCGCTAAAGTGCTGCCCGTATTTATTGAAAAGTCCAAACTGGGTCCTCTAACCCGTGTTAGAACAACTGTCGGGCAGAGATTTAACGCAAATGGTATGAGCGCTAAGCAGATAATGGACAAGGTATACAGCATAAAGCGGGTATAATAACTGTCATGAAAGTTGCCATAGTTGAAGATGATGCTGCGATTGCTCAGATGTACCGGATCAAGTTCGAGGCACTCGAATGGGAGGTCCACACGGCCGAAAACGGTAAAGCCGGCATCGCCATGATCGAAGAGCTCATGCCAGATATAGTGTTGCTTGATCTTATGATGCCTGAGATGAATGGCGATGAGATGCTAGAGCTCATGCGCAAAACTGCCTGGGGCAAAGATATTAAAGTAATCATACTTACCAATATGGGAGAGTCAGAGGCCCCAAAAAGCCTCAAAACCCTAGGTGTAGAGGCCTTCATCGTTAAAGCCGACATGACCCCCCGCCAGGTAGCAGAGCTAGTCAAAGAAAAGGTTAAGTCCTAGCATGAAGGTGGCAATCCTGGGATTCGCCAAGCAAGGCAAAAGTACGCTCAGATACTACCAAGCGCTTGGTGCGGATATAACAGTTTGTGATCAGAATGAAACAATAGTAGATGAGATACCTGAAGGTGTGGCACATAAGCTAGGGCCTGATTACTTACGCGATCTCGATCAGTTTGACGTACTTGTCAGAACTCCATACATGCATCCGAAAAAGATACTAGTTGCCAATGCGGCTAACCCCAGCATTATGCAAAAAGTCACCACAGCTACAAATTTGTTCTTTGAGAATTGTGACATTCCGGTTATTGGAGTGACAGGCACTAAGGGCGTCTGAGATCTCAAGGACGGGCAAGGAACGGCCCTCGACACTCTTGCCGATTGAATAAAGACGTGTAAGGTGAGGAAACGTCTTACTGATTGCTGTCAGAATCCTGACCAAAGCGCCGTGGTCA
>JBCCHY010000006.1:0-36910 GCA_039028495.1 Patescibacteria group bacterium
CAACCACTCGGACACCTCTCCGTGCGATTCGAATTATAGTCTAATTGAGGAGCTTCTTCATAATACATTTCTAATGCAGCCCCTGCCAGGGGTTGAGTGGGGTAGGGTGACAGGGGCTGACGGACTCCGGGCGGCTCTCCGCCCGGCTCACATAATCGTAAAAAATCAGCTACGCCCCATACATGGCGCAAACATCTGGCGACATTTTGTACTCTAGCCTCGTTTATTCTCGAATGATAATCTTCCATTTTTCTCCCGTCTATTTTTCATAGCAAACCGAAGGGTCTGGCTCTCTGGCTTTGCCAGATGAGCTATGCTGGTGTGAAGTCCAGAGAGAAAAACCCGCGTGTAGCGGGTTTTATAAGTCCGTATTTAGTTGGTGAAAGTACTCCAGACTAGTCTGGTGGTGGCAATCCACTAAGTTCGATTGCCTTTTTACACGCTGGCGTTTTCATTGCTGTACGCTCGTTTCTTAATTTAAATTTACCCCAGCTAATTCGCATCTCGAGTGCTGCCTATTACTTCGTTATTATGGCTTGCTTCTCGGATGCGATTAGCTTATGACATAAAGATTACAGACAAATAAAGCGAGTGTCAGTGAATACGTTTTGACTCAAAAATTTTTGACAAACTATAACAGGGGTAAAAGTGCATGCATAGTGTCTACAAAAAGTTTTTGTATGCATATATAGCGTCATAAAAATGTCCTAAAAAGGTGGATTTCGCACTCAAAAAAGAGTATAAATATAGCTACAACTAAGAGGTCCGCAAGCCGCATTCGCCGCTAATTTTTCGTGATACACCATAATATACAAGCAAAGATCATAGAATACCTGGCTGGCCATCCAGGCTCATCTTATGCCGATATGCGACCAGCTGGTGTAGAGAGCAATGCGTTTTCTTATCATCTAAAGCTTCTAATGAAAGAGGGCTTAGTAAAGAAAAGAGATGACGGCAAGTATCGTCTAACAGCGATAGGCGGCATGATCAGCCATAACCCTAAAAAGAGCATCACAGAGAGAGTAAAGAGGGCCTACTCTGTGATGTTTCTGATGGCCCGTAACGACAAGGGCCAATGGCTTGTGCGCAGACGCATGTATCCTCCCCTGTTTGGCTATGTTGAGGCAGTTCTGAGCCATCCGGTAGATGAAATAACTGTTACTGAGCAAGCGGCTGTGACCTTTAAAGAGCGTACTGGCATGCAGGGTGCGTTTAGGGTTGCAGGTACTTGTTTTGTCAGAGTGGTTGCCGGCGATGAGCTTTTGAGCTACAAAAACATAACAGTATTAGTGGCTGATGAACTCAATGGAGAGCTCAGCAAAGAGGCTATTAGCGAGCAGTGCTCCTGGATGAGTATTGAAGATCTGAATAAAGAAGAAAAGCTAGCCCCACAGATGCATGATGTTATAAGGCTTGTAGAGCAAGGTGACTTATTCTGGGAAGAGCTCCGCTACGAGATCGACCCAATCGATTAATCTGTAATCTACGAGTATAATTTATGACACTATGATCTACCTAGATTTAATTAATGACCTAACGCAGTTTGGTATACAGCCAGAACTAGTTGCCTCTGGCGATGAAACTCTAGGTTCAGATCTTGCTATGCCATGTTTCAGATTGGCTGCGGAATACAAACAATCCCCCAATGAGATTGCCGTAGACATAGCCCAGAAAATTAGTCACGAGGGGATTGAGCGTGCAGAGGCGATAAACGGCTACGTAAATATCTGGTTAAAGCCGAGCTACATATTTAAGACAATAGTTACTGAGTACCCAACAGGTGATCGGCTTGCTGCTACAGATGAAGATAAGGGCACAGTTGTCGTAGAGTATGTATCCCAGAATTTAGCCAAACCGCTGTCTATCGGTCATTTACGGAACGCGCTTCAGGGGCGAGCAATTGCAAAGATATATGAGTTTGCAGGTTGGAATGTAATAACCGACAGCCATATTGGAGACTGGGGTACAGCTTTTGGGATGTGGGCCGTTGGATTTAAACGATTTAGCAGTGAACAAGCTTTGCAAGAAGGCGGAAACGAAGAGCTAGGGCGGGCCTACGTCGCAGTAAGAAATGCGCTCAAACAAGAGGCCGAGGCTGGAGAGACGACACTCAAAGATGAGGTTCAGGATTGGCTTATTAGGCTGGAGTCCGGCGACTCAGAGGCTCTGGACATGCACTCTAGGTTTTCTGAGATTTCTCTAAATGATGGACGCAGGATCCTAGGTCGTCTAGATATATCACATGACTATGAGCTCGGAGAGGCCTTTTTCTACAAACCTACAAGGGCGATATTGGAGCGAATCATTAATGACGGCACAGCTGTAGAGGAGTCAGACGGATCAATAGTTGTCCCCCTAGATTCTGAAGGCATAGACGTACCGGCCCTAATACAAAAAAGTAACGGAGCTGTTTTGTATCTATCTAGCGATATTGCCACGCTTGAGTATCGTCAAAAAGAGTGGGCGCCAGACAAAGTCATATACGTTGTTGGGGCGGAGCAGCAGTTTCATTTTAAGCAGCTTTTTGCGCTCAATAGCATTCTGGGATCAACAGATGCAGAGCTCGTGCATCACTGGTATGGTCTCGTAGAAGAACAGGATGAAAACGGCAAACGCAAAAAAATGAGCTCCAGAACAGGGGCGGTTAGCTTAGAGGATGCGCTCAACATGGCTGTAGAAGAGGCCAGTAAAAATGCTAAGCCAGAGATGACAGCGGATGATATAGAAAAAGTCGCCATTGGTGCACTAGTCTTTCGGGAGTTTATTCAAGGAGCGAAAAACAATGTACTTTTTGACTGGAACGACATGTTTAGTATGCAGGGTATGTCCGGCCCGTATATTCAGTATTCGGCTGTCAGAATGAACTCAGTTCTTGAAAAAGCAGGGGGCGCACCAGACTACAGTCATACATATGACTGGATAGCTGAAAAACAGCTACTGCGACGTCTGGCGAGTTTTGAAGCCGTGTGCTCGGCAGCAGTTGAAGAGCGAGAGGGTTGTAAGCTAGCCCACTATCTCTATGACTTATCCAAGGACCTCAACCGCTACTATGAACAGACGCATATCCTAGATGATGATGCTGCAGTTCAGGCATCTCGTCTATGGGTTATAGCCTACATCAGAGATCACATGGTCAAAGTGCTTGATCTGCTCGGCATCAAGGTCCCGTCCTCCATGTAATTCTGGCCGTCCAGGTGATACTCTATTAAGCATGAGCGTTACCAAAAAAGCACTCGTTCTGTTTCCACATCAGTTATTTGACGCAGTACATTTGCCAGAAGTAGATACTATCTATTTAGTCGAAGAGCCGCTGATATTCGGTACAGATGACCAGTACCCTGTCTGCATGCATGTTCAAAAGCTGATTCTTCATCGTGCCAGCATGAGGCGCTACTACCAAGAGATGCTTTGGCCGGCCGGCTATGAGGTGAAGTATATTGAAGACCAGGATGGCCTGCGGACTGAACACATTATTGCCAGAGTTGCAGTTGATGGGCATGCTGACATCTTTGTCTTTGACCCGGTGGACTACGAGATAAATAGACGTCTACGTATCGCCCAGAGCCAGGTGGACAAGGCCGTTCGCATTACGATTCTAGAAACTCCGAATTTTCTTCTTGACCGTCTAGAAGCAGGGGAATACTTTGCCGGCAAACACGAACATTTATTTGCTGATTTTTATAAATGGCAGCGTGAGCGATTTAACATACTTTTAACAAAGAACTACAAACCGATCGGCGGGAAGTGGAGTTTCGATAACGACAATCGCCATAAGCTGCGCAAAGACATCGATCTGCCTGACATCGATGCGTATGGTGACAACGAGTATGTTAAAGAGGCAAGACACTATGTACAGACGAGGTTTGGCCATCTTAATGGTAGTGATGAGGATTTCATTTGGCCGACGAATCATGCAGAGTCAGCTGCTTGGCTAGACGAGTTCATACTAGAGAGGCTAGATCGCTTCGGTACTTATCAGGATGCGGTAGAGCCCGATAAGCCGTTTATGTATCACTCAGTGATTTCACCAATGCTAAACATAGGTCTGTTATCACCAAAACAAGTGATTGATGCAGTCATTGATGCCTACGAAAAAAGATCGTTGCGTCTGGAGAGCGTTGAGGGATTCTTAAGACAAGTGCTTGGCTGGCGCGAATTTGTGCGGGGGATTTATGAGCATAACGGCGTGGCTATGAGGACGGGTAACTACTTCGAAAATTCTCGCAGACTAACGGATCACTGGTATAGAGGAGATACAGGTCTTGTACCAGTTGATGATGCCATCAGAAAGACAAAGCAGTTTGGCTACATGCACCATATAGAGCGGCTCATGGTGGTCAGCAATGCAATGCTGCTATCTGATATACACCCAGATGCTGTCTACCAGTGGTTCATGGAAATGAGTATTGACGCCTATGATTGGGTGATGGTTCCGAATGTATATGGCATGGGCCAATACGCCGATGGGGGCAAAATGGTGACCAAGCCCTATGTGAGTGGTAGCAACTACATACATAAAATGAGCCACTACGAAAAATCTGGCTGGTCTGAAACATGGGATGGGCTCTACTGGAGCTTCTTAAAGCGTCACAGATCAAAACTTAAGACCAACCCCAGGCTTGGGCTAGCTCTTGGTTCTCTTGATCGGATGAGCCCTGATAAACTGAGAATACTAGAGTATCGTGCTGGTGACTTTTTAGCCTCTCGTACAACCAGACACGATAACAAGTAGCTTGGTATACTTAATATCAGGTAAAAAAGGAGTATTCATAAAATGGAATGGAGTGATCAACTATCGGATGTAAACGTTTGGGCGGTGCTACTTGCGACTGCATCAACCTTTGCGCTTGGTTCAGTCTGGTACGCGTGGGGCGTATTCGGTAAAACGTGGGCTGGTCTAAATGGCCTAAAAAAAGCTGACTTTGATAAACCAGATAACATGGCCAAAACATTTATTGGTATGGGTGTGGGTAGTCTTTTGGCAGCGTCTATTATGTTCATGCTGATGAACGCCACGAATACAGAAGGTTTAGTGGACGGAGTCATCTTTGGATTCCTACTAGGTCTGGCATTTAGGTTTACGACGCATGTCATGCACAATGGATTTGCAAAACGCTCTGAGGAGCTGACCCGCATTGATGGGTTTCATGATATTTTGCAGATGATGATTATGGGTGCGATTCTCGGCCTCTTCCTCTAAATCCTCAGACCACCAAACAATAAGAGTCGGCAAAAGCCGCTCTTTTTGTTTGGCTCACGGGATAGAATTGATATTTTTACTCCGGGAATGACGGGCGCAGTGCCGTATGCACAGCAACCCGTCATTTTCCTCGCAAAAATTCAATTCCATCTCCGTGTCTGAGAGATTTAGACGTTTCTGCCGCTCTAGTTGAGGGACTATCCACTCACCAAAACTGAACACAACCTGTGATGAACAAGTAATCACAGGTTGTATCCTTTAGTATTACTAAGAATTTTCTTTGCGGTATACTGGTGGGTATGAAAAAATTTGTGTTTATTATCATTGCACTAGTAGTTTTAGGGCTGGGATACGGCCTGATATCGCTACTGGGTGACACAGATGGCAGTAATAGCCAAGAAGCTCTCGATGGATTTGGTTTCACTAGGGCGTTTTAACTATTAGCATGTATAAGAGGATAGCTACAGGCATACTGCTATTCGTGGCCGCAGTACTGACATGGGGTGTGCTATGGAACACTTTTGGCAACAACGATAATAAGCCACAGAACACGACTCCCCAGTCGCGCACACAAGTACCCACCTATACAGATGCTTCACTAATAAGCTCACAAGGTGGATATGTCCCGTACACAGAGGACAATCTGGCTCTTGCTGCTGGAAAAGACAAAGTGATTTTTTTTAACGCTAAATGGTGCCCTACCTGTCAGGTGGCCAAAAAGAATTTTGAACAGAATTCTGACAAGTTTCCAGAAAATCTGGTGCTATTTGACGCAGACTATGATGACTTTTCTGAGCTGCGTGCTGGATATGGTGTAAATGTTCAGCACACATTTGTGCAGATTGATGACAGCGGCATGCTCGTGAATCGATGGTCTGGAAGCTATATCGTTGATCAGATTACTTCTAACCTCCTCTAGCTATCGAGCCTCTTCAGGTTAGTAAGTTTTGACTTTTCGCCCCCTCATGGAATAATAGCTGTATACAAAAAAGGAGGGATATCGTGAAGGGATTCATGAATTTCGTGAGAGAGCAGGGCGTTGTTGGCCTAGCTGTCGGTTTAGCAATTGGTACTGAAGCAGGTAAAGCTGTTCAGGCCTTAGTCGATGGGCTAATTAGCCCAATAGTAGGTTACATACTTGGTGGTACTGACCTATCTTCAGAAGCATGGACGGTCACTGAGAGTGCCGATCGTGCGCTAACAATTGGTTGGGGATCAATAGTAAATGCAATCATTACGCTTCTAGCTGTAGCTTTTGTTATTTACTGGGTTGTTCAACGGCTTGGGCTTGATAAGCTCGACAAAAAGAAATAGCCTGGCACAAAGACCAGCAAGCAAATAAGGCGGCATAGCCGCTTTTTTGCTTGCCTCACGACCTATCTTTGATATTTCTCTTTGCGGCTTTAGCCGAAGCGGTACTTTTGTACAGCCTCGGCTAACTTCCGCAGAGAAATTCAAATCTAGATTCGCGTCTATGCCCCAGGGCTTCTGGCTTTAAGGGGAGTAGGCCTATCGGTGTGGGACGCGGTCGCAGTGCCGTCCGCACAACTCCCTTTTCGTGTCCTCTCGTAAAATCACAAATAAGCTACACACCTGAAACCCAGAAATAGCGCGAGAACCCAGTATGAAAATTCCATTCTGGCTCAAAGTCAGCCTCTTCAGGGTCCATAGCGATTCATTTACGTAGATTCCTATATGTACAGCCTCGGCTAAATTCCGCAGAAAAAATTCAAATCTAGACTCGTGTCTATGTACGAGGTTTCCGTACGTTATTTATTGGCCTAGTGACAACAGTATCCGGCTTATCGCTACCTCATATATAATAGGGGCTATGAATGACTTAACGGACGACCAAAAACGAATATTGATTGACGGGGGTACAGAAGCACCTGGTAGCGGAGACTTGCTACATAACAAAACGGACGGCAGCTATGCCTGTGCCGCCTGTGATAACGTGCTGTTTGAGAGTGGTACGAAATTTGATTCTGGGTCTGGCTGGCCGAGCTTCTACGATGCCATACCCGGTTCCGTAGAGCTGCTAACGGATGATTCTCACGGCATGATACGCACAGAGGTTCGCTGTAGTGTTTGTGAGGGGCATCTCGGACATGTTTTTAATGATGCGCATGATCAGCCAGGTGGTAAGAGATACTGCATAAATAGCCTTGCGATGTGTTTTAATCCAAAAGAAAGTAATGACTAAACTAGCCCAAGACGATAGCTGGCCTGATGAGCTGCGTCAGATTTTGCTCTCTGCCGCAGCCTTTTTGCTGGTTATCCTTGGAACAATACTCGCTGCAAGAGCGCTTGATACCACTACGGGTGCCGAAACAGCTAGTATTGCTCCAGCAGCTCAAGACACCGCGCCTGTTTCTATCGACGGTCGTTACTTGTTCAGTGGGACAATTGTTTGGGACCGCGGCATAGAAGAGGGTGCAACTGATCAGTACGGGGCGCTTGATCCAGCGCAGCCGTTTAGTCAGCTAGATACATATGAGCCGGAGAAGTATAACGCCTGGATTGCAGACCTCGAGTGCCCGATAGCGGCTGAAGACGTTCCGCCTGAGATTGGCTACAGTACGTTCGAGTTCAACTGTCGTCAGGAATTCTTACCAGAAGCTGCGAGGTATTTTGACGTGTTTAACTTAGCCAATAATCACTCTGGTAATTCAGGTAGGGAAAAACTAGAAGAAACACACGAAGTCCTCGGCTATCAGAATGTTCAGTTCTTTGGTGATCCAGATCCGAGTATCCGTAATTCTACCTGTGAGGTTGTCGGGCTACCGGTTACCGAGAACTATACTGACGGCACAGAACGTGAACAGTTCTTGCCGGTAGCGTTTTGCGCGTGGCACTATTTTTTCCGTACGCCGGAGCCAGGAGAGATTGAGGTTATCAAGCAATATGCCGATGTAATGCCGGTGTTTGCTTTTGTGCATATGGGGGCTGAGTATCAGGCTCAGTCAACCAGTATTCAGAAGCAGGTTGCAAGACGACTGATTGATAATGGAGCAGACTTTGTGATTGGCAACAATCCTCACTGGGTACAAGAGGCAGAAGAGTACAAGGGCAAGCTGATCGTCTACTCAACCGGTAATTTCATTTTTGATCAGCGCAGAAATAGTGAGGTTAGCCGTAATGTTAACATCGATGTTTCAGTCAATGCCCCATATGATTTAGATTTGGAGCAGTGGCTAGAGTTTGGTCAATCATGCATGACCTATCAGGATGCTTGTCTGGAGCGTGCGACCCAATTAGGGCTAAAAAGAATAGACCTCAGCTATGCATTCGCACCTGTCGCAGGTGACATGAGTGGTGTAGCCAGTAGGCGAGCAGACCAGACGATACAGACAGCTGTTGAAGAGCGACTCAACTGGGAGGCAGTTTCGAGCTCCCTGTCATACTAGAAAATATGAGGTAGAATACATTTCATCATGATTAATAAACGTGGAGACAATCCGACCAAGCTGCTCTGGCTAGATATGGAGTTTACAGGGCTTAACTCGGACGACCTTATCACCGAGGTTGCCGTAATTGTGACAGACTTTGATATGAACGGGCTAGATATCTATGAGTCTGGGATACGACACGATGAGGGACTGTTGAGGCAGAAATTAGAATCCAACCCCTGGTATAGGGATGAGATGCCACCGGAACATACTGAAGCTATCGTACAAGCTTCACTTGCTGGCAAGGACATGACTGATGTAGAGGGCGAGCTAATTGGTCTTATAGCTAAACACTGGGACGGTTCAGAGGGCGTGATCTTGGCTGGCAATTCAATTCACGCCGATCGAGCGTTTATCCGCCGCTATATGAAACGCTTTGAGGCCGAGCTCCACTACCGCATGCTAGATGTGAGCTCGCTAAAAGTCTATATGCAGGGTGCTCACGGTCTAAAGTACCAGAAAAAGAACACCCACAGAGCGATTGACGACATCAGAGAGTCTATAGAAGAGCTGCAATACTACATTCAAAAATTTAAAAAAGGCTAAAGAATGACCCAGAAAGAGCTCCACGAAATACTCATTGCGTACCCCCGCGTAAAACTTGAACACCCCTTTGGTCCAGAAGCGGCCGTTTATAAAGTTGAGGTAGGTGAAGACAAAAAAATGTTTGCACTGATTGCAGAGGACAGTGATCCTGTGAGGCTGACATTAAAATGTGACCCCAACCTAGCTGAGACATTGCGTGAAAACTACGAGTCGGTCATGCCTGGATATCACATGAACAAAAGACACTGGAACACGATTGTTCTGACTGGTCAGCTAGATAATCAGCAGATCCTAGATCTCATCGACCATAGCTACCAGTTGGTTGCCTAAGAGTCTGGCAGCTGCGGTAGATTAGTTTGCTAGAGTGATATCGATATTCTGGATCGCGGTGGCTACGAGCGCCTTTTCCGATTCGTCGTCAATCAGCTGTGTCAGAGCAGCTAGTTCAGAGCGATATATAGTCAGCTTTTGTCGATATATGTCTAAAAATGTTTCATCGACTGCGTTTGTCGATACGGCGTTGTTCATGATGGTTCTAAATTGACTATCATATGCGCTATCTAGTTCCTCGTCGGTTATTTCGACGCCTTCGGCTGAAATAATGCGCCATATCGCATTACGGTCACTGTCTACTAGCAGTCTAGCTCCAGCAGTAAACTGTCTGGTATCAGGGTCACGTAGTCGACCATAGTATTCACCGCCGATAGAACTAATGTCGGTCTGCAGCAAATAGACATCCCTGTAGGCATCAATAGGCCCCTTTGCAGGGCGCAGGATAACACCAAAAACCAGGATCATTAGCGTGGTCAGAATGACCAGGCCAAATAGTACGACCATAAGTCGCTGCCGCAGGGATGAACCTTGTGGCTTATTGTTAGACTCTAGGATAAAGTCGTAATCGCTCATAACACTAGCATTATATAACGTTAATGCTTAAACACACACTTCGCGCTTTCATTCCGGCACCAGAAGTACAGACCTATTCAATCTGATAGTTTTTCTGTTGCCTGGTGATGCTGCTTGCATCACCTCCACCAGAGAAAACTACCATATAAAATACGTCTGAACATCCTGACCATCGGAAGCAAAGTGCGAAATGTGTGTGATAGAGAATGCAGAATGACGAAAGACTAATAAAATCTGACACAAGTTGTTACTTTGTAGCTTCACCATTCATCATTCTGCATTCGCTCTGTCTCCTATATACTTATCCACATGAAGGATGATCTCGTAGCTGATGTAAAAGACAGACTGTCTGTTGACGAGGTTGTTGCGGACTATGTTGAGTTGAAGCGTTCAGGCAGAAACTTCAAAGGTCTCAGCCCGTTTACTAGCGAGAAAACACCTAGCTTTATGGTCAGTCCTGAAAAGCAAATATGGCATGACTTTAGTTCTGGCAAGGGTGGCGATATGCTGAGCTTTATTATGGAGGTCGAAGGTGTCGATTTTAAAACAGCCCTGGATCAGCTGGCGAGAAAGGCAGGCCTAGATCCTGCAGATTATCGTAGCGGCGGTAGTAGTGGTATGGACAAGCGGCGCAAGATCGCCAAAGAGGCGCTCGATGTTGCGACGAAATTTTATCAAGCGCAGCTAGTAGCTAAAAAGCCTGCGCTAGCCTACGCAACCAAAAAACGTGGCTTCAACAAAGACATAATCTCAGACTTTAGAATTGGCTATGCTCCTGATACATGGGAATCACTCTATACATATCTGGCCCAGAAGGACTTCACAGAACAAGCTATAGAGGACGCGGGCCTAGCAGTAAAATCTAAGCGAGGCAAAATAGATATGTTCCGTGGACGGCTAATGATCCCTCTCATGGATGCTAGTGGTTCAGTGATTGGATTTACTGCGCGGCTGATTGATGACCAGCCCGACTCGCCAAAATACATCAATACCCCACAGACAATTGTCTATGACAAGTCACGCCATGTCTTTGGCTACTCTCAGGCAAAGGATGCGATTAGGCGCTCAGGCTATGTCGTCATAACGGAGGGTAATTTAGACGTAGTCAGCTCGCACAAAATGGGTGTTCGTCAGGTTGTGGCAACTGCCGGTACCGCCATGACAATGCATCATCTCAAACTGGTTAGTCGGTTGACGAACGATGTTAGGTTGGCCTTTGATGCCGATGATGCGGGAATCAAAGCTACCGAGCGAACAATTGAATTGGCCCAGGAGATGGACGTACGCCTATCCATTGTCTCCCTGCCAGATGGTGAAGACCCGGATGATCTCGTTAGACGTGATCTGGCTAAATGGCAAGAAGTCATTGATTCGCCCCAGTACGCCCTAGACTGGCTCTATCAAAGACACAAGGAACGCGTAGATATCACAACCGCCAAAGGCAAAAGAGAGTTCTCGGATATTGTGCTCAGTACGATTAGGGTTCTTAAGGATGACGTTGAAAAAGATCACTATATTGTTCAGCTTTCTAAAGATTTAGATGTGTCTAAGCAAGCATTGCTTTCTAAAATGAATGGTGCAGGCGCGGACGGGAAGTCGAAGCGGTTAAAAAAACCGAAGGCTAATCAGCACTCTGGAGAGTATGACAACACGGCTGTTGAGGACAGCTTCTTGGGGCTGCTGATGCTATACCCAATAACCAGGAGACTCTCGCTAGACACGGACCAGCCACTGGAGTTTGTTCGTCCTGGTAGGCAAGATATTTACCAGTACATTCGTGACAACCCTCAGGCCTCGATCGATGATACTAGTCTGCCCGCAGAGTTGAGAGATCACGTAGAATATGTTAAATTAATCCTGTTTACAGCCGAAGAGCAATATAAAAAGCTCGATTCAAATGAGCGCCTTCGAGAAGCTAGCGATCTAGCAAACAAGATAATAGAAACGAATAAAAAAAATCGACTAAAACTCCTGACTCAGTCTATTGAGGAAGCAGAGTCTAGTGGAGATGCAGCAAAGGTTCAGGAGCTGCTAAAACAAGTCGACGTTATCATCAAATCTCAAAAAGATTCATAAGTTACATCACAAGTATAGAGGAGACCCGCGTGCCTAAGTTACGAAACGCTATGAAAGCAGTCAAAAAAGCGACGTCAAAAAAGAAAACCCCCAAAAAACCTGCAGCCAAGAAAAAACAGGCTACCAAAGTAAAGAAACCAGTTGCTAAAAAAGTAGCTGCCAAAAAACAGACTGCAAAGTCTGCTAAAAAACCAGCCAAAAAAACGCCCCCAAAAAAGCAGCCAGCACCCAAGAAAAAGCCTGCAAAGAAAACGACGACCAAGGCGAAGAAAGTGGCAAAGACAAAACCAGCCAGAAAAAAGGCCAAAAGCAAGAAACCAGCGGATAAAAAACTCACCAGAAAAGATTTCGAGGCCATTAGGCTCGAGCTAGTTAAGCTTGCAGGCGATGACGGCTCAATCGACTACAAAGAGATCACGCGCCGCATACCTGACACTCCAAAAAATGCTCGCAACATTGAGCGCATGCACAAGAAGCTCATCGAAGAAGCAATTGACGTTCGTATGCCAGAGGAGCCAGATGAAGAAGATATGGCCAACGATGACTGGGAAAAGGACGACGAAGAAGAGATAAAAATTGATGAAAAAGCCTATCTAGATGACATCTCTGATGACTCAGTTCGTTTGTATCTACGCGAAATAGGTAAGATCCCGCTACTCACACCAGAAGAAGAGCTAGCGCTTGCATACCGTGTCAAAAAAGGTGAGAAAAAAGCCAAAGACGCCATGGCAGAGGCTAACATGCGTCTGGTCGTCAGTATCGCCAAACGCTACGTTGGTCGTGGCCTGGATCTGTTGGATCTCATACAGGAAGGCAACACAGGACTACTCCGAGCTGTCGAGAAATTCGAACCAGACAAAGGGTTCAAATTCTCTACGTATGCCACCTGGTGGATTCGCCAGGCGATCACCAGAGCGATCGCTGATCAAGCACGAACTATTCGTATCCCTGTACACATGGTTGAAACGATCAATAAACTACTCAGAACGCAGCGTCGTCTTGCACAGGAGCTGAACCGTGAGCCAACACATGAAGAGATCGCAAAAGAGATGGATATGGAGATCGAAAAGGTCGAGCATATCATGAAGATCAAGCAGGACATTCATAGTCTCGATCAAGCTGTCCGAGATGATGAAGAGGATTCAGTGCTTGGTGACTTCATCGAGGATGAGGATACAATTACCCCTGAAGAATCAGCTACGACGCAGCTACTTAAAGAGCACGTCAAAGACCTGCTATCGGGCCTTAGTGAGCGTGAGCAAAAGATCGTCCGCATGCGCTTTGGTCTAGATGATGGTAAGAACTACACACTTGAGGAAGTAGGTCAGGAGTTCCAAGTCACACGTGAGCGTATCAGGCAGATCGAGGCCAAGGCTCTTGCTAAGCTGCGCAAACACAAAGACTCCAAAAAGCTCATCGACTATATTAAATGAGTCTGAGTAAGAACAGTTTATACAACTGGTCGGGACGGTGCATGGAGAAGCCGTATCCCTTTCGCCGCCGAATGGTTTTAGCTGTAGGGTCCGTCCTGCTAGTGATCACCGGCCTGTCTGCAACTGGGTTGGCCGAGGACGGTGTAATCGGAGATGCTGTTGCTGCTGAAGAGCCAGACGGTACAGACTATAGTGGTCTCCATGTTTCGTATGATAGCCGGGATCTAATGCTATGCAGCCGAGCTAAGCAGCTCGAAATACAGCCAGGCATGAGCCGCATTGAGTTTGCTGCACATCACTCGCCATTCTTTAATGAGAGTCACGACAGAACATATATAGACGCAGTTATAGATTTGAATACACCAGGTGACACTCGTGCCGAACTGTTGCCCGCATCGGGTCCAGGGCGTATGCATATTCTTTACGACTGCGAGATTGTCTCATAGGAGCACATACGAGATATTTAAGATGCTTGTGCTTTGCCCTCAGCGTATATTAGCTATAATCATCTCTTAGTGAGAGAAAAGTGGACAAACAGGAACCGTGCACCTCTAGTAAGCGTGCCATACAGAAGACGAGCTGGGGTTATTATCGCCAGTCTGGCGATGTTAGCTTCGGGCTGCAGTATCTTTAGTGGAGAAACTGACGAAAAGAGTTCCGAACCACCTGTTGTCAGCCCAACACCCACGCCCACAGCTGTGGTGCAAGAGCCAAAGATTGAAAGCTCAGTTCCCCCAGCATCTGGTGAGGACGCTATAGCAGAAACGAGACCAGCAGTAACCATACTAAATGGACCAAGCGCACTAGATGGTGAATCATCAGCCAGCATTCATGTATTTGGTGCGATTGTGCGGGAATTTCCTAGTGACGATAGAGGCTCAGGATTAGAAATTGCTTGCTCAGCTCCTGCAGGTGGACTAGAGGGCATAGCGCCAAAAGACACATATATTGTCCAGTCCGGCGACGTACTGGGTCTCATAGCTGAAAACAAACGACCAAATGTTGCCTACACGGACCCCGAGAATCCCTTCGATCTTGGCTATATAAATATGCTGAGAGAGGCAAACGACATAGATAGAAACATCATACGACCTGGAGAAGAGTTGCTTATCCCAAATGCCTGTACAGTCACCAACATCACAGTTGATGAATTCGGAGGCGTTTTTGCTACCCAGAGATGGATTGATTCGCTAGAAACTGTTGATACATTTGCTGATCCAGCCAGCCCTCGTCATGATGATCCCGCCCCAGAAGGTATCGCGAGAATCTTAGGCGAAGATATTTTTGAGAATAGTTTTTCTATTGTTAGACCAAACCAGGGAGCGGTTGTCGAGTGTGTCATAGGTGAGGATCATCAGGTGCAAGCAGGCGATACGGCAGTCAAGCTCGCTAACAGATATGTAGCTGATGAATCCAGAATGAGCCTTGATTTTAACGGCATCAACCCCTGGAGTCTATTTATTGACTGGAATATGTTGCGTGATGGTGCGGCGATTGACCCCGAGGACAGGGATCTTGTTAGACTTGGTGCCTATGTTCAGACGCTTACGGACTGTCGTATAGATGTTTTTACCTACAGTAGTGGTCAAATGGTAGTCAGGATTGATCGCTACCCAGTAGACGACGAATCCGCCGCAGAAGTCTACGTGCTAGGTGAGAACGGCATGTTTATTGAAAACTCTGCCGGATAGTTATCTTGTGTTCTATATCGTATAAGGTATAGTAGCTCTATCTTTAAAGTGAGTTATTGATGAAGACATGTAAAAAGACTGAGATTATACATCCCGAAGAGAATATTCATGACTCTACCTGGACACGCAGCGCTATAACTAAAAAACATAGGTTACTAGAAAGTGCTGGTGTTCAAGTTATTGCACCAGGTGGGCTAGAAGCTGCCGCACTTGATGGTCGAGTCTACGACGAGGGCGAGCTTGTCGGTGGCGTAGAGGTCAAGATAGCCTGTGGGCTAGATTACGGCGGGAATACATACTCTACTACGGCAGAGAGCGAACTTGAAAGTAGCCCGCTGGGTCAGCTCCTCTTTGGAAAGCAAGTTATCGCTGTTGATAGTGACGGACACACGAGTGAGGTTGCTGTGCTTGACGGTAGCTATAGTCGTGCAAGGATAGCAAGTCACCCGTATTTTGGCCGCCTACTAGTCGGTGCTGCTACGAGGGCCGAGAGAGAGCAGGAGACAACGCAGGTTGATGCTGTCATAGCTACCTCTCAGTTCATTGATTCAGTCAGGGCCACTCTAGATGGACCAGTACAGCTTCTAGTCCGGGGTGGCGACTGTCCTCCCGTCGTCGGTAGCTTCACTAGTGGTGGAGGAGCCGAGAGGCACATGTTTGTCTTTCATGCTGGGTATAAGGGTATGTTTGGTAACGGCAACCCGCTGGGTATCGTTCATAATCTCGCCGATAGTATTCGTACAATGAATGCTGATGAGGGAAGTGTAGATATGCTGGTTGGCCCCGGCATACATGCGATAGAAGTACCTTACAGCGATGCGCCAACTGATATGGGAGCTACACTGCCGCCTAGAGACCACCATAGTTTTCTAGCCTTTTATCATGATGAGGGCAGGGAAAAAGCTCTGATTCACAATCCAGCAGGTGTTTGCCTGGACGCGGTTGAAGCACTGGGTGCACTTCGTGGTCAAATATCAATGGTCAATGCGAACACCTATACAACGCCGTGGCTTTCTAGCTACCGCGGCTCCAGACAGGATGCCGAAAAGCTCCCTGCAGTGGCAAACCCGATGACCCGACTGATGCTCTCTATCTCTCTGAAATAGACAAAATAGTATAACTATGTTGTAATTATAGTATGTACGAAATCTCTACACTCAGCTCAGGTAGTACAGGCAATGCATTTGTCCGCGCTGAGGTGTTAGATTTTTTCAGACGCAATTTTCCTGCAAGATTCTATAGTGACGAAGCAAGAGAGAAGATGTTCGCTAAGTACTCTAGTGAGCAGACAGCACTTGAGCAGCTCCAGGGTGGACGTACATGGCTACTATCTCGTTTTATCGGAACTCCAAACAAGCCTCTAGGAGGGATAGTTTGGATGGATGAGCGGAATCCTGGCCAACATCATATAGGTTGGGTAATTACCGATCGAGATCATAGGCGCAGGGGTGTAGGCCGTGCGCTGCTAGAGCAAGCTGAAATTGTAGCTAGAGATTCTGGCAATGCAAAAATAATGACTGCTAGCATAGAGCCAGAGAACGTACCTTCTATAGGTCTATTTGAAGTGATGGGCTATAGCCCAATTCCTGAAGGGCCAGAGAAACAGGCCATGGGCTTTGACCCACATGGCCTTGGGGTAGACCTGGCTTACGCAAAAGATCTTGATTAGAGTTTTTCATAAAATAGGTCAAAGATCTGTCTCAGGCTCTCGGCGAGATGCTCGTTCTCTAGCTCTACGACGTACCCCTCGTCCTTGAATATGACTGCCCAGATGTTATCTCCACTTACAACCCATTCAACAGGAGCAGTGTAGCTGTTTTCGTCCAGCCATCTGCGCCGTAGAGAAGTCCGGCTGTCACTGCGTTCGTCTAGAAGCTTATCTGCTGCCAAGTGAGGGGTTATTCCTAGTCGGCGTTTTTTATTTTCTCTAGCCAAGTATCGTATCGATTTCATTCTTTCGAAACCCATATAACCTATATCGTGTATTGACCTAATGAATCTAATATATCTATCTTCTGTGGCGACTTGATCTTTGTAGCTCACCGATATAGCGTCTATTCCACTTGAGATTTTCACACTTGGCGATCCCTTGTCGCTATGAAAAGCCCCGAGCATTTTTGGCATTTTTTTCTTTAGCAGCTCTAAATCTGCTTGCTGACTCGATATCTGCTCTATGAGGATTGACTCTAGTACCTGGGGGCTTTCAGGATAGTAGGTATATTTCTTATTCACATCTTCTCGGTAGGCAAGCCCCATGTCTACCAAGCGGTCAAGAATTGCATACGTATTGGATCTTGTCTCACCAATTAGTTTTGCAACTGTCGAGGGTTTTGCCCCTTTTCTCTGCACCAATGCTTTATAGGCGAGCGCCTGAGCTTTATTTAGACCAATTTTACAAAGTGTATTTATATCCATTGCACCAACAGTACAAAATAATGCAGTTTTTGTCAAAATAATATTTACAAAGACTGCGTAACTTCTTTAAGTAGATACATATATCTTGACAATTTAAGATATAGAATATATTATGAAACAACTATGAAATATAGCAAACAGAGCGGAAATATGCCCACAACTATCTTAGTGGGTGTTGACGGTACTGTAATTGTCGTTGAAGATAAGGAGTAGTTGTGATGAGTTCGGAAACCCCAGTAGAGATAAAAGGTATAGTAACAAAGCCTTTTGGCGAGGGCTCTAGGTCTGGCATTACAACCTTAAGTGGTATAGGTAACGTTGTCGTGCGTTGCTGCGAAATATACCAGGCAGTGTTAACTGACAGTATAGATGCGGGCAATGACTCGGATGCTGCAAAGCAGGCAGCAGTTAGCTACTGTCGCGAAGAGTGTCGCGAGCGTCATCAGATACTGCGAATCCCTCCTGCGGTCTTCTCGGCTGGAGCGATTGAGCTGGGCAATGAAAGTGATCTGATGGACCTTTTTGCTGAAGCCGATGGTCCTACATATTGTCCAGAACAAAATACACAGGAAGCATACGTTCGTTTAATGGGTAGTGAACAATTTTTAGATAACGCTGATAGCGCAATAACCATCGCAGTAACGGACAATAGGGTGGGTTTTGACGATATGTTTCATGAGTACGCTGCCGAAGGTATAGCCGGGACTAACCCTTCAGGCTGGAGAGAGGCAAGCGGCTTTAATGCCTTTTTTGCCGACACATCTAATGGTGTTACAGTTCTTGGTAGACGACTCGCAGACTGTGGTGATCTGAATATAGAGTTTCAGACCAATGATGGCAGGACGATTATTGGCTTTATGCATCTGACTAGGCCCAAGCAGATGATGGGGCATGGTGTCGAGAGGTTTGGTGATGATGGCAGCCAGTCATATGTCGAGCATGCGCTATCTCAGGCACTATCTCATTACGGTGAAGTAGATCCAGCTTCTGTATCTATATCCTTGAGGACAGCTATCAATGCTGAGGATTTTGTAAAGCATTTTGACTCTAAAGAGGCCATGGAGGGGCATTTACCTGGCTGGTACGATGATGGACTCTTGCAGAATGTCAGCAACCCTGACTGGTCACCTGATGATGGCTATGACAAGAACGATGAATGGCATGCAGATTTTCGTGGGATAGTTATGAGAGATATCGAAGAAGCTATGAATAACCTAGACATTCCTAGCGACAATTTTGATACATCAGAGATGCTGGATACTATGCACTCAGAACATCATTCATCCCATGAGCGAGCGAAGAGAGAGGGGTTACCAGATACTAGGGATTTATACGTAACTCAATATCTTGGATGACGTAAGACTACTAGCAGAGCATTGGCACGGTTCATGGAGTGATCAGATGTGGGCAAAGATGACTGGAGTAGGGATGGCTCACTACAGCCTAGTGGGCTAGCGTAAAAATTCGTCTAGTCTAGCATGGACTCTACGGTCTTGGACAGCAGCTACACGGATTTGTCTCTCATTTATTGGCTTGACTATTACGCCTGCGTGTTCGGCAAACGCGCGTGCGACTGAACTGGCGTTTCTGCGACCGTCCTGTGGCGACAGTAGCAGGTAGATGCCTCCGGCTGGCATTTTATTACCCAAAACCTGTACGCCAGATCTCTCAACCATGACGGAGGTTAGTAGGCAAAGCTCTTCGAGATTGCGTCTGTATACTCCTCTTACCATCTGACGATGCTCGTCTAGGTCGCCGTCTAGTGCGGCCTTTAAAACTGGTCTTGAGAGTGTTGCAGGCGACTGGCCATTAGTCATCAAGTCTTTTTTAATAAACTCACGCAGCGCTGGTGGGGCTGTCCAGATGCCGCAGCGTAGACCGGCTATAGAGAGGTCCTTGCTAAAAGAAGTCATTGTGACAGCGTTAGTGACGCCCTGTAGAGCTGCGAAGCCAGCGGTTGTGTAGCCTGGTTCATGTCCCCACGTCAGATTGCCGTAGCTATCATCAAAGGCAACGATCGTATGTACTGAACCCATGATCTCTGCGTGAGATAGTGCTTGTCTCTGCGACAGAATATCGCCGGTTGGATTATGAGGTGAATTGATTATGACGAGACAGTTGTTTTCTGCTGTATGCATGAGACCGAAGTGATTTATACCTTTCTTCTTGACGTCGTAGGGAACGGCTGTGACTACCTCTTGCTCAGCATCCCTGTTTAGACCATCTATAGCTGCAGAATATGTTTCATAGCTATCGACTGGTATTAACACATTTCTCGCGTGAGGGGCTTTTGCTACATCTCGGGCATATGCTCTGGCAGATCTAATGAGCTGAGGGATAAACGGCTTGGTGCTCATGTTGATCGCTGCATGTTCGGGTGTTAGCTCTGCAACACCGGGTGAATCGGGGTGCATCCTTTGATAGTAGTGCACGATCGCTTCGTGCATTTCTGCGTCACCTATAGAGGGCGCGTATTTGTTCAATGTTGAGCTGCCGAGACCGACAGCGAGCATTTCAACCGTCGTCTCTACAGGCGGGTGACCGACGGTCAGATCGATTGGCTCAAAACCACTGCTGCGAGCGAGTGCTACTAATTCTGCTTTTTGCATGTATGTAATTAAAGCTGCAGAGGCTCACTCCTGCAAGCGTAACCTCTTAGGGATATTGACGTATACATAAGAAGGTAGTATAGTATACCTCATGAGACACGAAGTGTATGCAGAGGACCCGCTAGGAGCGCTTGTAAGGGGTCCCGGTAAAAAAGCACTACTACGTAATAGGGATTTTGAGATAAGAGACGGCATGGAGATCGTTGTATTTAAGGATATTCATCCTGGGGATAATGGGTTAGCAGAAGCAACCTGTTTTGATGGACTCATGGGCTATATTAGTGAGCGTAATAAAGCACTCCTTAATGGTGATTATCAGGCTAAAAATGGCGCATTTGTAAACGCGTTCCTGAATGCAGGATATGTGGTTATGGCTAATGACTACTCTATATCTACGCAGATGGGTTATGACATTGATCATGAAAATGTGCAGAATTCACTAGCACCAAACACAGACAGAGCATCAGGCGGTAGCAGCTCAGGTGCTGGAGCACTAGCGGCAAGTGGCTTAATTTTAGTTACTAGAGACAAAAGAAGAGTTAGGGCAACAGTAATAGCAACGTGTGGTGACTATGCGGGCTCTACAAGATACCCAGCTGCTGTAAACGGCACATTTGGGGTAGTTCCTAGCACGGGTCTAATACTTAGTTCCGCAGATGCATATGATCTCCTGGGCATGTCTGTTGATGCGGTAATGACGGGCAACCCTCGTCGTGATGCTAGGTGCTTAGATGTAATGCCAAAAACTCAAAGAGCAGTAGAGGCTGGGCATTTCTTTAATCGTCCTAATCTAGGCGTATTTGGTAGGATTGCAGTATCGCCGAGTCTAGACAGTAGAGTGACCAGTATGGATAAGCTTAGCGAGGAGGCCGTGAACAACGCAATACGTAGACTAGAACGAGCGGGTATTACTGTCAAAGAGGCAAAGCCTAGAGACCTACCATTGACAGGTAAGGAGCTAGAACTCAAAGAAGCCTATGCCGACATAGCAACGCATGCTGCAAAACTAAGCTGGGATAAGATGGTTGAGGCGGTTGGTGAAGAAGCTCTGAGAGATATACCATCACACTTCCGTATGTTCGCCGAAATTGGCCGCCACATAGAAGATGAAGCAAGCGATGCGGTCGAGACAGCGTCTAGGATACGGACTGACTGCCTCCAGAGGCAGCAGCGTCTTAGAGAAAACAATGAAGCCTATGATGCATGGCTTTGGCCAACTATGCGCAATAGATCACTTGCAAGGCGCAAAGATCTGAAGCTCGTGACTCCGCTGCAAAAGGGGGTGCTTAGAGTTTCTGCAAGAGCGCCTAAGTTTGTGCTTGATCGTGTTACGCCATTGTTTATAGATGGAGCAGTCGACGCCATTGTGTATGCAAATGCGATAGGCAATGGTTCGGTAACTTGTAATACTCATGAGGAAGGTGTTGGCACACAGATGACACCGACTCTATGGGGTGACGACGCTCGTGCTATTAACACTGCTGAGATAGTCCATGAGGATGCGCGAGTGATGCGGCTCCAAGCCTAGTGTATACTCGCCGTAGATGAGTAAACCCACTAAGGATAGACTGGATAAAATAGAGCGGGTAGCTGCAAAGCGTACTCGTAATCTCACTATTGTGCTCGAAGAGATCTATGACGTGGGTAACATCAATGCGTGTATTCGTAGCGCAGAGGCGATGGGCATTCTGGACGTGCATATTATCGAGGCAGAGAATACGTTTTATAAAAAGGGTAAACGGACCAGCTCTGGGGCAGCAAAGTGGCTGAATGTCCGCAAATGGGACTCTATAGAAGAATGTCTTAGTTCTCTGAGAGAACAAGGATTTCAGATAGTTGCTACAACTCTAATAGATAAGTCTATAGAGATAGGTGAGATAGATTTCTCTTGCAAGACCGCACTGATTTTTGGTAATGAAAGCCAGGGCGTTAGCAGCACTGCCGTTGACTTCTCTGACAGAACCGCATTTATACCCATGCACGGATTCGTAGAGAGCTACAACATCTCAGTCGCCTGCGCCCTAAGCCTCTATACAGCCATGCTGCAGCGGGGTAAGAACCATCATGACCAAACATCTGAACAAATATCCGAACTAGTAAGCGATTATCTGAAAAGATAGTTATTGATTAATAACTAAAGTAGACAAAAACACCATTTTATGATAATATGTAATCATAAATAAACTAATATAAAAATGTCAGAAAAAGTAAACACATTCGCTAAACTATCTTCTCCTGAAGGCATAGATATACCTCGGCACGAAGTAGATCCTACAGCGTCAATATATCGAACAGTCGGAGAGGTATCGTTAACGGATCTAGCCCCCATATATGTACCGAGATGGCTTGAGTATCCCGCTAGTTATAACGACCCTCTTTCTGACGACGAACTGGCTGTGCTGACCGCTGAAGATATCGAGCGTCGGGAGCTTCAAAGAAGTGATGCCGACACCAGACGATTTAGAGGACATGATTTTGCTGGTAAGTCACAAGAGCTAGTAGAGACACTATGGCTTGAGCGCGCTGGAATTGACGCTTTAGGCGAGGATTTTTATTATGAACACACGACTATGTGTAGCATGTTCGCTGTTTCAAGAAACGAGACCACAGATTCAAACAGCTTGAGAGGGATCCTGAGGGGTACGACTAAACTGGGTGATAGGATTAACGAAAGGCAAGAAAAAGTATCAGAGGCTTTGGACCAACATAAAAAGGACGCTTTTCTAAAACTTATACACACAGCCCCCTCTACTCTAGAAAGGCTAGCTATGGTTGTCGCAGCGCAGACAGAAGGTTTAGACTTTAGTGAAATAGCGGCGCATATGAACCTAGAGATCCAGCCTGTGGAGCTAGATCTTTCGGATAGACCAAAAGAAATGCTCAAGCATGGTGAAGGAAGAGGCGAAGGTACTTACTGCGGACAGGCTGAATCGTATTTCCTAGAGCACAGAACGAATAACCACGTTGTTGAGCTGAAGGATGAGGGTGGTACAACTTATGGCTATAGGAAATCGCTTGGTGAAAATACGGCAATCACTACGGAGTGGACGAGAATTAATGGCTATGTCCTGCCTCCTGGGTCGCTACTGACCTGCGAGTCTGAACCCGGCACTGGTAGATATACTGGTAGACATGGTTTTGTGAGGCTTAGTGGCTTTGTCGAACCTGATAACGTAATCGCAACATCCAAGCTGAGAGACTTTTGGTCCCCTTATTGCAGAAAGAAGCTACCCGAATCAGAGTTTGCACAAATTGCTGATAGCCTCAAGCCGCTTGCTGTTACTCATGAGGCCATTAGTTCGAGATCACTAGTAGCTGCAGAGGTGGTAGGTCAACTACGTGAAGCTACAAACGATCTGCAAGATCGCTTGGGCGCTCTTCATGATGCAATACGATCGCTTGATTTCGACAGTATGCACGAAAAAACAGTACTGTATGGACAACTAGATCGTGAAATTGAGGGTAACCCAAGAGTACGGGCGCTTAGTATGCTCAGAGGGATGTATCAGGATCGGCCAGTCAAAGACCTGATGGGTGACCTAGAGGCGTACGCCCAGATCAGCGGCATTAACAAATACGCTTAGTTTGATTGTTCTCTTTGGATTTCTTGCCAGATGCGCTCTTTAAGATTGTCTTTAGCATCCGAATACTGTTGGTAGCGGCCTGGTGCTTTTAGGTAGAAGTCTTGATGGTATTCCTCAGCCTGGTAGAAGGTTGTGTAGGGTAGCAGCTCAACTGCTATAGGCTTGTTAAAGTCCGGGGCGATTGCGTCGAGGGCTTCCTGCGCCTGGACTTTTTGCTCATCTGTTTCGTAGAATATCGCAGTCTGATATGTCGGACCTCGATCATAGAACTGTCCATCTGGGTCAGTTGGGTCAATGCCACTTAGGTATATGTCCAGAACTTCTCTATAGGTGATCGCGTCGGGGTCGTAATAAGCAACAACAGCTTCTTTATGGCTGGTTTTGCCCTTGTATATATCTTCGTAGGTTGGGTTGAACTCTGTACCGCCTGCGTAGCCACTGATGACCGGCCCGACACCGTTAGTTTCCTGCAATAGTGCCTCCATGCACCAAAAGCAACCAGGCGCTAAAAAAGCCCTGGAGTATCCGTCTGGAACTGGTTCCGTAATGATTTCGTTTGGTTGGTTTTGATCGCTCATAGCTGTGGCTCCATCTCTTTGCATTCGAAAAATCACTGCACCAGCGACAAACAAGACTGCTAATAGTAGTACTAGCGCGATTCGAATATTCATATACAAAGTATAGCAACTCTACTGAGAAACAGCTGAAGTAATAGGCTTGTGCTTGCGATATATAGAATCAGAAGATATAAATCTTGTATGCAGGTTGGACTACACGCCGGTTTTGAAATGTATTTTAATGCTATGGCCGAGGCCAGGCTGTCTGACATTGACTATGATGATGGACCTGTCGAAAAGCTTTTGGTGGCAAAGAGTATGCTAGGGCTTTCTGTACGACCGACCGGCTCGCAGATCGATAGACTAGTCGTTAACGAGGAGTGTCCAGAAGAGGCGCTGGTAGAAGACCATCTGCAAATCATTGAAAAGCTAGTGGGACTTGAGTCAGACGCCTTAGTCTTGAGGCAGTTCAGGGTCCTGGGTGCCATGTCACTGTCGGAGAGCAGGCCTTTCGATATAGTGTATGCACCTTTTCCTCTTTGGATGCGTCGTATGGTTGATTTGGCAACAGGCCCAGGCCCAAAGTCTCAGTCATTACACCGTATTTTCTCTGCGTGGTCATCTACGGGCACGGATTCTAGAGAGTTCTACAGAAGTGTAGCTCGAGTGCAGTCACATTCTGTAGGTAGCAGAAATAGAAGAGACTGTCCATTTGAGCAGATATTGACAGGAATGCAGAGAGACTTGACGGTCACAGGGCCTCTACCACAGTAGGTGTTCGTATAAGCTATACTTTTTAGGTATGTCATACAACAAAGTCCGAAGTATTTCCTGGAAGAGGCAAGCAGCAAACTATGTTTACGCCATGAGGCTCGCATGGAAGCACTCTCGATTGGTGGTGCTTACTTATCCGGTAAAGTCCATTATTGACGGCTTAGTCCCTGTGGCTCAGGCATTCTTGGCGGGTGCACTAATTAACGAGCTGATCCTGTTTGCGACCAATGACGGCAGCAAGACAAAAGCCATAACCTTGCTAGTTGTAGCAGCTGCCTTGCAGCTGATGACCTATTTGATGTCCATGCTTGAGCGCTACACTTTTGTAGTTCACCGTGAGCGAGTAGAGATGGAGATGCGCATTGGCATGATGGAGGGTCGTGTACAGTCGGACATCGCTCATGTAGAGATTCCTGAGATCACGGACAAATACATGTTGGCACAAACTGGCGCATCAGAGGCTCTGTGGCATGTACGTTATGTGAGCGATATGTTTGCAGCGGTAATTAGTCTGGTCGCAATATTTGGTAGTATCCTAGCAACTGTACCGCAGGCGTTAGTCGTGCTTTTACCTATACCTTTTATTGCTGTTAGGAATAGCATTAGGGTCTTCAAAGAGGACCGAGTCTATTGGTCCGAGCGAAGAGCCTCTAGGATCAGGGCCGGATATATTGACCAGATGTTTGATAAAGAGTCAGGCATAGCTGAGATTCGGCTGTTTGGACTATCTAAAAAAATCTTGAGCCTATACCGTAAAAACAAAAAAGACTCGATCGATATCTCTGCCAACAAAGAGCGCTTAACGGCCAGGAACCAGACCCTAATGCAGCTACTAGAGAGCGTAGCTGCTACTGGTGTTGATATCTGGCTATTGTTCAGGGTGTTTTCAGGCGCTATGAATGTTGGTGGTTTTGAGCAGTCCAGGCGCTTAGTAGGGGCTTATCTAGCAGCCATGAATAGACTGAGTAGCAGTGTGTCTAGCATAGTTCTATACGGGTATCATCTAGATGACTACAGGCTATACCTAGATGCCAACCTAGATTACAAAGGGCGTCATCAAGGTACAAAAAAGCACCGCGGGACAATAGATCACATACAGGCTCGAAGACTGAGTTTCGCATACCCTAATGCTGATTCGCCGGCGATACATGATGTAGATATAGATATACACCGTGGGCAGTCCGTTGCTATAGTCGGTGAAAATGGAGCGGGCAAGACAACTCTCATAAAGAATCTTATGGGCCTATATAGCCATAGCGACGGGCAGATAGCATATGACGGGATCGGTATTGATGATTTAGATATGGACTCTATATATAAGAAGTCTGCTTCTCTAACCCAAGAATATAGTAGTTTCGATTTTATGACGATTGGCGAGTCGGTAAGCATGTCCTTTACTGGTCGTTATGACCGTAAAAAAGTACTAGAAGTGCTCGATGATGTCGGGATGAAAAAGACGGTTACGTCCCTAAAGAAAGGCCTTGACACCAATTACGGCTACATAGAAGATGATGGCCTTAAGCTTTCTGGTGGACAGTCTCAGCGGCTGGCGATAGCTAGGATTTTATATACTGACTCTGAGTTACTAATTTTAGATGAGCCAACGAGTGCAATAGACGCTAAGAGCGAACAGCAGATTATGGACCACGTGTTTGATAGGTACTCCACCAGAACACTTGTCGTTGTATCCCACCGTCTGAGCACTGTCTCTAGATGCGATCAGATAATTGTCATGCGGAATGGTCATGCAGTCGAGAAGGGTACTCATAAGGAGCTATTCAAAAAAGGCACGGCCTACTACGACCTATTTCATAAGCAGGCTATGCGGATTAAATAACGTATACTTTTAAGATGGCAAAAGAAATCGAAAAACGAGTGTATTTGTCGCCTGAAGAAGCTGAAAGAGTAATCGCAGAGCTTGATGTGCGTGGTGCGCAGTGGTCATATCGGAGACGACTGCTTATGGATTTTTCTGGTAGCCTGGAGGGTCGTGATCTGCAGGTGATGGTTCGGGTTAACGATGGTGTTCCAGAGCTCAGTATAAAAAAGGGCGGTGTCGGGGATACTGAACGGCAGGAGTCCAGTGTATTTAGCAGGGGCAATCTTGCAGATATGCTCGAAGCGGTTGCACTACTGGGCTATACAGAAGCAAACTATGGTCTCCGCCGAATGCAAGAGTGTCAGGCTGATGGAGTCGAGGTCAGTCTGCGCTACATACTGGATATAGAAGACCCCGAAACAGTGATTGGCGTTAATCTAGAGATCGAGGCACTGCCCGGCTCTATCGAGCAGCATGTAGACGATATGCTCGAGCTACTAGGCCTAGAGCCGCTTACTAAGCAGGAATCGAAAGACCTATTCAAGCGACTTCACAAAGAAGCAAATACGGACTATATTCACTCTGAAAAAGCAGCCCTAGAGATATCTGAGTTAGCGGCGATCTACGCGACGTAGCTATCAATAGAAACAGAGGTCGGGTATAATAAAAGCAATGAGTGTGCGAGACTCTAAAAAGCTAGTCGTAATTGACGGTAAAAGCATTTTCTACCGTGGGTATTACGCAATGCCTGACCTCAGCACACATGACGGCACACCAACAGGCGGCGTATATGGGTTCACGGTGTTGGCACTTGAGATCATAAAGCGCCTGCAGCCCGACTACGTATGTGTTGCATGGGATAAATCCGGAACAAACATACGCAAGCGAAAAGAGATATATGCCGAGTACAAGGCTGGCCGGAAAAAAGCACCAGATGACTTTTACGCGCAGATACCAGTGCTCAAAGAGCTCCTCGAGTCGTTTAGTTGGCCGCTATATGAGCTAGACGACTACGAGGCTGACGACATCATGGCGACTCTAGCAAAAAAAGCAGAGGCCGAAGACATAGAAACAGTCCTTGTGAGTTCTGACCTAGACCTGCTGCAGGCTATTACCGACAAAACAACCATGTTTGCACTCAAAAAGGGACTAAGCAATATACAAGAGTATAACCCTGCTGAGTACAAGAAAAAATTTGGTGTGAGCGTTGATCAATGCGTTGATTTCAAGGCACTCATGGGCGATAGCTCTGACAATATCCCAGGCGTAGCAGGTGTTGGTAAAAAGACAGCCGCCGACCTACTGAACAAATACCGGACACTAGACGGTGTATACGAAAATCTTGATCAGATTAAAGATTCGGTGCGCAAAAAACTAGAGGCCGGACGTGAAATGGCCCAGATAAGTAAGCAGCTGGTAACACTTATGACAGATGCTCCACTCGATCTAGATCTCGCGTCTATGGATATAAAAGATCTTGATGCTGCTAAGCTGCGCGAAGACCTAAAGAGGCTCGAGTTTAATAGTCTCCTGCGGCATTTACCCGAAGGCCTAGAAGATGCAGCTGCTGCGGCTCAGGAGGCTGAGTCGGATATCAAACCGTTCGATAAACCGGCAGTTCAGATCACAGAGAGTAATGCTGCAGATATGAAAGCAGAGTCATCTTACGCGGCTACAATTGTTAGTGCAGACGACAGAGGGCTACTATATGTACTGACAGATACTGGCGGATTCTACTGTCTAGATCTAGATGATAAAAAGGTCATGAGCATAGCGGCAGAAGCAGACTTATTTACTAAGGACCATACGATTGTTGCCTATGACGCCAAATATATCCTTAAAGCTCTGTGGGCTGCAGGGGTTCAGCCCATATTTGCCTCTGCTAGGCCGCAGATAACTGACATCAGTCTGGGTGCTTTTATACGAAATTCGCTCGTTCGCGACACTAGTTTGGAGGGTCTACTTAGTGAGTTCTGCGGAACACACATAGACCTGGCAGACCTATCACCAGAAGACAGGGCGTCTGTTAGTCTGCAGGCGCTTAATAAGCTGGCAGAGAGCAACAATGAGTTCTTTTCAGATCAGAAACACGCTAAGCTCAACAAGGTTTACCAAGACATAGATACACCCAGCATAGTATCGCTCGCGCGCATAGAGCAGACAGGTATGAAACTCGACCTAGAATACCTGTCTAAGATGCATGAAGAGCTTGCTGGTGCGATAAGTGATCTTGAGCAGTCTATTTACGGTCATGCCGATAAAGAGTTCAACATCAATAGCCCAGCCCAGCTGGCGGACGTACTCTTTGAGACGCTGGAGCTGCCAACGGTTGGTATAAAAAAGGGCAAAACAGGCTATAGTACGGCTGCTTCAGAGCTCGCAAAACTAGCTGACAAGCACGAAATCATTGGGCTGATATCTGAATACAGGGAACTAGCAAAACTAAAGAGCACGTATGTTGATGCGCTTCCTGGGCATGTTGCCGATGATGGCCGCGTACACAGCATACTCAGCCAAACAGTTGCTAGTACGGGGCGCCTAAGTAGTCATGACCCGAATCTACAGAATATTCCTGTTAGATCAGAAATGGGCAAGCGTGTTCGCTATGCTTTCGTTGCCGAAGACGGCCATTCAATAGTCAGCGCCGACTATAGTCAGTTCGAGCTACGATTGGCTGCAGTGCTGGCAGGCGATAACGATATGATAGAGGCGTTCAACAGCGACATCGACATCCATACACTAACTGCTAGTCAGGTATTCGGCGTCGCGCTAGAGGACGTCAGCAAAGAACAGCGCTATTCAGCCAAGGCCGTGAATTTCGGCATCCTCTACGGACAAGGCTCGCATGGCTTGGCGCAACAGACAGGCATGAGCTACTCAGAGGCAAAAGAGTTTATAGATAAATATTTTGAGCAGCGTAGCGCGCTGCGCAACTACATCAAGTCTCTACGTGACCTCGCCAAAGAACAGGGCTATGTGGAGACGCTGTTTGGGCGTAGGCGTCCTACGCCTGACGTGAGCAGCAGTAACTTTATGGTGCGAGAAGGCGCTTATAGGCAGGCCATAAACATGCCTATACAGGGTACAGAAGCAGACCTTATGAAAATGGCCATGCTAAAGCTGGATGAACTACTAGACAGTGACTGCCGTCAGATCATGCAGGTCCATGACAGCATCCTAGTTGAGTGCCCAGATAAAAAGGTAGAGGCAGTTGCGAAGCTGATGAGAGAGACGATGGAGAGCATATACCCGAGTCTTGGTATAAAGCTCAAAGTCGATGTAGACTCTGGAAAAAATTGGGGTGAGCTATAAGGCTATTCCCCTTTCAGGGTTAGAGCAGTAAAAGCTGCTACAGACGTAAACAGGCCAATAAAAATGTATCCAAACTCAATACTCAGTAGCCCGATAAGGAGCCCTACGCCTAGTCTGCCAACGATACCGCCAATCGAGTCAGAGGTACTATAGATGGCATACGCTTTTTCTTCCTCCAGTGGGGTAACCTGATCAAATAGATATAGCTCGCAGATTGGTTCGAGAAATGCTAGAGCTAGAGATGCTATCACCAGACCTATGATGAAGATCATTAGAGAGGACGACAAAACTCCTAGTAGCATCGTAGCTGTCATTAGCAGGTAGCTGCCTAAAAATATTCTTTGATATCCCCAAGATTTCACTAAATCGACAGTTTTAAACTCTAGCAAAAATAGGGGTACAGATATCACGGATGTTGCAAGGCCTACTTGCTGTAGAGAGTATCCCTCGTTCACCATTAAGAGTGGTAAGAATGTAAAAATAAACGCCCACCATATAGATACGCAGGTTCGAAAAAGGTAGGCTTTAAGTAGCGCCTTATTGGATAAGTAGAATCTAACATTTTCTATCCAGCTAGAGTCTAATTTTTGTCGTCGTTTCATTGGTATATTGATCGGATACAGTAACAGAGTCGATGTGCCTAGTATCATTATTGCTGAGCCAACATAGAAGGTTTCGTTAGGGCCCCACGTAGCGAGACTCAGGCCTGCTATCAGTGGCCCAATGATCCAGCCTAGATTTATGAGACTGCTGGCCATACCTTGAGCTTTTGTGAATTCTCTTTTTGTGTGGGTAGTAGACTTGAATGCTATAGCCGATGAGTTGGTCCATACAGAGATGTTTACTCGTGATAGAAAAAAGAGGGGTATAGCAACTATCGCGGCTGTCGTAGAACCCATAAAGGTGTAGATTATAGAGCATAAGAGGGCGCTTGTTATGTATAGGTTCATCGGTCGAAACTTCTCTAGCAAGATTGGGATCAATGGTGAAGATAGAATAATGCATGCTGATGCTAGTCCCGCAATGATCCCTACCTGACTATCACTTAGGCCGATGTTTCGTAGATATAATGAACTTGCAATAGCAACTACTGAAAACCCTAGCGAATTAATGAATCTAGCAAGAATCATTTCGTTACTAGCACGCAAATGAAAACCTGGCTTAAATAGATGGCTCATAAGCCTTTAGTCTACATGCAGCATAAGCTTTTTAACAATGTATTATATGTCTCATGATAAGAGTAATTATTCTCGATTGTTTTGGGGTGCTGGCTGAGAGTGGCTGGGGTTTAATAGACGATACGTATAAGCCGACCAAGGAGCAGTGGGATGAAATGAGTGCCGTATCACACGCATGTGATCGTGGGATCATATCCATTGCAGAGCTAGTGCAGGCCTTTGCCGACGTACTCGATGTTGGTCCAGGCGAGATCAATCAAGTCATTGGGTCGCAGCGCAAGAACTACCCACTCCTCCAGTTAATAGAACAGCTGAAGGATAAGGGCTACACGATTGCCATGCTTAGTAATGTTGGCTCGGGGTTCATGAATGACTACTTTACAGAAAAGGAACTCCTATTATTTGATCATATGTTTCTCAGTAGCGACCTCGGCATGACAAAGCCGGACCCAGAGATATACGAGCACTGCATCAAAGCACTAGATGTATCTGCGAATGAATGTTTGTTTATCGACGACAACGCAACAAATGTTTATGCAGCAGAAGCCGAAGGTATACACGGTCACGTCTACAATGATCTGGATACTTTAGTGTCTCGGCTCGCTGATTTTGATATATAGCTTGCGAGTTAGCTGGCATCGCTGCATGACTTGCCCATAGTTCATGCGTAGCACACCTGCATCGGCTGCAGTATGCATATGTACCGACAGGCTATGGTCGGTGACCCTGACGTATGGCTCATAACCGTAGTTCTCCAGTACGTATTTTTTGAGTGACTCTAATTCACTCGGTACATCAAAGTCCTTGTTCTTAAGTAGATCCTTAATTGAGTCCATAACGATAGTTTACACTGCAGATAACGCTTACGCTTTAATTGATAACGTATTGCTCTACAATGTGTACATGAGAACAAATGCTTTACAAAAGTATAGGCTGCTAAGCCCAAGAACAACTCAAGAGGCGGCCTCAGCAGCTCACCAAGACCGTATAAGCGACGGCAGTGGCGGTCACTACACATGGCTTGAGTATGCCGTTGACTATCGTGGTTTCGATGAGAAAACACTGACAGAACTTGTTAGAATGTCAGGCTTTGGCGGTTTCGCCCTCAGTAGATCTCTGTTCCATGTATCCGACTACCTGGTTGCGGGTGATGTAGAGGAGCTATGCGCTCAACCTCAACTACCCGTGCATGCTGCTGGAGGGGGAAGACTACATATAATGATGTCGCTGTGTGAGGTTCCGACGACTACCGTGCAGAAGGTCGCGAGATACGGAAGATTAACAAATAGTGAGAAAAACGATATTGATAAAGCTCGTGGATTGGAGGCATTTAGGTTACGCATGCTGGGAGAGCATTCAGGGTATACCGAGGAATCTATTGGTGCTATGAGTACGCAACTGTTTGTGGACATGACGCCAACATCTTTAGCTATTTTTCATCTAGTTTGCTCGAGTGGGCCGAAGTCCATAGTGGGCCTTAATAGACAGCTCATTAACGCAGCCGCAGAGACTCACTAACCAGATAACACATTTCCATCACCTGTAACTTGTGGGTTAGGGGCAACGTAGACAAGGGGGCTATTTCTAGCTAGATGTAGAACCACGGTTGTGGCTTCACGTATATCGAATATGTCGGATTCTCGTGCATATGTTTGTGGATCGGCCTGACCGTAAGTAGCATGCACAAGACAGATGGTGACAGAAAGGAGCTCTAATAGGTCCACTAAATGGGATATCGACCTGCTCTTTTCCATGTATTTCTCTAAGCTATCCAAGTTCTTATGTGGTGGTTTTTGCCTCAGATTCTTTTGCTCTATTCTCTGATTGGCTATTTTGTTTATGGAAGCTAAGAGTTCAGGTGATTCTCCTGGCGTTTGCTGCCAGGCATCTAGAGCCTCCAATATCGAGCCGGCTAAACCCGTGATCTCAGACTTTCTTTGGCCTAAACCTTTTTCATTATTGTCGGCCACAAACATAGAGTAGTAGGTTATTCTCTGCAGCCCCTGCATGCACATCTGCGGGCCACAAGCTAGCACATAGGCTGAGTATGTACCCAGCTCTTTTTCATTTACGACTTCTCTGGTCATCATATGATGTTATTGGAATCACTCGAGGAATAAAAGCGTAAGAAGTTAGAAGCATCTTAGTTAAACCCAGTTTACTTACCAGATAGGTAAAAATAGGGGTAGAATAGGTATATGCCAGAGTTGCCAGAAGTCGAAACAGTTGTAGTTGGATTACGTCGTCTGTTGCCAGGCCATAAAGTGATTCGAGTGAAATTTGATTGGCCAAAAAGCTTCCAAAGCTCAGAGGCTGATACCAAGCAGTTCCTGTTCGGTGCAGAGGTCATAGATGTTCGACGAAGGGCTAAAACGATTATCATTGATTTAACGAGTGGCTATAGTCTCGTGATACATCTCAAAATGACGGGACAGCTCGTCTACGTTCAGAAGAGCAACAAGTCAGAACACCTCTTTGGCGCAGGGCATCCAAATGATTCACTACTCGGTGACCTACCGGATAAAACTACGAGAGTAGAGTTTGAGCTAGATGATCACGCCATGCTCTTTTTCAACGACGTGCGTAAGTTTGGCTGGGTGCGTCTATTGCCTACAGCTACCTTAGACGAAGTTAACTTCTTAAAAAAACTAGGTCCAGATGCGCTGAGTGTTGACGTGGCGGAGTTCGTAAAACTGTTCAAAGTTCGTAAAAAAAGTATCAAGGCATGCTTACTAGACCAAACTATAGTTGCGGGGTGCGGCAACATATATGCGGACGAAGCACTATGGATGAGCCAAATACATCCGTCCACAAAAGCCAACAACCTAAGTAAAAAAAAGCTTACGGAGTTACACGCTAATCTACAGGATGTGCTAAGACTCAGTATTCAAAAGGGTGGTAGTAGCAATAAAAACTACGTAAATGCCGAGGGCAGACAGGGTAGCTATCTGGATTTCGCAAATGTCTACCAACGTGCAGATGAAGCGTGCAATCGCTGTGGTGATACGATAAAGCGGATAGTGGTCGCAGGACGGGGGACCCATATATGTGAGTCGTGCCAGAGAAAGGCAAAATAGATGTCGCTGACGATACTTTCTGGAGAGGTGCACCAGATAGATCAGGAGCTGGATCAAAGATTGAAGGAGTTTACGTCAGCCAACCCCGATCCGTTGGCGGTTGAACGCTGTGATTTAGAAGAGATAGGGGTCGATGAGCTTGTCTCACGGATATCCACAATACCCATGTTTTCTGGTACCAGGTTGGTTATCATTAGAGGACTAGAGCATGCTACTAGTCTGGTAGATAGGCTAGAGACTATAGCATCAGCTGTGCCCACTTCAACGTCCGTACTGATGATTGCTCCTGCTTTGAAAAAGAATGATCCTTTACTCAAATCAAAGGCCGAGGGTGTAGAGGTTATTTATTTCCAGGCGCAGAGCGCAGAGACACTCGTCGAAATGCTTATCAAAAGAGCGGATAGCCTGAACACTAAAATTGCTCGAAGTGATGCCATCTATCTGTTAGAGAGGGTTGGCGATAACCCACTTAGGTTGCGCTCTGAAATCGACAAATTATCAGTTCACGGTTCAATCACCCATCAGCTTATTGATGAGCTAGTTGATCAATCCTCTACATCGAAAGTATTTGACCTTCTGGACGCGGCGCTGAGTGGCGACCAGCAGCGAGCACTAAAAATATATGAAGAGCAGAGAGATCAAAGAACGGACCCCGCCCAGGTTATGTCGCTGATAATTTGGCAGCTCCAAGTGCTGTCTCTGGCTGTATGCTCAGGTGACACACCTGCAGTCCTTTCTAGTAGGAGCGGTATATCTGAGTATCCTATAAAAAAGGTAATATCCTTCAGAGGCAGAATCAGCAAACAAAGAGTATCCCTGCTCTTGGGGGAGGCAATGACTGCAGATCACAGAATACGCGTCGAGAGAAAAGACGCCGACGAAGCAATGCGGCTACAGATCGTTCAAATAGCACAACTCTAGCAGTAAAGGATAAAGACTGTCGGAGGGGACTACTTCTTAGTAGTCTTCTTTTTTGCTGGGGCCTTTTTGGCAGCTGGTTTTTTCTTTGCCGCAGTCTTCTTCGGGGCTGACTTTTTGCTAGCTGGTGTAGCTTTTGTTTTGGCTTTAGTCGTTTTCGCGCCTGCAGCCTTTGCAATCCTAGCAAGCTGTGCTTTTTTGCGTGCTGCTTTGTTCTTGTGAATGAGATTTTTCTTTACACTAGTGTCTAGGGCTGCATCTGCTGCTGACCTGGCACTGGTTATATCTGTTGGTTTGCCTGATTTGACTGCGTCAGAGAATGATCGCAGGGCATTTCGTAGAGTCTTGCGAGTACGGTTATTGCGAGCGGTTGCTTTGGCTGTTTGGCGGACACGCTTCTTGGCTGATTGGATTATTGGCATATAGACCTAGTTTAGCTTTATTGTTTATGAACGTGATGAATATACACTAATTCCGACTTCTTTGCAAAGAAGTGCCTTGTCGCCGATTCATGCTTATGGTAAAATAACCGCTATCTACAACTAAAACAAAAATAAAAAGAAAAAAACATGGACCAGTCACCAAAACAACAGATTGTCGACAAGCTCAAGGGTGCGACAAATATTCTCGTCACTGTTAGTAATGACCCGACAGTTGACCAGCTTGCATCAGCAATAGGCTTGACGCTGATGCTCAATAAAATCGGTAAACATGCAACTGCTGTATACAGCGGTGATACACCGAATACTCTAGAGTTCTTAAAACCAGAAGCTAACCTACACAAGAATACTGATAGCCTGCAGGACTTTATTATTTCACTCGATAGGGCTAAGGCTGACAAGCTACGTTACAAAGTTGAAGACGATGTCGTAAAAATATTCATAACACCGTACAAGACCAGTCTGTCGCCAGATGATCTTAACTTCAGCCAGGGTGACTTCAACATTGATGCAGTTGTTGCCCTAGGTGTCGACCAGCGGGAACATCTCGACCAAGCAATTGTCGCTCATGGTCGCATACTTCATGATGCAACCGTCATGACCATTATTGCTGGACCAGCAGCAAGCAATATAGGTTCGATAAACTGGCAAGATGGCGAAGCGAGTAGTTTGGCGGAGATGCTAGTCAGCATTAGCGAGGCCTTCCAGAGCGGAGTCCTAGACGAGCAGATGGCAACAGCATTCCTCACTGGTATTGTTGCCCAGACTGAGCGCTTTAAGAATCCTCGTACAACACCAAAAGTTATGACCATGGCAGCGCAACTAATGGCCGCTGGGGCCAACCAACAGTTGATTGCCGATAGTCTGGACATATCTGAAGTGGCACCTGCACAAGTAGGGTTAAAGGATGAGACGAATGTGGCTAG